>CAXBNA010000078.1:0-24758 GCA_963976915.1 uncultured Verrucomicrobiales bacterium
GATTTGCCGGAACGAGCTTGGGAGGGCGGGGTGGGGTTGTCAATGCTGAGGGGGCGGGGGACGGTCAGACAATCAGACTGGGAGACAATCAGACGGGGAGACGGGGAGACGGGGAGACGGGGAGACGGGGAGACGGGGAGACGGGGAGACGGGGAGTTGCGTGTGGGGATTGCTGAGCACGGAACCCGGAACCCGGAACGGTTGAGGAAAACGGGGCTGGGTTTTGACAGGGCGGCTTGTTGGACTATTCTCGCCACCCCCAAACCGATAAAACCCATCCACTGACATCTATGAGTACTACCCATGAATTCCAAGCTGAGGTCAAAAAGGTCCTCGATATTGTCATTCATTCCCTGTACACGGATCGCGAAATCTTTGTGCGCGAGCTGGTCTCGAACGCGTCCGATGCGCTCGAAAAGATGCGCCTGACGAAGCTGACCGAGCGGGACATTTTCGAGGAGAATCTGGAGCTCAACATCTCGATCACGACCGACGAAGAAGCCGGCACGCTGACGATTGCGGATCACGGCATCGGCATGACGCGTGAGGAACTGGTGGAGAATCTGGGCACCATCGCCCACTCGGGTTCGAAGGCCTTCGCGGAGGCGCTGAAGAATGCCAAGCAGGACGGCGAGGCGAGCCTGATCGGCCAGTTTGGCGTGGGTTTCTACAGTGCGTTCATGGTGGCCGATGAGGTCAGTGTGTACACGCACAGCTGGAAGAACGATGGCGAGCATCTGGTGTGGACGAGCACGGGTGCAGGCAGCTACACGATCGATGAGGCCGAGGGCCAGCAGCGCGGCTCGAAGATCGTCATCAAGCTGAAGGAAGACGCGAAGGAGTTCGCGACCGAGTCCACAATCAAGGCGGTGCTCGGGAAGTACTCGAACTTCGTCGGGTTCCCAATCCTGCTGAATGGCGAGCGTGTGAACACGGTGGATGCCATTTGGCTGAAGAGCAAAGATCAGATCACCGAGGAGCAGTACGGGGAGTTCTACAAATTCGCCACGAAGAGCTTCGACGAGCCGAGTTATCGCCTGCACTTCCAGGCCGATGCGCCGCTGACGATCAACGCGCTGGTGTTCGTGCCCTCGGAGAACATGGAGATCTTTGGCATGGGCCAGACGGAGCCGGGCGTGGCCCTCTACTGCAAGAAGGTGCTGATCGATCCGCATCCTCCGAAGTTGCTGCCCGAGTGGATGCGCTTCCTGCGCGGCGTGATCGACAGCGAGGACCTGCCCTTGAACATCTCCCGCGAGTCCATGCAGGACAGCGCTCTGGTGCGGAAGCTGGGCGAGGTGGTGAGCAAGCGCTTGCTCAAGCATCTCGACAAGGAGGCGACCGAGGATCCGAAGAAGTACAATGAGTTCTACAAGAAGTTCAGCCGCTTCTTCAAAGAGGGCGTGGCCAGCGACTTCGCGAACCGGGATGCGGTGGCCAAGCTGCTGCGCTTCGAGTCTTCCATGACGGAGCCCGGCGAGACCGTTTCGCTGGCGGGGTACATCAGCCGGATGAAGGAAGATCAAACGGCCATCTACTATCAGGTGGCCCCTTCGCGTGGTGCGATTGAATCGGGTCCGTATGTCGAGGGATTCAAAAACAAGGGTTACGAGGTGCTGTATCTCTTCGAAGCCATTGATGAATATGTGGTGTCATCGCTCCACGAGTTTGAGGGCAAGCCGCTCCAGGCGGTGAACTCCGACAAGGTGGATCTGGGTGAAGACGCGACGGCCGGGGGCGAAGCCCTCAGCGACGAAGAAGCCACGCAGCTCTGTGACTGGCTCAAGGAGACGCTGGGAGCATCCGGCGTGGAGAGTGTGCGCTCCAGCAAGCGCCTGGGCGGTGCGCCTGCACTCGTGCTGACGCCCGACGGCGAGCTGACGCCTCAAATGCGCCAGATGATGAAGGCCATGAACAAGGACGAGGTCGGCGCGGTGAAGGTGATTTTGGAGATCAATCCCAAGAACGAGATCATCCGGAAATTGGCGGTCGCGAAGGCGACAGAGCCCGAAAGCGCTGGCTTGATCGCGGGCCAGATTCTGGACAACGCGCTGCTGTCCGCCGGATTGCTCGACGATCCTCACCGGATGGTCAGCCGCACGCAGGAGCTCATGGCCATGCTGCTGGGCAAGGCGTAACGCGCCTCCCGGTGGAGTGAAGTTTCAATCACTGCTCCGCGAGGCGGCGTTTCCGGGCAGGTGGCGAATGGGGCGGTGTTTCCGGCCTCGAACGGACTGGCTGTGGTCGAGTGTCGCTCTGCCGAAGGGCGGCATGGCATTCTGTTTTTCCGGTTCGATTTTTTTCGTGCGTTCCGGGTGCGGGTCGTTATTCTGAGGTTCCGCCTGACTCGGAAATTCAAAAAAACTACATCCATTAGACCATGAGCAATACCCTCCCCAAACTCCACAACGCCATGTGGCCCGGACTCGTTGGCAAAGGCACTGACGAAGGCCAGGAACCCCCGATCAGCCTGGAGCACATGCTCGACCTGACGGCCGCCGCTGAAGTCAACGGACAGAAATTTGACGGCATCGACTACTTCCTCTTTCTGCCCCACACCGACCCGAATGCGAGCGACGACGAACTGAAGAAGATCGCGGATTTGGTGGCCAGCAAAGGTTTCGACATCGGGTCTTTGGTGGCACCGATCTGGCCCGGTACCGTGGGTGACTCCGCCATGGGCGACGATGTTCAGGTCGGGAAGTTTCTCGACTCCGTGAAGATGGCCTGCCGCATCGCGAAGGTCTTCAACGAGCACGGCGTCCGCAAAGGTGGCGTGATTCGGATCGACTCGGCGGAGTTTGGGGTGGCCAAGTGGCGCGAGGATTCTGCGAAGAACCAAGCCCGCATCATCGACACTTTCAAAAAGGCTGCGGCCATCGCTGCGGATCATGGCGAACGTCTCGCGGCTGAAGGGGAAATCTGCTGGGCCGGAATGCACAGCTGGAAGGACATGCTCGACATCCTTGAGGGTGTGGGGATGCCTGAGACACTCGGTTTCCAAGCCGATCTGGCCCACACCTACCTCTTCCTCCTCGGCTACAATGCCCCTGAGCATGCGCTGCTGAAGGAAGGCTACACGGATGAAGAATTCTGGGCCGCCTACGAGAAGATGACGGACGCCCTTCGTCCCTGGACGATCGACTTCCACGTCGCTCAAAACGACGGCACGGTTCACGGTGCGGGATCGCATGACAAGACGGGCAAGCATTGCCCTGCGGATGATCCGAATGGCAAGCTCGACATCACCAAGGCCTCCGGCTACTGGCTGAAAGATGCGGCATCACGCGGCATCAAGCACATCTGCTGGGATGGCTGCATGTTCCCGAACGCCACGCTCGAAACGCCTGCGACTTGGAACGCCATTCTCGAGGCGATGATCAAGGTGCGCGATGCGCATGGCTGGTCCTGATTCGTCCAGAGCCATTGAATGTGAAAAGCCCCGTCAGTTCTGCTGGCGGGGCTTTTTTGTTGTCCATGAGTCCTTGTCGGGTGGTCCGCACAGTCCCCTGTGCGGGATCGCAGGCCGACTGTCATGGTTCTGCGCGGATGTCGTTTCGCCTTTCTTTGGGCGGAATCCAAAACGCCGCAGCTCGGCCTTTGGAGAATAGAATGCGGCACCGACTCTGCTGGCCTTCGAAAGCGGTGCCGGGTCACCGCAGTCCAAGACGCTGGCGCGACTGCGGTTGTCGCTGGAAGTCGCGAAGCGTCTTGGAGTGCGAGCGGCTTGCCGCCGCTTTTGGTTCGGTGAAGGGCCTGCGGAGGCCTTGGGGCCCTGGCCTGTATCCTCTGGCTTTCGAAAGCGATGCCGGGTCACCGCAGTCCAAGACGCTGGCGCGACTTCGGTTGTTGTCTATGCTTTCACTTCGCGGATGGGGACGACCTTCCGATCCAGATTGTGCGTGGCGTGGATGCGGCGGACGGTGCCGCTGCGGGAACGCATGAGGAGGGAGTGAGTCTCGATGTGATGACCGGTGAGTTTGGCTCCGGGGAGCAGCGGGCTGTCGCTGATGCCCGTGACGCAGAACAGGGCGCTTTCACCGAGGATCAGGTCGTCGGCATGAAAGACGTGGGTCATGTCCTCGGCACTGCACTCTTGGGCAACTTCAGCGCGGTGCTCTTCGGTGTGAAACCACATGCGCATCTGCATGTCTCCGCCGAGGCACTTCAGGGCGGCGGCGGCAAGAACGCCTTCCGGCGAGCCGCCCATGCCGACGTAGAGATCGACGCTGGGGTCGGGCATGGAGGGAGCCACGGCGGCGGCGATGTCGCCATCCATGATCATGCGGAGAGCAGCACCTGCCTCGCGAATTTCCTGGATGATCTGGGCGTGGCGGGGGCGGTCCATGGTGACGACGACGACGTCACGGGAGTGCTTGCCGAGGGCTTCGGCGACGAAGTCGATCACCTTGCCCATGGGCATGTCGAGGAGGCAGGGATTGCCCGCAGCGGCGAGCGCCTTTTTCACCTCGGGGCCATAGGCCATTTTGTGGCTGTAGAAGCTGGGGATGCTCTTCATCGCGGGCGGCGCGCCTTCAGGAATCTCGGCGGCGGCGATGACGGCGATACTGTTGGGCATGCCTTTGGCGATGTTCGAGGTGCCGTCGATGGGATCGAGGGCAATGTTGAAACGAGGGCTGCCTTCTTTCCAGGTCCCCAAGTGCTCTCCAACGAAGATGCCGGGGGCTTCATCCTTGATGCCCTCGCCGATGACGACCTCTCCCCGAATGTCCAAGATGTCAAAAACCCCGTAGATGGCGGAGCAAGCGGCGGCATCGGCGAGTTCCTTTTCTCCGCGACCCAGCCAGTGAATGGCTTGGAGGGCGGCGTTTTCGGTGGCCCGGACAAATTCAAACTCCAGAACACGCTCAAGATCCTGTGGGCTGCGGAGAGGGGGGAGTTCGGTGGACATGGGACATGCTAGCCAGAGAACGCGGCGGCTTCAATCATTTGGAGCACAACTTTGCCAATCCGAAATCAACGTTGGCACTTGGGACAGTAGAAGGTGGAGCGCTGGCTAATGACGGCGCGGCGAATAGTGCCGTCGCAGCGGAGACAGGGCTGACCTTCGCGGTCGTAGACGCGGAGCGTTTGCTTGAAGTAGCCGGGTTGTCCGTCCTCGCGAAGGAAGTCGCGCAGGGTGGTGCCGCCCATCTCGATGGAGGCTTGGAGCACCTCCCGGATGGCATCGACCAGCGCTGTGAGGCGGGGTTTGGAGACCTTTCCGGCGGGCTTGGTCGGGCGAATGCCGGTCATGAAGAGGGATTCGCAGGCGTAGATGTTGCCGACGCCGACGACGAGATGGGAGTCCATGATGGCCTGTTTGATGCAGGCCTGTTTGCCGCGAAGTCTAGCGTGGAGGTCGTCTGCGGTGAAGTCCTCGCTCAGGGGTTCGGGGCCCAGCTTGGAGAGCAGGGGATGCTGATCGGGCGGGCCCGTGATCCATTGGACCGTCCCAAATCGACGGGGATCGTGGAGGCGGAGTTGCTTGCCCGAATCCAGGCCAAGCGCAAAGTGATCGTGCTTGCGGAACTCGGTGGCGGCCTCGGTCAACCGGAGGCTGCCGGACATGCCGAGATGAATCATGAGCGTGCCGTGGTCGGAACCAAAAAGGAGGTATTTCCCCCTGCGGCGACCGGTTTCGACGAAGTGGCCTTCGAGATCGTGGACGGCATCCGGAATCGGCCAGCGGAGACGCTTGTCGCGAACGATCACCTCGGAGATGCGGCGGTTCCGCAAGTGAGGCCAGACGCCACGGAGCGTGGTTTCGACTTCGGGCAGTTCCGGCATCGTCAGGCCTCCGAATTTTGAAGGGCCTGCTCGAGCGCGCGCCAAGCAAGCATCGCGCATTTGACGCGCTGCGGGAATTTCTGAACGCCTTCGAGCAGTTGGAGTTCACCGAGCTGGTCGGCATCGGATGCCTCGCCATCACCCGTGACGATGCGGCGAAAGTCCTCGGTGAGTGACGCGGCTTCTGATCGGGACTTGCCCTTGATCTTCTGGGTCATCATGGAGGCCGATGCCTGACTGATGGCGCAGCCTTGGCCGCTGAAGAGGATTTTCGAGATGGCACCTGCGTCGTCGAGCTTCACCCAGACATCCACCTCGTCGCCACAGGAGGGATTGTCACCGTGGGCATGGAGGCAGTCGCCCTCAAGCTGGCCATGGTTCCGGGGGTTCCGGGAATGGTCGAGGATGACCTGTTGGTAAAGGTCGCGTAGATCGGCAGGGAGGGACATCAGCCGAAGAATTTCCGGGCGTCGAGGAGGATGTCAATCATGGCATCGATCTCCTCAAGGGTGTTGTAGAACGCAAAGCTGGCGCGGGCCGTGCCGGGAACCTTGAACCGGCGCATCACGGGTTGGGTGCAGTGATGACCGCCTCGAAGAGCGAGACCGCGGCTGTTGGCGAATTCGACGAGATCGTGCGGATGAGCGACATCCAAAGCGAAGCTGACCAAGGAACCGCGAGATGACATAGGACCCAGAATGCGCACTCCTGGCACTTCGGGAAGACGCGTCAACGCATGCGTCGTCAGCTCACTCGCGCGGGTATCGATGGCGTCGATACCGATCTGGTTCAGGTAGTCCACGGCGGCTCCCCAGCCGATGGCTCCGGCAATGTTGGGGGTGCCTGCCTCGAAGCGGTAGGGCGGCAATTTGAACTGACTGCCCTCCAATGTGACGCGGCTGATCATCTCCCCACCTCCCTGCCACGGTGGCATGGACTCAAGGATTTTGGGGCGGCCAAACAAAGCTCCGATACCGGTGGGTCCGCACATTTTGTGTCCCGAGAAAGCGAAGAAGTCGCAGCCAATGCTCTGGACGTTCACTGGAATGTGACCCGCACTCTGGGCCCCGTCGATCAGGCTGAGCGCTCCGATCTCGCGAGCCTTGCGGCAGATTTCGTTGACGGGATTGATCGTGCCGAGGGAATTGGAGATGTGAACGCAGGCGACGAGTTTGACCTTGGCATCGAGCAGTCGATCAAAGGCCTCCATGTCGAGGGTTCCATCGTCGAGCAATGGGACGAAACGCAGTTCGAGTTGCCTAGTCTGTGCCAGCAATTGCCAAGGGACGATATTGGAGTGGTGCTCCATCTCCGTGAGAAGGATGGCGTCTCCGGAATTCAGATGATGCGCGGCCCAGCCGTGAACGACGAGATTGATGCTCTCGGTGGTGCCTCGGGTGAAGACGATCTCTGTGGGGGAGCCGGCCCCGATGAACTTGGCGAGCTTCGCCCGTGCGTCTTCGTAGGCGTCGGTCGCCCGGGCGCTGAGTTCGTGCAAGCCACGATGCACGTTGGCGTTGTCGCACTTGTAGTAGTGATCCAGCGCCGCCATCACCGGCGTCGGCTTTTGGCTGGTGGCCGCGTTGTCGAAGTAAATCAGAGGCGCGCCCTGGACGGTCTGGTCCAGAATCGGGAATTCCTGGCGGATCTGAGTCCAGTCCCTCACGGAAGTTTGGCGGATGGTCGCATGGCGACGCGGTCGGCTTCGAGAATGGATGGCAGGGGTTGGCCTGAATAGGCACCTCTGGATTCGATCTCGGCAGCGCGGGTGGCGGGGTCACTTTTCGTATCAGCCTCGCCAAGAAGGCCGCGGCTTGCACCCGTCAGGCCACCCAGGATGCTGAAGGGAAGCTTTAGAACACTGCCCAACATCTGGCAGCTCGTTAAAGACATCGCGAGTGAGGCGCAGAGGATCAGGCGAAGGAACGCGATTCGAAACATAGGAGGGTTGTCATACCACGCAGCGGTATGCCTGTAAATCGGCATTCGGCCTGAACCGTGAATGATCTTTTCAGATTTCAGGAGGTCTTGCAGACGAATGGTCCATTCTTGGCTCACAAGATCCGCTCAGCCTAAAACAAGGCACGCTGAGCAGGTGAATTGAGGCTGGGCTTTACTCCAGTCGTGCGGGCACCTCCTGCCGAAACCCATCCCCCTAATGGAAGTCTTTGCTGTCACCATCTTCATGAGCCTGCTCTTCGCCGTGCTCTTCGCTCTCCTCTACTTGGGTGAGCGGTCTCAGAAGGGGCGCAGGTCGATGGAGCAAGACGCTCTGCTTCCGCTGGATGACGGGCCGGTTCAACGCCCGTCCAACCGTGAAAAACGGACCCGATAGTCACCCCTCAACGCGTTTATGACCGATACCAACACGACCAAGACCGTCATCGAATTCGATGACAAGACTGTCCGCCAGTTCATGTGGGCCTCCATCATTTGGGGACTCGTGGGCATGCTGGTGGGGATTCTCATCGCCTCGCAGATGAATTTCCGCTTCCTGAATTTTGACACGTCATTCCTGACGTTCGGAAGGTTGCGTCCGCTGCACACCAATGCGGTCATCTTCGCCTTCGTTGGCAACATGATGTTTGCCGGGATCTACTACTCCACGCAGCGCCTCTGCAAGGCGCGGATGGCTTCGGACCTTCTGTCAAAGATCCACTTTTGGGGCTGGCAACTGATCATCGTCTCGGCGGCGGTCACTCTGCCCCTGGGGCTGACTCGGGGGCAGGAGTATGCGGAGCTCATTTGGCCGATCAATCTCGCGGTGGCGCTCATTTGGGTTGTCTTTGCGCTGAACTTTTTTCTGACCCTGCAGAGGAGGAACGAGCCTTCGCTCTACGTGGCGCTCTGGTTCTACATCGCGACGATCATCACCATCGCGATGCTCTACATTGTGAACCACCTGTCGATCCCGACAAGTTGGACGCATAGCTACACGGTTTTCGCTGGAGTGCAGAATGCCCTCGTGCAGTGGTGGTATGGCCACAACGCCGTGGCGTTCTTCCTCACGACTCCGATCCTCGGGATCATGTATTACTTCCTGCCCAAGGCAGTGAATCGTCCGGTCTATTCCTACCGGCTGTCAATCGTCCACTTCTGGTCTCTGGTGTTCATCTATATCTGGGCGGGTCCCCACCACCTGCTCAACACATCCTTGCCTGTTTGGCTCCAGTATTTGGGCATGTTCTTCAGCCTGATGCTCTGGGCACCATCCTGGGGTGGGATGCTCAATGGTCTGCTGACCTTGCGCGGAGCTTGGGACAAACTCCGCACTGATCCGGTCGTGAAGTTCTTCATTGCGGCGGTCACCTTTTACGGAATGTCCACCTTTGAGGGACCCTTGCTTTCGATCCGGGCAGTGAATGCGCTCTCCCACTACTCGGACTGGACGGTGGGGCACGTTCACTCGGGGGCGCTGGGCTGGAACGGCTTCATGGCGGCCGGCCTGTTCTACTGGCTCACGCCACGACTCTACAAATCCAAGCTTCACTCCATCCCTCTGGCCAACTTCCACTTCTGGATCGGCACGGTTGGAATCCTGTTCTACGTCGGTGCCCTCTGGTGGGCCGGCATCATGCAGGGGCTGATGCTCAATGCGACCAACGAGGCTGGAACTGCGCTTCAGTATCCGAACTTCCTGGAAACGGTGCAGTCGATCTGGTGGCCGCTCTTCTTCCGAGTGATCGGTGGGGTGCTCTACTTCATCGGCATGTGCCTGATGGGCTTCAACTTACTGATGACGGCCCGGGCTGGGAAGGCCACGAATGAGACTCGTGAAGTGGCAGTGCTCCGGCGCCATGAAAAGGATCAGATGCCAATGTCGGAGACGTTCATCAATGATCCGATTGGCTACATGCTCGGCGGGCTTCTCCTCGTCCTTGCGTGGCTGTTCTTGCCGCCTCACGCCGATCTCGCGGCCCTCCTTTGCGCGGCGATCTTTGCGGTCATTGCGGTGAAAAAGTTCCAGAAGGCCAACAAGACTTGGTCGCATTGGTATGAGAAACTTCTCGTGAACTACCTGCCGTTCACCTTGTTGACCTTTGTGGCCGTCGTTCTTGGGGGGCTGATCCAGATCGTCCCAACGGTGATCGTGAACCGCGCGAAGAATGTCGAGGATCGACTTCAGCAGGTTTACACACCGCTGGAACTGACCGGACGCGATCTCTACGTGAGTGAGGGGTGCTACAACTGCCACTCGCAGCAGATCCGGATGCTGCTGCCGGATGTGCTGCGCTACGGTGACTACTCCCGAATGGGAGAGTCCATCTACGATCATCCTTTCCAGTGGGGGTCGAAGCGGACAGGACCAGATCTTGCCCGCGTCGGAGGGAAGTATCCAGACAGCTGGCACTACAAGCACATGATGGATCCCATCTCGATGTCGTCGGGTTCGCTCATGCCTCGTTACCCATGGTTGTTCGAGGAGAAGTTCGATCAGAAAACGCTGCCGAAGAAGATCGCAGTCATGAGTCAACTGGGCGTGCCCTATCCTCCGATGACATCTGTCGAGATCAAAGAGAACGCCATCAATCAAGGGATCGAGATTGTGAAACGCCTCCAAGCCGAAGGGCTGAACACCGAGCCTGACCGCAAGATCGTGGCGCTGATCGCTTACCTTCAGAAATTGGGCAAATTCGATCCCGTCGAAATCGAGGATACACTCCTCACCACGCCTGAGGCCGTGCCTTTCCCGTTGAAGCCGGGCAATCCAGATGTGTTCCGCGACGGCAAGCCCTCCACTGCGCAAGTTCGGTAATCCCTAACCCGCCAATCCATCATGTACAAACGCGTCATTTACGAAAACTGGACCTATATCGTTCCCATCGTTGCCTTTGGCTTCACCCTCACCTTCTACAGCGTGATGGTGATTCGGGCGGCCCTCTTGAAACCTTCGAAATCCAAGGAACTGGCGGCATTGCCGCTCGACGACTGAGCCCCGACAGATGGAACCCTGTAACCGACTCCCTTTTTGAGACATGGACAATCCCGCACCCAAAGACCAAGACCCGAATGAGCCGCAGTTGCGCGATCATGTGTACGATGGCATTCAGGAATACGATCAGAAACTGCCCAACTGGTGGTTGTTCACGTGGTACATCACCATGGTGTGGTTCGTGATCGCCTGGTTGGCTTACTATCAACTCGGTTACGGCAAAAACGACAGCGAAGCCATCGAAGGGCAACTGGCGAGGATCGAAGCCATTCGGCAAAAAGATCTCGAAGGCATCGATGACGCAAAGTTGTGGGAACTCTCCCGTGACCCTGCCGTGGTCGAGAAGGGCAAGGCCACCTTTCTGGCGACATGCGTCGCCTGTCATGGTCCTGACCTCTCCGCCATGATGGCTGGCGCCAAACTTCCCGGACTCCCGTTGAACGATCAAGAATGGAAGCACGGCGGGAATCCCCTGAATGTGTTGGGCATCGTTCGCAAAGGAGCGCCGGACGTGACCAAGGGCATGACGGCATGGGAGCCTGTGCTCGGACTGGATCGCGTCATCGAAGTGGTGGCGTTTGTCATGAGTCATCACAAGGAGGGCGAGCCCGTGACGCTGGCCCCAGATTCACCGCTCAAAGAAGAGAATGCAGCACCCGCCGCAGCCGGTGGATCGTGATGTGACTCTGGAGTCCGGAAAACATCGGGCTCGTACCCATCAATGAAACAATCCCTCAACACCACCTCCCTCGGCTCGATCAATTCAGACGGATCGAAGAAGAACATTCATCCAGCGGACGTCAAAGGCCGCTTCATGTTCTGGCGAAGGGCCGTATCCTTGGTGCTGTTGGGAATCTACGTTGGTCTGCCTTGGATTCCGGTGAATGGGTTTCCAGCGGTTTTCCTGGATGTGCTGCATCGCCGCTTCCACTTTTTCGGATTGGCCATTGCGACTCAGGACCTCTGGTTGGGATTCTTCCTTCTCACTGGTTTGGGCTTTTCTCTCTTCTACATCACCTCGCTTTTTGGTCGGGTCTGGTGTGGATGGACCTGTCCCTACACCGTTTTTCTGGAGCATGTCTATCGCCGAATTGAGCGATGGATTGATGGGGACGCTCCGGCGCGTCGCCGCCTCGATGCGGCTCCATGGACGGCGGAGAAGATTGTACGGCGTGTCATCAAGCATGGCCTGTATCTCCTGATCTCGGCGGTGATTGCCCACGTGTTCATGAGCTACTTCGTGTCCATCAAGGGACTCTACTCGATGATGCAAGCGTCGCCCGGTGAGCACTTTCTTGCCTTTGGAGTGGTGGTGTTTTTGACCTTCGCTCTCTATGGGGCGTTCTCATGGTTTCGGGAGCAGTTTTGCGTGATCATGTGCCCGTATGGTCGGCTGCAGTCGGCTTTGACGGACGATCACAGTGTGATCATCGGCTACGATCAAAAGCGTGGAGAACCACGAGGAAAAGCGAGCGATCCCGATGCCGGGGACTGCATCGCGTGCAATCGCTGCGTGCAGGTGTGTCCGACGGGAATCGACATCAGGAACGGGCTCCAGTTGGAGTGCATCGGCTGTGCAGCGTGCATTGATGCCTGTGATTCGGTGATGTCGAAACTGAGCCGCCCGAAGGGACTCATCCGATACGATTCCTACACCGGACTGCAGGGTGGCAAGACCCGACTGGTCCGTCCACGGACGATTTTTTATTCGGTGCTGGTGGTTCTGGGGACCATTGCCTTCGGGTTCGCGGTCAACAGTGTGAAGCCAGTCCGGGCGAGCGCCGTTCGGATGCCCGGCGGAGCTTACTTTGTGACGGGTGATGAAGTGAGGAACCAGTTTTTTGTCCGCGTGATCAACAAGTTGAATGAACCCGCGCAGTTTCGCCTCAGTCTTGACGGAGACATGCCAGAGGGCCTTCAGGTCAATGGTCTGGATGAAATGCTGGACCTTCCGGCCATGGGTGAGGCGCAGAAGACTCTCGTGCTGTCCGTTCCGAAGGCTGCCTTCTCGGGCAAGATTCCCTTCAAAGTCCGAGTCACCGACGTGGATAGCGAGATGTCCGTCTTGACCTCGCAGTTGGAGTTGCTCGGTCCCGAATCTGAATCAACACCCACCAAAACACTCAATGCCAAAGATTATATCCAATAGACCCTGGATCCTCGTGATCGGGTTTTTCCTGACTTTTGTCGCGGTGTGGGTGGCCTTCATCTGCTTCGCGGTGAAGCATCAACCCGTTCAAGTGCCAATCGTCTCGACTCAGGCTGCAGAGTCTCATGCCGCCGATTGATACCAGCGCGGCGGCTTTCCTGGCCGGCATGGTGACCAGTGTTCACTGTGTCGGCATGTGTGGTCCCTTGTCTTGTTCGTGGGCGCTTTCAGCGAAGAAGCCGGGTGACTCCACCACGTTTCTGGCGGCCACTGGGGCGTATCACGGGGCCCGGTTGCTGTCGTATGGTGTGCTGGGCGCCCTCGCTGGATTTGTTGGGATGATGCCGTTGAAGTGGCTCGGCGGAAGTGCCCTTCAGGTTTTGCCGTGGATGATGGTCGCAGCCTTCGCACTGTTCGCCCTGGGGATGGACCGTTGGATTCCTAAGCCGACGACGCTGGCCCTGCCTCTGCGGCGATTTCAGGCACGGGCTTTCAAAAGCTCAGGCGCTTGGCGTGCCGGCTTACTCGGTTTGGCGACGCCGATGCTGCCCTGCGGTCCGCTTTACCTGATGTTTCTTTTGGCGATGGCCAATGGTTCTGCGGCGAAGGGGGCCGAGTTTGCCGTTTCATTTGGCTTGGGGACGCTGCCGTTGCTGTGGATCGCGCAGACGCAGCTTCACAAGCTGACGGGGAAGCTGGCTCCGGCAACGCTCAAGAATGTTCAACGAGGCTTGGCCTTCGCCGCAGCCGCGGTCATGGCGTGGCGACTTGCAACTGGTGCCGATGGAGTGCCGATGTGCCATGATCCCTTGGCCGGACTGTAGGCAGCGGCGTGCTTCCAGCCGCCGGGGTTGGGGTTTGGCTCTGGGACTGGTGCAGACTGGATAGCCTCCAGTGGAAAGTTGCGGAGTGGCGCTTCGTTATCACGATCCACCATGATTCGTGCCCTGACCTCTCTTCTCGTCTCGTTGGCTTTTGCCTCCGCGCATGCGGCTGACAAGCCCAACATCATTCTCATCATGTCCGATGACATGGGTTTCAGCGACATTGGTTGCTATGGCAGCGAGATTGAAACCCCCAATCTGGATGCCCTCGCGGCGGATGGTCTTCGGTTCACGCAGTTCTACAACACGGCCCGCTGCTGTCCGACGCGTGCGTCGCTTTTGACCGGTCTTTATCCGCATCAGGCGGGCATTGGTCACATGGTGGGCGAGCACAATGGAGGTGGCTCGGACCGTCCCGCTGCCTATCAAGGCGATCTGAACGAGAAATGCCAGACGATCGCCCAAGTGCTCAAACCGGCAGGCTATCGGAATTATTGCGTTGGCAAATGGCACGTGACGCCCAAGGTCAATCCCGACTCGGAGGCCGAGAAACACAACTGGCCGCTCCAGCGCGGCTTTGATCGCTACTATGGCACCATCCACGGCGCGGGTAGCTTCTTCGATCCGAATTCGCTGACCCGCGACAACACCCTGATCTCGCCCTTTGCCGATGCCGAGTATCAGCCGAAGGACGGCTATTTCTATACGGATGCCATCAGTGACCACGCATCGCGGTTCATTCAGGAGCACCACGAGCACGATGGCGACAAACCCTTCTTCATGTACGTGGCCTACACCGCAGCCCACTGGCCGATGCATGCCCGGGAGCGGGACATCGCAAAGTACAAGGGGCGCTACGACAACGGGTATCTGCCGATCCACAAAGCCAGGGTGGAGAAGATGAAGGACCTCGGACTTGTGGATCCTTCCTGGGATCCTGCGCCGCAAACGGGTGAGTGGGACAAGGTCAAGGACAAGGCTTTCGAAGCGCGTTGCATGGAGGTGTATGCGGCCATGATCGACAACATGGATCAGGGCATCGGTCGTATCGTGGATTCGCTCAAAGGGACGGGCCAGTTTGAGAACACGCTGATCTTTTTCCTCCAGGACAACGGTGGATGCGCTGAGGGCATGGGACGGGGAGGGAAGCCCGGAGTGGCCCGTGCGGAAAAGCCAAGCCTGCCTCCCATGGCGGACACTGATTTGCAGTACGACATGATTCCCAAGCAAACGAGGGACGGCTACCCGATGCGCCAGGGGTATGGGGTCCTGCCCGGTGCTGGTGACACCTACATCGGCTACGGGCGCGATTGGGCCACGGTATCGAACTCGCCTTTCCGCGAGTACAAGCATTGGGTGCACGAGGGCGGCATTTCCACGCCGCTCATTGCGCATTGGCCTGCTGGGATTGAAGCGAAGGGGGAGCTTCGGAGCCAACCCGGTCACTTGATCGACCTCATGGCGACCTGTGTGGATCTCGGTGGGGCTTCCTACCCAGCGGAGGTCGACGGAAAAGCCATCACCCCGATGCAGGGTCGCAGCCTGAGGCCTGCGTTTTCCAACGGTGCCATTGAGCGTGACGCCATCTACTGGGAGCACGAGGGCAATCGGGCGATCCGCGTGGGCGATTGGAAGCTCGTGGCCAAGGGGCCGAAGGGCGAGTGGGAGCTGTTCGACATGGCAAAGGATCGAACGGAGATGCATGACCTTGCTGCTGCAAAGCCCGGCAAAGTGAAAGAGTTGGCGGATCAATGGATCGCCTGGGCCAAGCGCACCGAGGTGATTCCCTGGATTTGGGGACCGCCCTACGGGCCGGAGAATCCGGAAGGAAAGGGCAAAGGGAAGAAGGCAAAGGACGGGAAGAAGGCAAAGGACGGGAAGAAGTAATTCAATCTCGACACGCAGGTCTGCTTTCGATACACACAACGCATCACTATGAAACGTCACCCCGTCTCGTCCTCCCGTCGCCGATTTCTCAAAGGCACCGCTGCTGCCATTGGATTTCCTTCCATCATTCCCGCCAGTGTGCTGGGACAAAACGCACCTTCCAAGAAGATCACCATGGCGGTCATTGGTTGGGGCATGATGGGACCGGGCAACACGAAGAAATTCCTCGCCGAATCCGACTGCCAAGTTGTCGCTGCCTGCGACATCGACAAAAAGCACCTCGAGCAGGCGGTTGGGACGGTCAATGGCTTCTACAAGAATCAGGACTGCAAACCCTACCACGATTATCGCGAGGTGTTGGCCCGGCCTGACATTGACACCGTCATGCTTGCGGTGCCGGACAACTGGCACGCGCTGACCGCCATTGAAGCGGCGAAGAATGGCAAGGACATTTACGGGGAGAAGCCGCTCGCCCGCACCGTTGCGGAGCAGCAAGCCATTGTGCGAGCCGTGCAGAAAAACAATCGCATTTGGCAGACTGGAAGTTGGCAGCGCAGCGAGGACAATTTCCGCATCGGTGCGGAGATCGTTCGCAATGGCCTGCTCGGAAAGCTCACCCATGTCGAGGTCGGTCTTCCCGACGGTCACAATGACTTTGCCAAGACGGGCGACAAGCGGGATGTGACCCCTCCACCGCCAGAGCTTGACTACGAGATGTGGATCGGTCCGGCCACCATGCAGGACTACATCGAGTGCCGAATTCACAAGAACTGGCGCTGGGACTACAACATCGGCGGCGGTCAATTGCTCGACTGGATCGGCCACCACTGCGACATCGCCCATTGGGGCATGGACATGGATCGCAGCGGTCCTCAGGAGTTGACGCCAATTCAGGCGGATTTCCCGCCACGCGACGCGATTTGGAACACAGCCACAAAATACCGCGCCGAGGCCAAGTACGCCGGTGACATCACCATGACCATCGCCGGTGGTCACAAGGACATCGAGAAAGGGACGAAGTGGATCGGCACGGATGGCTGGCTGTGGGTGAACCGCAGTGGTGCCTACGATTGCTCGATTGCCGAGCTGAAACAGGTCATCAAGAAGCGCAACGACAAGGGCGAAGTCGTCGAAGCGGCGAAGGCACCCACTCTGGGTGACGACATCATCAAGACGCGCCTCTACGAGACGCCCGGCCATCACCGGAATTTCCTCGACTGCGTGAAGAGCCGCGAGATGACGGTGACGCCCGTGGAGACGGCACACGCCAGTGCGGTGCCTGGACATCTGGCCCTCATTTCCCTGATGCTCAATCGCCCGGTCAAATGGGACCCCGTGAAGGAAGTCATCCTCGGTGACGAAGAGGCCTCGAAACTCCTCGGGCGCGAGTATCGCGGCGATTGGAAGCTGGAGGTGTAGCTCTTGGTTGCAAACGGAATCGCCAGACTGCGGCCGAGAGGTTTCGCAATCTGGCGAATGCGCCTGCGTTCTGACGGCGTACAACGATGGCTCACACGACGGAGCTGAGTTTTCCATCCTTGAGCCGCAGGTGGAGGTCTCCGAGGGATTTGGCCTCCGAGGCAGAGTGGGTGACGTGGAGGACCGTGAGGGAGAACTCCTTCTGAATGCGCTTCAGCAGGTGGATCAGTTCGTCGCGCATGTCTTCGTCGAGCGCGGAGAGGGGTTCGTCGAGGAGGAGGACCTTCGGTTCGGCGGCGAGGGCTCTGCCGATGGCGACGCGCTGTTTTTCACCGCCGGAAAGGGCGTCGGGATGTCGGTCGAGAAGGTGGGCGATTCCGAGGGAGCTGGCGAGCGACTGAACGCAGGCGTCCATTTCGGCCTTGCTGAGGCGGCCTTTGACCCGGGGAGCGAAACCGATCTGTTCCCTAACTTTGAGGCCGGGAAAGAGCGCGAGGTCCTGGGGGACGTAGCCGATCGCGCGATGGCGGGGTTCGGAAAAGGTCACGTCGATGTCGTCAAGGATCACGCGACCCGCGTCGGGTGGCCTGAGGCCGCAGATGATTTCAAGGAGCGTGGTTTTTCCGCAGCCTGTCGGTCCCATGAGAACGGCGTAGGTGTTGGACGGGATGGAGACCTGAATCTCCCAGAGCGAAAACGAATCGCCCGCCGCAGAGCCAGAGCGCTGCGGTGCCTTCCAGGCGATGTTTTGGAGGGCGATCATTGGGAGGAGACAGAAGACGTAAGACAGAAGACGCAGATGACGGGTCCAACGGGTTCGCTAGACTCGCTCACCCGTGGTGCGGACGATGATGAGGACGGCGATGGCAAGGGCGATCATGAGCATGCTGACCGCGACGGCGGAGTCGAGGTTGCCGACACTGAGTTCGAGCCAGACGGTGGTGGGGAGGACCTCGGTGCGCATGCGGGTGGCCCCGGCGAAGACGAGGATGGGGCCGAACTCGCCCAGGCTGCGTGCCCAGGCGATGCAGAAGGCGGCGATCATGCCGCGTTTGGCGGAAGGAAGGGTCACAAGCCAGAGGGATTGCCAACGGGAGCAACCCAGGGTGAGGGCCACTTCCTCGGGGCGTGCCGAGAGGTGATCGAACGTGCCGCGCATGGTGCGGATGGCGAAGGCAGCGGCGACGACGAATTGCGCCAGTGCCACACCCGCAACCGTGTAGGTGAAGGAGACGACAGACTCGATGGCCTGCCCGATGAAGGTTTGGAAGAAGATCAGGAGGCAGAGGCCCACCACCATCGGCGGGAGCACGATGGGAATGTCCATGGCGGCATCGAGCAGGGACTTTCCCCGAAACTCCCGTCGTGCAAGGAGGTAGCCGATGGGAATGGCAATGAAGAGTGCGACGCCAGCGGCAACGGTGGAGGTGATGAGACTGAGGACGGTGGCGTGCTGAATTTCGCGTGAGCTGAGGGCTCGCCACCAGGAGTCAGGGGTCGTGTAGAGGGCCGTGGCGACGAGAAGCAGGAGCCAGAAAACGAGGTAGACCGCCGTGATCCCGCCTAGCGCAGGCCAGAACGTGGACAAGGATCTTCGTCCTATCGGCGGTCCTGGCTCATTCGCGGTCATTGCCGATCGTCTCTTCCAAGTAGTCGCGGAGTTCCTTCATGCCGGTGCCGTGTTCGGCCGAGATGGGGAAGATGGGCACACGATCAAAGCGGTCGCGGAGCATCTGCAGATACTCTTCGGACTCCGGCAGGTCGATCTTGTTGGCAAGGATGCACCAAGTCCGTTTCGCCAATTCGTCGGAGTAGAGCGAGACCTCTTTCCGAACGGTTTCGAGATCCTCAATGGGATTGCGGCCCTCACTCCCAGCCGTATCGACGACGAAGAGGAGCACGCGGCAGCGCATGATGTGGCGCAGAAAGGCGTGTCCGAGTCCGACGTTGTTGTGCGCTCCTTCGATCAGCCCTGGAATATCGGCGAGGGAGGCGCGTCGATAGGGATTGAACTCGATGATCCCCACCTTCGGCTGAAGGGTGGTGAAGGGGTAGTTGGCGACCTTGGGCTTGGCGGCGCTGAGCTTGCTGAGGAGGGTGGACTTTCCGGCATTCGGGAAACCGACAAACCCTGCGTCCGCGATGCTGCGGAGCTCGAACATGAAGTCGCCTTCCTCGCCGTCCTCACCGGGTGTGGTTTCGGTGGGCGCTTGGTGGGTGCTGGTCTTGAAATGGACGTTGCCCTTGCCGCCCTTGCCGCCTTTGCAGAGCACGAAGATGTCACCTTTCTGAGTCAGATCGGCAACGACCTCGGTCTTGGTGGTCACTTCACCTGTCTCTGGATCCGCTTCTTCGATGAAGCGGGTGATGAGGGTGCCCTCGGGGACCTTGTAGTGGGCGTGTTTGCCGGATTTTCCCGTGCAGATGTTGCCTTTTCCGGGCTGTCCGCTCTCAGCGATAAGACGGGATTTGAAGAAAAACGTCTTCAGGCTGTCGGTGCTGGGGTCCACCTCGAGTACGATGTCCCCACCGCGACCACCGTCCCCACCATCGGGGCCGCCTTTGGGACGGAACTTGCCCCGATGAAAATGGGCACTTCCATCGCCGCCGCGGCCAGCGCGGGCATACACTTTGATATGGTCAACAAACACGCTCTGCCTTTAATCGGGGATGGCGGAGGTAGCAAGTTCCTGTGGGTGGACAATCACTGGAAATCCAGGATGGGGGGAGGGGCCGGCTGCGCCTGATCGACTGGGTGCCAACGAAACAGGACGACTCGATGGAGTCGTCCTGTGGAGGAGGAGGGGGCTAGGTAGCCGCCGGATCAGTGTGGAGCTCCCCAGGGAATCGAAAAGCCGATCTGGACCGCATGTCCGTCATAGCCGCCGTTCTTTGCGAAACCCTTCATGAACTGGTAGGTGGCGATGAAATTCACCATTTGTGTGATCCGAATGGCCACTCCCGCTCGGGCACCTGCGGCAAAGTTGAATCCGCTCCGACTGTCGTAGTTTAGGCCAGAGGGAGGCGCACTGATGTCGAAATCCCGATACATGAGCCCCCAACTCAGCCCGGCAAAGAACGAAAGGCGGTCCAAGAGTTGTCTTTGGTAAATCATGGTCAGCATGATCGGAACCATGGTGAAATTGCCCGTGGCATCAAAGCCCACTCCGTTGGGATTGAAGAGGGTCTGCATCTGGGCCGTGTAGTAACCGATCGTCAATCCAAGCGCCACCGTTCTGGCCAAATTGAGGTGGTGCATGATGTCCCAGCTGGCACCCCATCCGCGATCCGTTCTGAACTTGTGGAGTCCTGGGAAGATCGTGTTGAAGTTCACGTTGTTGAGCCAAAACAGGCCCCCCTGCATGTTGCAGAACCAGTTTGAGGCATCTCCAAAACCTTGAGAATTGAGAATCGAGTGAGATTCAGCGGAAGATTGGGCATGGGAATCGGAAGCGCTGCTGGCGAGAAACAAGGCTCCCATGACGATCATGAGAATGGTCTTCATAGCGATGGTACGGTTTGAGTTTGGTGGATTTGGTCGAATCCGCCGTACTCGTCGTGAGCACGACGTTGTCCGTTGAGGGAACGTTAGAACAAGTGCCGTGTTTGGGTCAATCATCAAATTTGACGTTTTGAGGCAATGAGGATGAGCGATTGACGAAGAGTCCTCTGAGAAAGTAGGATGCCAAAGCTTCCAACAGCCACTCATACGATGATGAAAACACGCTCACTGACATGTCTTGCTCGAACCGCCATGGTGCTGGCTGCCCTGCTCACGGTTGTGGCTTGCGCCAGTACGGAAGGCGAGCCCGTGGAAGATCCGTTGAAGAATGATCTTACAGGCCCTCAGACGATGGGGGCCTACTGGCGTCCGTTCTGATTCTCGGTTCTCAAACGTGCCTGCAGTGGCGGTTGCGACGGCGGGGATGGGCTGCTCAGGTTCATGGGCGGAAGGTTTGCAGGTTTGCCTGCGTTTCCATCTCGTGATGCTCAAGCCCATTCTCCGACTCCTTTGTACCGCCTGCTGCGCCATCCTGTTTCTGTCTGCTGCAGAGGCCGCCGATAGGCCCAACGTCATTGTCATTTTCACGGACGATCAGGGCTCCGTGGATCTGGGGTGCTACGGTTCGGATGATTTGGAGACGCCTCACGCGGACGCATTGGCGGCACGCGGCGTGCGATTCACCCAATTTTACTCGGCGGCACCGGTGTGCTCTCCGTCGCGGGCGGGACTCCTCACGGGGCGGTACCCGCTGCGTGCGGGTGTGCCGACCAATTGCTCGTCTCAGAAGGGACAGCACGCAGCCTTGCCCAGCGAACAGGTGACGATGGCGGAAACGTTCAAGGCGGCGGGCTATGCGACGGCGCACATTGGGAAGTGGCACTTGGGATATGACCCCGAAACCATGCCGAATGCACAGGGCTTTGATCACAGTTTCGGCCACATGGGAGGCTGCATCGACAATTTCTCCCACTTCTTCTACTGGAGTGGGCCGAACGTTCATGATCTCCATCGCAACGGTCAGGAGATTCAGCTTCCCGGGCAGTTTTTTCCCGATTTGATGGTCAAGGAAGCGGGTGAGTTCATGACGGCCCATCGAGAGGAGCCGTTCTTCATCTATTTTGCATTGAATCTTCCGCATTACCCTTATCAGGGCGATCCCGAATGGTTGGAGCACTACAAGGACCTGCCGTATCCCCGCAATCTCTACGCCGCCTTCATTTCGACGTTGGACGAACGGATTGGAACCCTGCTGGCGAAGGTCGATGAATTGGGACTGAGGGAGGACACCATCGTGGTCTATCAGTCGGACAACGGGCACTCGACCGAGGAACGTGCGCACTTTGGCGGAGGAAGCGCGGGGCCGTATCGAGGAGCCAAGTTCAGCATGTTCGAGGGAGGCATTCGCCTGCCGGCCATGGTGAGTTGGCCTGGCAAATTGCCGGAGAACGAGGTGCGGGGCCAGATGGCTCACGCCTGCGACTGGCTGCCAACGGTATCGGAGTTGGCGGGCGTGGAACTGATTGAGAAGGATATCGATGGTCGCTCGCTCGTGCCGGTGATCCGATCGGCAGATGCACCAAGCCCGCACGATGTGCTGCACTGGCAGGTCGGCTCGGGTCCAAAGGCGAGTTGGGCCGTTCGCGAGGGGCCTTGGAAACTGCTGGGCAAGCCGAGGGACACAGGCGTCGTGAAGGATGCACCGAAACTGCCCGACCTTTGGCTCGCGAATTTGGAGTCCGATGTGGGCGAATCAAAAGATCAATCTGCGAATCATCCTGAGATCGTCGAGCGGTTGCACGAGCTGCACGAACAGTGGCGTGCGGGGATTGAGGGGCAGTGATTTGTTTGCATAGAAGGGCTTGCTGTGACAGCTCAAGAATATTTGCCCCTGTCGATAGTCCTTATTGTTGTCGCCTTTGGGGGATGCAACAAACGCTCCGGTTCAAGTGCATCGGCGCGCAAGCTCCCCACGGTGGGCATCGCCAGCATCGATGCACCTGCCATCGCCGTCGTTAAGGTCGAATCCGGCGACACACTTTATCAGATCGCCAAGACGGCAT
Organism: uncultured Verrucomicrobiales bacterium; assembly: GCA_963976915.1. Classification (GTDB taxonomy): domain Bacteria; phylum Verrucomicrobiota; class Verrucomicrobiia; order Verrucomicrobiales; family Verrucomicrobiaceae; genus CAXBNA01. Next base: position 22,568 of record CAXBNA010000078.1, read on the forward strand.
ATCATCACGAGGGTTTTTCCGAGGTTGTTAGGCGATTCAACGGTATTGTCAAAGTGGAGACATTGACTGTTGGGAAGCAAATTCACACCCCATCCTTGCCCATCGTATTTCGAGATTCCGGAATCAATTCGGACTATCAACCTGCCATCAACCTTCTGGCGAAGGCTTGGCAGGATGCTGTGCAAGTCCTTCCTGAATTCATTGAAGCGCGCCGGTTGTCATCTGTCGAAGATGGAGGGAGTTTTGTGGTGCCGAGTGGAGTTCGAACTCAGCTTCTCCAATGTGTCGACAACATTGAGGCAGCTTTGCTTGTGTTGAGTCACCCGCTTGTTGGGCATCGTGTGCCTCGGCGGGCGATTGCGCACTTCAGAGGTACGTCTGCGAGTATTCGTGCGTTGGCTGCGGGTGAGGTGGGGAGCCTCGACTACGATGTCTTTCAGATGGGCCAAAGTGCCGCCTTTGGATTTTCGTTTGCGCTTGTCTGGACTCAAGAAGGCCATCAATAAGCCATCCTGATCGGCTAAAGTCTGGACACCCACGGTTATTCCGTGGGGCGGAGGTCGTAGCAGAGGAGCTTGTCTTTTTGGCGGACGACGAGGCGGCCGTTGGAGAGGGCGGGGGAGGTGCAGCCCATGGCACCGACCTTCGGCCGGGCGACAGTTTCGTAGCTGGCGGGGTCGGTCTTGAAGAGTTTGAGGTAGCTGCCGTTGCCCTCGAAGACCATGACCTTGCCGTCTGCGAGAACTGGGGACGTGATGGTGCTCTCGTTGGTCTCGGACCAATTGACCTTTCCCGTCTCGAGCTCGACGCACTGGTGCTTACTGCCGCAGGTGAGGTAGACATGGCCTTCGTGGATGATGGGGGAGCCGTTGTAGCGGCGCGTAACCCAGAAGTGGGACCACTGGGTGGTGGGCTTGCCCTCGGGCTGGAACTTGTAGGCACGGAGTCCCACATCCTTGGTGCCGCTGTAGAGCACGAGCCAGTCGCCGGAAACGACGGGGGTGGAGGCACCTCCACCTTCAACCTCCCAGAGGACTTCACCCGATTCGGGAGCCAGCCCGAAGAGGCTTTTGCTTCCGTTGATGACAAGGAGGGGTTCTCCGGAGGAAGGGGTCCACCAGGTCGGACTGGCGGTATCGCCCTTGGCGGCTTTTTGTTCCCAGAGGATGCTGCCGTCTTCCAGCGACAGTGCGAGGGCGCTGCCTGCGGAGATGAAGAGCTTACCACCGGCGACGAGGGGGGAGGCGGCGGGGCCTTTGGCGGACAGTTTGGTTTTCCACGCAAGGCTGCCGTCCTTGGTGCTCACAGCGTAGACGTGGGTGCTGCCGATGAAGTAGGCATGGTCATCCACGACGGCGGCGGTGCTGGAGGACTTTCGGCCGGTCGGTTCACCTTCAGCCTCGAACTTCCAAACTTCCTTGCCGGTGTTCATGTCCAGGCACACCAGCGCGTCCTTGGCGATCTTGATGGTGTTGGGGACCGCAACGAGAAGCTTCTCCTTGGTGGCTTCCGAAAGGCCTTCTTCGGCCATCCAAGCGCGAAAAGCGTCGCCGTCGGGGAAGGGTTTCCCCTGCCGTTTGGAGACCTTGGCAAGGTCTTCCAAGGGGAGCGCGGTCTTGCCCTGCTTGAAGCGGGAGGCCACCCAACTGCCGATCGAGAGCTTCTCCTTCTCGTCGAGATTTTGATCCACCCATTCCTTGATGAAGTTTTCCAGCGTCTCACCGCGCATTCGAGGGCTGAGGGCGAGTCGGGCTTCTTCCATCTTCTTGCCGAGCTCGTCGGAAACGCCCCGGTAGTTCATCTGCTGCATGGTTTCGGAATCAATCTCCCGGGACTCAGACGGAACCCGCTCATGCCAGACGACGGCCATGTAGGCTCGCTCTCCCGCGATCACAGGGCTGCCGTGCCCGCCGTAATGATCGCTCGGAATGAAATCACTTTCCCAGACCACCTTGAGTCCCTCCTCGGGGAAGGTGTCGGCGATCGGGGTGGTGTCGGTGGAAACGCCGTCACGGTTGGGGCCGCGCCATTGAGGCCAGTCGGCGAGAGTGGGGAGGGCTTGGACAGCAACGAGGGTGATGAAAAGCGCGCGGGGGAGCATGAAGGCTGAACGGGGGGACGGGTGCGGACCTTTCAGTGAGGCTGGGACGGCTTGAGCTTGATTGCGAGTGGGGTGTCGGGAAAGATCGGG
>CAXBNA010000079.1:0-24690 GCA_963976915.1 uncultured Verrucomicrobiales bacterium
ACCGTTGATTTACCGCTCAATCCCTTGATCTATCGGCTTTCATGTCGCCTGACCCGCTGTCCGTCTATTCGCAGATCTCTGGTGAGACCCATTTTGCAAATCAATCCGGTTTCCCGGTGTCTGGATCAACAGTTTCCCGAAATACCACTCCGTCGGGCACTTTCTCGCCCAACTTCGTCAATGCTGCCGCCGCAGCCGATCTGACCACGAAAACTCTCTCAGCAGTTCTCTGCTTCAATGTGCCCCCTTGGCCGAATGTGGACCATTCATTCATCTGATAGCCGGTATGTGTGAGGAGGCTCCTGAGGAGTTCTTTGAGTTTCTCTTCTCCCTTTCCGTCATCACCTCCGAGGAGCGACGGAGCCCCTCCGGTCTCGGCGAGTTCGAGAAATTCCACCGCCATCGACATTTCCCCGGCATTCTCTCCCAATTCGTATCCCTCAGGATTGCTTTCGCTTACGTGCAGTTCCTTTTCCACAATCCCGAAGAGTGACCTCCCAAGCGATGCCCCAAACGACCAAGCAATCTCTTCCAATCCGTTCACGCGCGTGTTTCGCAAAACCTTCAGAATCTCGAGCGGATGCTCAGCAATGACTTGATTCCGGAATCGCAGTTCGACTGAATCCTCCCACAAATCTCGAACTCCGCCCTTTCCATCCAACCCTTGATCTTGGCTGGGGGCAGGTCCAAAAATCAGTGCCACAAAGACCATGGCCTGAGCCTCTGGCGACAGCTTGCTTCCGAGTTCCGCCATCCGCTCCCACTGAAATCGGCGGGACAAAGTCTCAGCCGCAATTCTCCTCACCTCAAAAGAATCGGCCGCAAGGAAAGGCTCGAAATCCTCGCTTTGGACGCACTCGTCAAGAATCGCCGTGATGCGAAGCAATTGCTCGCACAAGAAAGAGGCATTTGCTTCTCCCGACTCCCAGAATTCCAAGGCCAATAGAATGAGGTCCTTCCACAGGTCACGATCTGGAAGAATCTCACTCCCCTGTCTCCACTCGGCCTCCGCCATCGAGAGCACGACTTCCCAAATCAGATTCAGCTCGGAAACAAGTGAGCCGAATTGTCCATGTTTTTCGGCCTCGTCTTGATGCGTTAACACATGAAGGCAGGCCCGCAAAACGTCGTTCTCATTCTGGGAGTTTGCCTTTGGCCATGGCGATTCCACCAGTTCTCGCACGGCGGCCAATGCCAGTTTCTTTTCGTCAGAAGGACGCGGGGCAACCTCCAATTGAGCAAGCCATTCAGAGGCGGCGGTTCGAATGACGGAATGATCTCCGAGGAGCTTGGCAAGTCGGAGTCCCGCCACATACCGTGACAGGCCTTCTTCCCGAATGCCGCTCAGCGGAGAAAACCATTCGATTGCAGCGCCTGGAAGCGACAGCCGAGCAAATAAATCGACAGCGCAGTCCTCCACATCGGAAGGGAGGTAGCGCCCCATTCCCTCGTTTGATACGACCTTCAGGTTTCGATAACCCTTGAAGCGAACTCGCGAAGGGATGCCGTTTTTTGGGTAATACCCGCGCATTTGATAGTGCATTCCGGGTGGCAGCACCCGTTGTCCGTAGCTGTTTCCGCACCCGCTGTGAACGTGAGCCTGGGCTCTCACCCATTCTCCAGTCTTCGTTCGAGTCTCCAATTTCACGTACGTGTCGCCATCCTGAGTTGAGATCGAAATAGGCATTTCTGTGCGATTGACCAAGTAAATTGGGATGCCCTTCACTTCAGATGCAGCGCTAAAGTCGGCGAACAACGTGATTTGATTGTTCGGAGCCATGATGTGCGCGGGCAGATCAACGTTTCCAGTCAGGGCATCGGCAATCGTCGGAAACCGCGCCGACGGCATGTCCCGCGGCTGTTGTGCCGAGCACACCGAAACACCGCCGATGAAAAAAAGCGCGAGCCACTGCCACATCATGCCGGAGTATGTCGAATCGGCCTAGAAAACACAATCCGAATTCCGTCGCCCGTTAGCCGGATCAGTTGCCCGGATCAGTTGCCAGGCAAATAGTAGCCAGGCCCTGATTTTGCAGGAAATCGCAGGGCGCGTCGTTGCTGGTTTTGATGGGACTCGACGCTTTGCCAAGTGCTTGTCGAGCGGTATGACGATGCCTCGATGTCCGTGGGGACGGATGGCCCGGCTTTCGGATCTGCGGCTGGAAGCGCGCGGCTCCTTGAGGTGCGTGCGCCGAATCGCCGTTGCGATTTTTCGGCGGTGATCGCTTCCGACCTTCAGGGCCGCTTACCGCTCACTTCCCGCTGGACGCCCGGATGAACTTGGCAAGGTCGGTTTTCTGTTTTTTCAGGTCGGGGAGGTTGAGGTACATCATGTGTCCGGCGGTGTAGTCGTCCTGGGTGATGTTTTTGGCGAGCTCGGGCGCGACCTGAAGGTGATTGAAGGTGTAGCGGGTGGCGAAGTAGGGCGTGGCGAGGTCGTAGAATCCATTGGAGACGTGGACCTTGAGGAAGGGGTTGGACGTCATGCTGTCGGCGAGGATATCGGCGACGTTGGCAAACTTGTTTTCCGCATCCCAGTTCCACTCCCGGATCGAGTTGGCGAAGATGTGGTAGGGGCGGTCGTCCTCGAACTTGAGGTCATTCCGAAGGTAGTGGTTGAACGTGGAGGCGTAGGCACTGAAAATCGCATCCGCGCTGGGGTCGCGCTCGGCATAGGCGCTGAGTGGATCCTGCACCGGGCTGGTGTAGCGACCGTCGAAGCGACCCACGACCTTGCGCTCATCGCGAAGGAGTTCGGCGTTGAATTTGGCAAGAGGGACCCGGAGGTTGGAGGCGTCGACGAAGGCCTCGCTCAGACCCATGAGGCGGGAGAGTTGTTTGACGACGGCCTTGCGTTGGAGCTCGGGCAGATCGTTGCCGAGGAGGAGGGCTTGATTGTAGTCGCCCGAAGCAAAGGTCTCGGCCTCCTTCAATACTTCGGCGAGCGGTTTGGCCTGCAGGTCGGGGGAAAGCTTCTTGTGATACCAAGCCGTGGCTGCGTAGCTCGGAAGGTAGAGGATGTGCGGCAGGTCATTGCCTCCCCCGCCCCAGATGGTCTGGAAATTCAAAACGGTGGACACGAGCATGATGCCATTGAGATTCATCTGGTGGGTGCCAAGGAGCTCGCCACTGAGGGCAGCGGCACGCGTGGTTCCGTAGCTTTCGCCAATCAGGAACTTCGGCGAGGTCCAGCGCGATTGCTTCGTGACGTAGAGCCGAATGAACTCGCCGACGCTTTTGGCATCTTCCTTCAGGCCATAGAAGTCTTTGGCGTCCTCGGGTTTGGCCGCGCGACTGAAGCCGGTGCCGACCGGATCGATGAAGACGAGGTCGGTTTCGTCGAGGAGAGAGAACTCATTGTCCACCAGTTCATAGGGAGGCGCGACCGCAAAACCGTTGTCCTCGAGTTTGACCCGTTTCGGTCCCAGCAAGCCGAGGTGAAGCCAGACGGAGCAGGAGCCGGGGCCGCCGTTGAACGAGAAGGTGAGAGGCCGCTTGGTGGCATCCGGGCCGCCTTTTTTCGTGTAGGCAATGTAAAAGATTTCGGCGGTCTTTTCTTCCTTTTCGTTCTTGAGGATCAAGGTCCCGGCCGTGGCGGTGTAGTCGATCTTCTTCCCGTTGAGCGTGATGGAGTGATCGGTGACACTGTTCTGGGCGGGTGCCTTGGCCGCTGGCTTGTCCTCCGCCGCTTCTTTGTCAGCAGGCGATTTTTCCGCCTTGTCGGCTTTCTTCGTTCCCCCCTTCGGTTGGGCCTTGTCTTGGGAAAGTCCGGCGGAACCAGACAGCACGAGCACGAAAAGGGCGAGGCAAAGGGTTGGGCGTTGCATGGATGGCAAGGATAGCATCTGGGACCCAGTCTGCACGAAATCCCGCGATGTTTTGCAATGATCGCAAGAAGAAGGGATGGCCAATGCGTTTCCATCCCCTCACACTCGACCCATGAATCTTCTCCGCTCCACTCACTTGATTGCCCTCGCCGGGCTCGCCGTCGCTGCGTTGTCTCTCTCTGCTCAGCAAAAGAAGGAGAAGGCCAAGCCGGTGTCTGAACCCCAGACATGGGAAGAGAAGGCAGCTGCGCGATTCACCGGACCGAGCGAGGAACAGGCCGCTCTGATCAATGCGGCTGTTCCAAAGGCCCCGACCGCCAAACCTGCCAAGGAGCGTCGGATTCTGGTCTTCTATCGCTGCGAGACCTTCATTCACACCTCCATCCCTTTTGCCAATCACGCCCTCGTCTCGATGGGCAACCGGACCGGCGCGTATGTGGCGGACTTGGCCGATCAGTATGAGGTCTTCACTCCCGAGAACCTGGCGAAATACGATCTGATCTGCTTCAACAACACGACCAGCTTGCAGCCCAATGAGGCTCAGAAGGCTGCCATCCTCGAATTTGTCCGAAGCGGCAAGGGCGTGGTGGGAATCCACGCTGCGGGGGACAATTTCAAGACCTGGCCCGAGGGCGTGGCGATGATCGGGGGCGATTTCAATGGGCACCCATGGACTGCGGGCGGCACCTGGGCCTTCAAGGTGGATGACCCAGCCCACACGCTGAATGCAACTTTCGGCGGCAAGGGCTTTTGGCATCAGGATGAGATCTACTGGTACAAGCCGGAGTCCTTCCAAGGCCGTGAAAAGTTGCGCGTGCTCGTCAGCCTCGACATGTCTCGCCCGGAGAATCAGAAGGCCGTTCAGAACGAGAAGTTCCAAGACAAGTTCACGGGGACCCCTGAGGACATCGATGTGGCGGTATCCTGGTGCCACAAGGTGGGGGACGGCCGCGTTTTCTACACGAACATCGGCCACCGCGATGAGACGTTCTGGAACTCGACGATGCTTCAGCACTACCTCGACGGCATTCAGTATGCCATGGGCGATCTCGCGGCGGAAGACATGCCCGTGAAGGGGTTGAAGGCGGCTCCAGCCCCTGAGACGCCTCCTGCACCTGCAGCGAAGTAGTCCCGCGACGACGGCTCACTGAGAACACTTCGCCCTACCCGATGGGGGTGGTTGGGCGGAGGTCGGCTGTCGCTTCAGCCACGAGGTCTTGTGAAATCACGCGATCCCGATCGTTCCCTCAATCCCCTTCGATCAAAGGCAAAGACGACGGCAAAGATCCAAGTGGATGCGCAAAACCCGACGGCCCTCGGCCTATCAGCCGTCCCGCAGGGCGACTGCCGGGTCAACACGGGCAGCGAACCAAGCCGGCAGCAAGGCAGCGATCAGGCAGAGGATGATGGACACCCCACAGATGGCGATGACGTCTGAGGCTTCCGTATGCGCGGGAATCTCCGAAAGGAAGTAGATGTCTGTGGGGAAGATGTCGATTTGTAGCTTCTGTGCCAGAAAATCGCGGATTTGATTTCGCAGAGCGAGTACCGTTGCACCGGCGATGAATCCCAGCACGGTGCCAAGGACCGCCACCACGGCAGCTTGGGCGACAAAGATGCCGACGATCTGCTTCACGCGAGTTCCGAGAGCGGTGAGGATGCCGATCTCCCGCCGTTTCTGCACGGTGACTGTGATCGTCGTGTTCATGACCGAGAAAGCCGCGACCAGCACGATGAAGGAAAGCACAAAATACATCATGCTGCGCTCGTTCTGCACGGCCGCCAGCTTTGATCGGTGCATGTCCATCCAACTGCGTCCATACCAATCCAGGCTGAGCGCGGTTTCCTCCAGGGTCTTTACCACTTGGTTGGCCACGAAAGCATCCTCAACTTCGATTCCGATGCCGGAGACATCGTCACCCATGCCGAAAAGCTCCTGACCAATGTGCAAGGGAAGGTAGGCCCGACCGCCTGCGCTCTCCGACCTCATGATCCCGGCCACTTCAACGTCCAGAGGGAGGATCAACTCCTTGATCTCCTCATAGGCGGCGGCTTTGGCTTTGTCGTCCTGCAATTCATCCGCCTCCCGCATGCGGGACACAAGTTCCTTGAGGTTGTTAGATGAGTAGATGGTAATCAGGTCGCCCACACGCGCCCCAATGGCGTCCGCAGTGGAGTCGGCCAGGATGATGGTGTCGCCTCCGAGGTCAAATTTGCCACCGTCCGGCCCTGACTGCAGATGCCCGGCCAGTTTTTCGACGAGAGGCTCGGCACCGCGATCTGGCAGGGCGAAGCATTCGAGGGCCTGGGGAGAGCTTCCCTCTTTTTCGACAAAAGCAATGCCCGCTGCGTATGGTGCGGCAGACACCACCGATGGATTTTCCTTCACCCGATTGACGATCTCCCGCCAGTTGGTGCGATCCGCCGGTGGCGCTTCAACTCCCGGCGGGAGATTGGGCAGGGCATCTTGCTGGAGAATGATGTGAGGCTCGAACCCGATGACCAGCTTTTTGAAGTCGACTTCGAAGCCCTTCATCACCGAGATCACGACCATCAAAACACCGACGCCGAGCATCACCCCAAAAACGGAGATCACGGTGATGATCGAGACAAACGAGCGTTTCGGTCGCAGATAACGGAAGGCGAGAAAGAGGGAAGCGCTGCGGAGCATGGGGCGAAGAATGGCGGGAGATTGGGCCTTGTCGAACGGGGATTCGAATTGGGGGCGGTTTGGGTGAATGCCAGGGGACACTGAATAGAGTTCGAGAAAGGAGGAATTCCATTTGAGTGATTATGGTAATTACATTACAATTCCTGATTCTAACCCGTCTCTGCTCCCATGCCTTCCGTCCTTCCCAATCAATCCAATGCCACTTCGACCCGCGATTTTGCGGTGTCTCTGGAAGAGTCACTCAATCAGCTGGTTCGGATGCGTGATCAGATGAATGGGGAGATCGACTCGCATCTCCAGCGCCTGCGGGAGTTGCGGGCTGATCTGGAGACAGCCCACCAAGCCAGCGGGCTTGGATCAGGCCTGTTCGAATCCGATCCAGACCCGATTACGTCTTGCGCTATCGATTGCGCAACTCCCTCAACCAAGGAGAAGATCGAGACTCGCTTGCCCGTCATCGAAAGGTCTCCGATCGATCCAGAGCTGGAACAGACGACGCTTGACGAGCTGAATGCCGCTTTGGCTCAGGCCTTCTCTCAGATGACTGGCGAGTAGTCCTGAGTTGATCCAGTCAGGCGGGCCGTTTCCAAAAAGCCCAGCACTCCGGCGGAGCTGCGGATCGATTGACGGGACGTAGGTTTTGGACCTCGACCTGTTGTGGAGGCAGGCTGGCAGCCCACTCAGCAATGGCCCGACCCTCTTCAGCCCCGCCCTCGTGGCCTGGATAAACCACGACCGTCAGCAAACCTGCGGGCTGGAGAAGATTCAGGGCTTGTCGGACAGCGATCATCGTGTCGGCAGTCCTAGTGATGACCGATTTGTCAGAACCTGGGAGGTAGCCAAGGTTGAACATCACCCCCTTGATCCGATTGAGGTCCGCAGGATCGAGATGCTCGGCCATATGCGCGTGGCTGATTTGGTTCAGCGTGAACTGCGATTCATCGATTCCTGCCATGCGCAATCGATTGTTCGTCTCGTTGACTGCCGCCAGTTGGATGTCGAAGCCATAAACGCGCCCCGTCTCCCCGACCCGATGTGCCAAAAACAGGGTGTCATGCCCATTCCCTAGAGTTGCATCGATGGCCACATCACCCGGGCGGAGCCGATCCTTCATCAAGAGTTGCGCCCATAAGACGGCCGAAGGCAGACCTCCATTGGAACTGGCGAGTTGGGGGGGGGTATCCGTCATGGGAGATTCTGCTGAAGGTCCACGTCTGCTTCCAGCGGGCGGCCATCAAGCATATGTTCGACCAAATGCCGCGCCGCCCAAGGAGCTCGCAGTGTGCCTTTGGAACCCAACGCGTTCAGGAAGAAAATCGACTCATGACCTGGGTGGCGCCCCATGAGCGCGTTCAAACGTCCCACAAGGGGACGAACCGCCGTCTGATGACTGATTTCCCGGAAGCCGCTCTTCAGGAACGATCCCAAGCGACCTCTCAACCCATCGAGCGCGGCCGCGTCCGGCTCGTTGGGGTGAACAAAATGGGGTTCGTAGGTCGCTCCAGCTCGCAGTGTGCCGTCGGCGCGAGGCAGGATCCAGACGCCGCGATTCAAGATGCTCCGTGAGTCTGCCAAATCGGCCTCGATCTCAAAAATCGTTCCCCGAGCGGATGTGAACGGTACCCAGTCGAACCACCCACTTTGAACCGCTTGCCAACCCGTGCAGTGAATCAATGCCCGGAACGGTCGCCCGTGCCAATCGACGCCTGATCCGCTGCATTTGATGTCCTCTGAATCAATCTCGCCTTCCTCCCAAGCATCCATCTGTTTGAAGAAAGCCCGACTCGCCTCCAAATAGCACGCCGTATCGAGATAGGCCGCATGGCGCTGGACAAAGCCGCCAAACTCACTGGCACAAACCGACGTTTGGGGGGCCGCTCCGATGACGAACGCGCTCAATCCGTCATCCTCCATCCGTCTCTCAAAAAGCTTCCTCGCCGCCTCATCCCTGAAGTAGCGAATGAGCTGCCGGGGGAAAAAGAAGCGCGTTCCGAGTTGCTGCTGGCGAGTGCGATAAAACGCCAACGCCTCGGGATAGAGCGTGTCGTAGCGCCAATTCAGATTCAGGCGCATGCCTGTGATCGGGGTCATGAGTCCCGCCGCCACCTTCGAGCTGGTCAGCGGTTCATCGCGATCCACAATCAGGAAGGGCACCCCGCGCTCATGCAAGCGCCAAGCGACGGCCGTGCCCGCCAAGCCCTGACCGACGATGAGGAACGGATCACTCATCTGAGATTTGTGAATGGAACGGCCGCTCAGCGGATTGGTGAAAAGTCCACAGGCTTCATGTAGACGCCCGTCACGCCTTTCGGAGCCGTGAGCGATCCATCCGCTTCCGACACTTCCTTCACCTTCTTCCACTCCGGATCGTCCCGGAAAGTGCCGAAAGAGGCCTGTCCAGCCTCCTCACTCGGAACTGCGAGAATGTAGATCAGCTTGGTGCCAGCGCCAGACTCGGAGTCGGTCGGCTCCCAGTAGCCAACATGGCCCATCCCATGTTTGCTGAAAAGCGCCACCGTGTGATCACGAAACCGGGCGTGAAGCGCTGGCAGTTTGCCCTCTGCCGCGATGTAGGTCCTCAGGATGAACGTCCTCTCAGGTGACTCGACGCCAGTCTGGATCGCGGGCGAATAATCCGTCGCCGCCATGAAGATCGACTCGGGCTTCTTGGCCAATATCTTGCCATTGGCCTCGCTGGCCTTCTGAGCGGATTTCCAATCAGGATCGGCAATGAATCCTGCCCAAGACGCTTTCGCGGCCTCCCGGCTTTTGTGCGAGATGACGTAGATCAGCGTATTCGAGGCCCCGTCCTCTTGGTGAACTGGAACCCAATAACCGATATTGGTGATGCCGTGCTTTTCGAACAGGCGGCAGGTATGATCCCGAAAGCGAGTCAGCAGGTCGTCCAGTTTCCCCTCGTTCGTGGTGTAGATCCGGAGTTCGTAAACAGGTGCCTCTTCGGCGGTTGAAGGTTGGGCAGTCATCAGAAACAGGCTGCCAGACAACGAGGCAACGAAGGAGAGGAGGATTCGACGCATGCCAAAGACTGGCAGAGGCGTGGAAGATGAGCAAGTACGGTCAGTTCAAGCATGTCACTTTGCCCGGGTCCATTTGAGATCAGAACACCCTTGGCTTGGGTTCAAAACGGACGGCTCAAAAAAAAAACCCCGCGCCTAGGAAGGCGCGGGTTCTTCAAATCGATGATCAAACGATCAGAGCTGGCTTACTGGCCGCTGGTGCTCTGAGCCGTGGCTTGAGGCGGAACCTTGAAGAGCTTGCCGGTGTAGGGGCACTTCACTTCCATCCCGACCGGAAGGCCTGTCACATCCACCAACTGGTGACTGGCTGCGAAAGGGCTGTTCACGAAACCTGGGCGACCTGAAATCGACTTCCCAAATGGAATCGATGGGGCCGGTGTTTCCAGCTTGGGCACCGACGTCGTGGGTGGCTTAGGTGATGGGGTGCTGTTGGAAGCAACCGTTTTCGGCTGGGTGGGTGCCGACGGAGCAGGACTTGGCTTCGAAGTCGGAGCTGACGACGAAGTGCTGCGAGACGCCGTCGCGTTGGTTGGGATCGTTACCGAGGTCCGTGGCGGAGACGTCGAAGCGACGCTCGAGGAGTTGGTCGATGTCATACCACCAGGCACCAAGAAGGGCTTCTGAGTGTAAGGGCAAACGACCTTCGAGCCTGAGGACATACCACGCACATCCACGAGACGTGGCGGATTGGTGAAGGGAGTCCGAACGTAGCCGGGAAGATTGGGCACTGCCTTCGCCATGGGAAGACTCGAAGAACTCAACTGACTCGGAGGTGGCGTCGACGGAACCACCGTTTTTGGAGTGGTGATCGTTGAGCTGGCCACATTTCGTGATGCGGATGATGGTTTGCCATCGGCGGACATTCCATAATAGGACAGAAGGCCCTTGGACTGGATAGCGTTCCAAGCCTCACGAGGAGGTAGTTCACACGATGCCAAGGCAAGAATCGCAGCACTGCCCAGAGTGAGGCGCGCTGAGGCTAGATAACGGGAGGAGATCATAAGCGAGTGGTTGCTTTTTTTGAACAACAGCTCTGAATTCTAACGATTTTTTTAGAGATCGCAACAACAACCACAACAGAAACTCAAAAGAAGTGATAAATTAACGTCAATTAACATGATTGTCATAATTTGTTAATTTCCCATTTTCGACCGAAAATCATGATTTGGAAGATCATTACCGTTGGTCAGCCGGCCCTCCGTTGGGCCCGGGATGCCGTCGCTGATTATGAGCATCGACTGGCTCGCTACACCCGGGTGGAAATGATCCATCTGCGTCCAGCCGCGCGGCCTAACCTTGAAGCTCAAATGCTCAAGCATGCCGGTGATTCGCGGAAGATCGTGCTGCATGAAACGGGGCGGCGCCTGCGAAGTCAAGAGCTGGCCCAGTGGGTGGATCACCAGCAAATTCAAGCCACACGCGGCATCGCGCTCCTGATCGGAGGCGCCGATGGTCACAGTCCCGAGTTGATCAGGCAGGCGGACGAGACGTGGTCACTTTCGGATTTCACACTTCAGCACGAAATCGCACTCGTCGTGCTGATGGAGCAGATCTATCGCGCACACACCATTCTTCGCGGAGAGCCTTATCATCGAGAATGATGGGCCATGCCCGCAATGCGTCGTTGCGGGTCCGAAGCGGTTGGAAGAGCTTGTTTCACCGTTAAAGTAGAGGAGAATGAAACCTCATCCCGGTCCAAGACTTGCTCATCTCTGACTCGCAAAATTTAAATGTTTCGCCTTGTTGAGAACTTCGGAGGCCTTTATATTTTAAAATTTCCGATCTGACGCCCCTATCCCATGTCTTCCTCCGTACTCCGAAACGTCATCCATCCGCGATCCGATTCGGAATCGAGCGGGCGGTCAGGCGATTTCGGCGACGCAGACTCCGACGACATGGAGCTTGTATTGGGCGTCCTCATTGAAAATGCGCCCGTGGCGATGGCGATGTTTGATCGTTCGATGCGCTACATGCTCGCCAATCGGCAATGGATCAATGAGTTCGGGCTTCAGCATGTGACGCCACTGGTGGGAAAGAGTCAGTATGAAATCTTTCCAAGCTTGCACCCTGGTTGGAGGCAGGTTTATGACCGTGCATTGCAGGGGCACGTCGTTCGAAGCGAGCACGATGCCTTGAGTGACACGGACGGTCGCCAAGTGGTTTATCGCTGGGAAGTGCGTCCTTGGCGAAGGGAGCGAGACGCTACCGTGGGTGGGCTGATGGTCACCTGTGAGCGTTTTTCGCCACCCCTGACGGTCGGCGCCAACTCGGAATCGGGAGATCACAGCTCGGAGAAAGCCGTTCCCATTAAGGAACTGGTCGCGGACCCGGTGTTCGAATCGACTCTGCCGACCGTCGTGCTGAACCAAAAAGGCATCATCGAACGTGCCAACCGCGCCGCCGTGGGTCTGTCCTTGGCACGAGGCATTCGGGAGGGGATCAGCGTGTTTTGGGACGTCTTCTCTCCCAGCAAGGACTCGGCCCAGCTGCGATCCAAGGTCCAAGAAGCGGTGGAGAAGCTCCGGGCTGACATCCTTCCATCTTCCTCAGAGATCGTCCGAGTCAACGGGGCTGGGCCCCAAAATGGCCAGTCCAGAGAGCCTTCGGATGCGCTTTCCGCACCTCTTCAGTGGCTGCTTTCTCCGCTCAAGGATTCCGAGGGTAAAACCTTTCTGGCGGTCGGTCTCCCCCACGCCCCAGCTGCTGAGAGCGTCAAGATCCAGTTCGCGTCATCGCCCGCAGAGGAGAAGACACACTTCGCTCAGGCTCCGGTAACCACTCCAACCATCCCAGCCCCATCCCCAGCAGGGCTGCGCACCAATCCCGATCAGACTACGGAGATCCGCCGCCTTAAAGAAGAACTGGCGAGAGCTCATCAAGAAATCCGATCCCTTCAAGATGTGGAAGGCGGCTTTCTTCAAAAAGACACGCTCCAGCGCCAAATCCTCGACAGCCTTCCCTGCGGAATCCTCGTTCTCGATTCCAAGGGCGTGCCGGTCTATCAGAATCGCAATCTCACGCAGCTTCTTGGCCGCCCCATTGAGCACCAAGAAACGGTCGAGGCGTGGCTTTCAGAGGCATGCCCCAATGAAGCCCATCGCGAACAAGTCACCAATGTGTGGCGCGAGGACGTTTGGAGACGGCAGCTGACCCGGACCGTGTCGCTCGCCACGGCAGACGGTCTTCTTAAAGAGGTGGAACTTCAGCCCATCAGCCTCCCCGATGGCGAGTTGCTGATCAATCTCCTCGACGTCACCGAAAGCAGTCGCCACGAAGAGCAGCTCCTCGCGATGGAGGCCAAATTCCGTGCCCTGCTTCAGGAGAATCCCGTTCCCGTGATCCTGATGGACAAATCCGGGGCCATTTTTGAAGTCAATCATGCCGCAGAGGAACTCCTCATGCGTCCCAAGAGTGAGCTGCGCCGTCATTCCCTCGACACCTGGCTTCAGGCGGACAGCGCCAAAGCCCGCCGGGAAGCACTTTCCGAACTGAAGCAAAACCGAGGCCGATCCACGACTCTGACAGTCACCGTGCAGCCCAAGGACAAACCACCCGTGGAGGTCGAACTTGGCATGACACTCGTTCGCGACGCCTCTGACGAGCCCCACTGCACCATCCATTTTCTCCACCAAGCCCATGCTGGCGCCGCTCACGCCCCGGCGCTTGCCCAGAATCCCTCAGCACCCGAATCGTCCGCGCCGACGTCAACGGAACAGGGCTATGAAGAAGTGGAATCCGAAGTCTCGTGGCTCAAAACCAACCTGAACGGTCGGATCATCAGCTTCTCGGAGGCCGCCGCGAAGGATCTTGGACTCACGAGTGAGCAGGCCATCGGTCGCCCCCTCCATTCTTTCTTCCGGCCATCAGACGCCACCGGATTCTACAGCACCCTTTTTCAAGCGACGTCATCGGGCAGCGTGGTCTCTTGGCCGATCCTCAACCATGAGGGTGAGCGACTCTCGCGACAGTGGAAGGTACAATCGTGCGGACGAGGTGGCTATGACGTGGAGCTAATTGAGATCGCCAAGGTCTCGCGGCCGACCGCTCAGCCTGCCGCCTTTTCACCGCAGGTTCCATTCTTCGCTCCCGCACCGGCCACTCCGACACTGCCTCCTCCGCCCGCACTTCTTATCCCAGATCGGACCTGGCCAGTCGCCGATCTCGAGCGGGAACAACTCATTCTCAGCGAGACGCACCACCGGATCAAGAATCACCTCCAGATCCTCTCCAGCCTGCTCAATCTTCAGTCCAACTCCGTCGTCGACCAAGACGCACGGATGGCTCTGCGCTCCAGCCAGAATCGTGTTCGCGCCATCGCCGCTTTGCACCAGCAGCTCTACGAGGCCTCCCTCGGCGGCGGTGAAAACTTCAGCGACTTTGCCCACGGCCTCGTTCATCGGCTGCGCGAGTGCTACAGTGTCCCCCAAGAGCAAGTCGACGTGCAGCTCGATATCCAGGCAGGCCGTATCGAGCAAGAGTGGCTTGTCCCGCTGGCTCTGACGCTGAACGAAACCATTTCCAACTGTTTCGAACACGCTTTTCCAGAGAATCGGCACGGACAGATCACCGCCAAACTCCACTTCACGGAAAGCGCTGGGGAACTCAACGTCTCAGACGACGGGATGGGGCTCGACTCAGGCTTCAACGCCCGCGAATCGACAGGGCTCGGCCTCAAGATTCTTGCCGTTTTTGCCTCCCAGCTGAAGGGCCATTTTTCGATCCATCCGAACAGCCCCACAGGAACCTCCGTTGATTTGCGGTTTCCTATAGCATCTGCTGATATTTAGAGTTATGCTCGTGGCTTGAATCTGCCAATGACCTCCCCCGAGCGCGTTCGAGTTCTCATCGTCGAAGATGAGGGGCTCGTGGGCTGCGACATGGAGGCCAGCCTGAAATCGTTTGGTCACGAGGTCGTCGCCACCTGCGCCACTGGCGAAGAGGCCCTCGAAAAGTTCGACGAATGTCGCCCAGACCTCGTCCTTCTCGACGTGCATCTTGCAGGGGGCATCGATGGCATCGAAACGGCTCATCGCCTGCGCCAGCGGGATCCCGTGGCCATTGTCTACGTCACTGCCTGTTCGGATTTGGATACCGTCGCCCGCGCCCGTGCGACGCAGCCCCATGGCTACCTGCTAAAGCCCTTCAGCGAGGACGAGCTGAGACTCACCGTGGAGATGGCTGCCAACCGATTCCGCGAGGAAACCCTCCGCCACCGTCGGGAGCAGAGTTACTTCGAGGCGTTCCAGAGTCTCGCCGACGGCGTCGTGACCGCCGATCTGGCGGGAGGCGTGACCTTCATGAACCCGGCCGCCGCCGCGATCACTGGGTGGGAAGCCCAGCATGTGATCGGAAAGTCGCTCAATCAGGTCTTTCGCATCTTTGAAGCCAGCGGCGAACCGGCGGACGTCCAACTCGCGGAGGAAGGCACGGCACAACCGGAGCGGACGGTTTGGCTAACCACTGCCAGCGGCGAAAGGGTCGCCATTCAAGATCGAGCCGCTCCGTTGCGAGATCAGCACCACCATCTCTCAGGGGTCATCATTTTGTTCCGTCGAGCCCGCGTCCCAGAGCGGATTCACGAGAATGTCGCGCCAACCGACATCGCCGCCCAGAATGCCTTGGCATCGCCCGCCGAGCCCGGACACGCGGCTCGCGCACCCCTCGTCGATGTCGTGGAGAGCATCTCCGATCCGCTGCTCGTCCTCGACGGGAGCTGGACGATCTCCTACGCCAACGCCAGCGCACTAAATCTCTTCGAACGAAAACACGACCACGTCCGTGGGGTCAAATTCTGGGACCTCGTCCCCACCGCAACGAAGGAGGCCCACTACGAAGCCCTCGCGCACGCAAGGCTCGCCCGTGAACCGGTGACCCGGGAGATCTACTTCGAGGAAAAACAACTCTGGCTGGAGCTGCGCGGATACCCCTTTGCTGAGGGCCTGCTTCTGTTGATTCAAGACATCACCACCCGACGCGAAGAAGCGGAGCGCCGCAATCGCATGGACCGCCTCGAGTCTCTGGGGCTCCTCGCTCGTGGATTCGCCCACGAGTTCAACAATCTCCTCACCGTCCTCCTCGGCAACCTCTCCCTCGCGGAGCTGCGTCTCCGATCGGCCATCAAAATGCCGGAGCTCCACACGGCGAAGGAAGCGACGCTTCAAGCTCAGGGACTGGTACAGCAATTGCTCACCTTTGCCCGCGGCGGTGCGCCGATCAAACGCCCCACGGATCCCGCCGACCTGATCGAGACGTTTTTTCTGCATCACTCCCGAGCCAACGGCATTCGCTACGATCTGGATCTCCAGCCGAATTTGCCCACGCTCGCCCTCGATCCGGCGCAGATTCGCCGCCTCTTGAGCAATCTCATCCGCAATGCCGAGCAAGCCCAGTCCTCCGGCGGTCGGATCCTCGTCCGATGCTTCGCCCCCGATGCTTCGGAGATGTTCCCGAACGAAATGGTGACCGACGCACCGGATCAACCGCACGGCATCGTCCTCGAAGTCACGGATGACGGCGAAGGCATCCCGCCCGAATCCCTGCCCCACGTCTTCGAGCCCTACTTCAGCACCCGCAAAGCCGACAACGCCACGGGCCTCGGCCTCACCGTGTGCGAATCCATCGCCAAGGCACACGGCGGTTCGCTTTCGGTTCAATCCGAAGCTGGCCAGGGCACCACCGTACGCTTTTACCTCCCGATCGACAGCGAGTCGGAAGAAGTCGATGCCACCGGGCTCAGCAAAGCCTTCGACAGTGCGCCGAATGCGCCCAAGCGCATCCTCGTGTTGGAAGACGATCCACTCGTCCGCAGCCTGATTGTGCGGAATCTCACCAGCCAGAACTACGAGGTTGCTGAAAGTGTCGAAGGAGGGGAGACCGTCCGCCTTTATCAAGAATCGCTCGAGAACGGGAAGCCCTTCGACCTGGTCATCCTCGACCTCTCCATTCCCAACGGCATGGGTGGCGTTCGCGCCATGGAAAAACTCCGCAACCTCGATCCCAACGTCGTTGCCATCGTGTCGAGCGGGTACTCGGACGATCCTGTCATGGCCAAACCGGCCACCTACGGCTTTGCCGCCGTCCTCCCCAAGCCGTATGAGCCCGCCGACATGATCCGTCTCATCAAGACGGTGCTTTCGACGAGCGGGATGCGGAAGTAGGGCTTCGCACCGCGAGTCTGGACTTTATTCGTCGAGAAGGTAGGTATGGTTTTCCGTCATCCGACTTCTCATGCCGATCCGTTCCGAACGCATTCCGCGCGTCGCCCTTCTGATTGAGACGACCCGCACCTACACGCGCGAACTCCTGGCAGGGGTTCGGCGCTACGTGGCGGAACACGGACCCTGGTCAACGTTCATCGAGCTGCGCGCCCTGGAGTCCTCTCCTCCTCCCTGGCTGAAGCATTGGGATGGCGATGGCATCCTGACGCGAACGTTCACGCCGGAAATGAATCGTGCGGTGGCTGCTACCGGCCTCCCGGCCGTGGAGATCCGCTCCACGAGTTTGCCGCATGACCGACCCTTTGTGGGCGTGGACAATGGCCTCATTGGTCAAGCCGTGGCGGAGCATTTCCTCAATCGCGGCTACCGGCACTTCGCGGTCTATGGCCTGCGCACCGAGTCATTTTTCATCGAGCGCATTCAAAAATTCGTCACCCGCGTCGAAGCCTCGGGGCACCCCTGCACTGAGCTCGCAGGTTCCGCAGCGGACCATCCAAAGGACTGGGAGAAGAGTCAGAAACGCCTCACCGAGCAACTCCTCGCCCTGCCCAAGCCCACCGGGATTTTTGCCGCCAATGACCAGCTTGGGGTCTACCTTCTCGATGCCTGCCTGCGCATCGGGATTGCGGTGCCGGAGGAGATCGCCGTCGTCGGATGCGAAAACGAGGAGACCCTTTGCACGCTTGCCAGTCCACCGCTCACCAGCGTCCAATTCGACGGCCATCGCGTCGGCTACGAAGCCGCGCGTTTGCTGGATCGGCTGATGCAGGGAAAAAAACCCGGCGCATCCAGCATCTTGGTTCCCCCACGCGGCATCGTCACGCGCGAGTCCTCCGACGACCTCGTCATCACCGATCAACTCATCGCCCATGCCTGCCGTCTCATCCGGCTGCACGCCACCTCCGGTCTCAGTGTCGAAGAACTCTGCCAAACGCTCAACGCATCGCGTAGCACCCTCGAACGCCGGATGAAGGAGTCGCTGGCGCGCACCCCGAAGGAAGAAATTCTCCGCATTCGATTCCGCGAAGTGGAGCGGCTTCTGCGAGATTCCGATCTCACCCTCGAAACCATTTCCGAGCGCTCCGGATTCTCTCAACCCTCCTACTTCCAAACGGCCTTTCGCGAACGCTACGGCATGACACCCGGGGCTTTTCGGAAGAAGGATCGATTGTTGTGATGCACAGGTCGTCTCGGAACTGCTTGAAATGCGTCATCCATCGCGAAGACTCAGCCCATGCAGCCATCCGATGATCTGGCGGGGCGTCGCCCTCTGAAAACGCGATCCGCCAGATGGGCAGCGTCACTTGCATCGGCACTGACCCGATCAGGCCTATCCCCAAACGCAATTTCCGCCATCAGCATCGTCTTCGCTCTGATGGGAGCGGGGGCCTGTCTGTTTGTTTCCCCATCGTGGCTGGGGTGGATCCTCTTCGCCGTTGGCATTCAGTTGCGGCTCCTCTGCAATCTCATGGACGGCATGGTGGCCGTCGAGGGCGGGAAGAAATCCGCCGTCGGCGAGTTGTGGAATGAGATTCCAGATCGAATCGCCGACTCGATTTTTCTTTTGGCGGCGGCGTGGACCAGCGACGCCTGGAACTGGGGTGTGGCAGCCACGGTGGCCGCCTTGATGACGGCCTACCTGCGCGCCTTGGGGCTTGGACTCACCTCGATCCAGGACTTTTCTGGTCCCTGTGCCAAACCGCATCGCATGGCGCTTCTGACGGCGGGCGCTCTCCTCACGGCGGGCCTGGCCGCCACCACCCCGGCGTGGCCGGTCATGAAAGTGACCCTGATGATCATCACCGTGCTCACCTGGATCACCGCCGCACGCCGCACCCTTCGCCTCGCCGCAGAACTCCAACGTCGAGCTCGTTCATGAGATCCGTCATCGCATGGCTCGTCCGTTTGATCACGGGAGCGCGCCTTTGCCCCACGAGTGCGTCGAATCATGAACGTTCGCGCATCTACTTTGCGAATCACTCCTCCCACCTCGATACCCTGGTCCTTTGGGCAGCCCTGCCTTCCGAATCCAGAGAGAGGCTCAGGCCAGCGGCGGCAGCAGATTACTGGGGCCGGACCGCCCTGCATAGCTGGCTGGCGACGCGGGTGCTCAACGCCATCCTGATCGAGCGTCAGGCTCCGTCGAAGGAGCGCGATCCCATCGGGTGCATGGTCGAGGCCTTGGGATCTGGGTCCGACGTCCTGATCTTCCCCGAAGGCACTCGCCAACTCGATGGCGTCATGGGCACCTTCAAACCCGGCCTGTTTCACCTCGCCAAGCGATGCCCCAACGTCGAGCTGGTACCCGTCTATCTGGAAAACCTCTGCCGCATCCTGCCCAAGGGCGAGATTCTTCCTCTCCCCCTCATCGCCGGTGCTCGAATTGGCTCTCCCATTTCCTGCCTCGGCGAATCTGAATCCAAGCCAGACTTCCTTCAACGCGCCCAGTCCGCCGTGCGCGCTCTCGGCCCCTCCACCTGATCCCCTCATGATCGACTCCGAACTCCTCGCCATGTTGGCTGGCGTACTCGCCCTACTGGCCTGTGGCAGCATCGTCACTACCGTTCTGATAAAACGGGCGAATGGAAAGCCCAGTCCGACCGTGATCAACCTCCGGGATCGGGTTCGCGCCTGGTGGATCATGGTCGCGATCTTCGGCGGATCGCTCCTGCTGGGCCGCTCGGGTGTGTTCGCCTTCTACGCCCTCCTTTCCTTCCTGGCCCTGCGCGAGTTCATCACGTTGACGCCAACGCCGCGCGGCGATCATAGGACACTGGGCTGGGTGTTCTTCATCGTCCTTCCACTGCAGTATGTGTTCGCGTGGGCACCGTGGTACGGCATGTACCAAATCTGGATTCCAGTGTACGCCTTTGTTCTGATCCCAATCCGGAGTGCGCTTGCTGGGGACACCACCGACTTTCTGACTCGCTCCGCGAAAATTCAGTGGGGAGTCCTCACCTGCATCTTCTTCCTCAGCCACCTGCCGATGATCCTCTATTTGCCGATCCCCGGCTATGAGGGGCAGAACGCCAAGCTGCTGTTCTTCGTCGTGCTGGTCACTCAAATCAGCGATGTGCTGCAGTACGTGTTCGGGAAATGGTTGGGACGTGTACCCATTGCTCCCGCCGTCAGTCCTTCCAAGACCCGCGAAGGTCTCCTCGGGGGTGGCCTGGCCACCATCGGTGTCGGCACCTGCCTCTGGTGGGCGACTCCGTTTTCACCACTTCAGGCAGCCCTCATCTCCGCAATGCTAGTCACGACAGGCTTCCTCGGCGGATTGGTGATGTCCGCCGTCAAACGATCCCTCAACGCGAAGGACTGGGGTGCCGGCATCCCCGGACACGGCGGTGTGTTGGATCGTCTGGACTCCATCCTCTTTTCGGCCCCCGTCTTCTTCCACATCGTTGGCTTTTATTTTGGGGAGTCCATGGCCCGCGCCTATCGCATGCCCGAGTGGTTGAAATCGATCCTCGTCCCCTTCGCAACGTGAGCTGAGGGAATCGGACCTCGCGCTCGCAGGCGACGTTACTCGATCACCAGCTCGACCGGGCAGTGATCGGACCCATAAACGTCGGCGCGGATCGTGCAGGATTTCAGTCGATCTTGAAGCCCATGCGAGGCCAGCCAGTAATCGAGCCGCCATCCGATGTTTTTCTCCCGCGCGGCACCGCCTGTGCGCATCGTCCACCAGGTGTAGCGGCCGGGGCTTTTGTCGAACTCGCGAAACACATCCACAAATCCCGCCTTCAGGTGCTCGGTGAACGAAGCACGCTCTTCATCAGAAAAGCCTGCGTTCTTGCGATTCGATTTCGGATTCGCGAGATCGATCTCCTCGTGCGCACAGTTGAGATCTCCGCACACCAGTACGCCCTTTTTCTTCGCCAGCTTCTTCATGTAGCTGCGAAAGGCCATGTCCCACTCCATCCGATACGGCAGCCGCTTGAGTTCGCCCTGCGAGTTGGGGGTGTACACATTCACCACGTAAAAATCGTCCAGTTCCACCGTCACCACCCTGCCCTCCGAGTCGTGCTCCGCTTTGCCCAATCCGAGGGTGGACCCGACCACCGGCGTCTTCACCAAGGTCAGTGTTCCCGAATAGCCCTTCTTCTCCGCGCTGTTCCAAAAAGCCTCGTAACCCGTCAGCCAGTCCAACTCCACCTGCTCCGCCATCGCCTTCACCTCCTGCAGACAAATCACATCCGCATCCCCCGCTTCGATGTACTCGCGAAGACCCTTCTTCAGGGAGGCACGGATGCCGTTGACGTTCCAAGTGGTGAGCTTCATGGGATCAACCACGTTAGGCGGTCCATCCCTCGATCCAACTTCAATCTTCTCGGTCTTCGTTCAATTCAGGTTCGTCGCGGTGACTGTGCCAGAAACGAAGGACTTGCACGATCCTCGCCACGGCATCAATCCGATAGATGATTCTGTAGCTGCCTTTGAATACCAGAATCTCTCGAGTGTCCGGCAAAACCGATACCCGAACCTGCCTCCCTCTCTTGGCTCGCCAGTACGAGGACAGTTCACTTTCCGCCATATCCATCAAATTTCCGACGTAGCGCTCTCCCGTTTCGGGTTCACCCCGTCGAAACCAGTAGTCGTCGATCTCATGAAGATCGGCCAGAGCCGACTCAGTCAATTGGACTTGGAGCGTCTCTTCTTCCATTTTTGCTCGAAGAGCTGCCTTGCATCAGCCAAAGAGCGAACGCGCCCACCTCGAACGTCCGCTTCGGCGACCGCAAGATCCCGTAGCAATCTCGCATCCTCATGGAGCTCATGCCATGCAAAGGAATCCTCTGGCAGGTCCTCCAGCAATGAAAGAGTTTGTTCCTTAGTACTCACTATGAAAAGCCTACCACTGCTCGCAACTTCCGCAAGCCTGTCCCGAATACCCAATCCCATCTTCCGTGAAGCTTCTCGTCTCCTCCTCGCGCGCACTTCTGCTGCTGCTCACGAAGAAATATACCGAGTCTTGTCGATGCCAAGACCGACCAGATTGAAAACGATGATCGCGACTCCCACGAGCAAGAAAACCACAAAGGGTGCACGTTGCCGCTCTCGCTCTTTGGACATGCTGATAGTGTATTAGCGGGGGTTGTCATCGTCGAACTCGATGTTCTCTGAAGCATCACTGCCCCTGCCGTCGTTCCCTTGGAACCCATGAAGAAGTTCTTTGTCCCCGCCCTTCTCGCGCTCCTGCTGCTGCCGCTCAGCACCCACGCCACCAACGTCGTCTTTTTCCTCGTCGATGACCTGGGCTACATGGACGTGAGCCCGAACAACCCGGACACGTTCTACGAAACGCCGAACATCGAACGCCTTGCCGCCAGCTCGATGCGTTTCACCGATGGCTACGCCGCCAATCCGGTGTGCTCGCCCACGCGATTCAGCATCCAGACCGGCAAGTATCCGACCCGTGCCGATGCCACGAACTTTTTCTCAGGCAAACGCGAGGGCCGCTTCAAGCCTGCGCCGCTGAACGACATCATGTCGCTCGACGAGGTGACCATCGCCGAGGCGTTCAAAGGCAATGGCTACAAGACCTACTTCGCGGGCAAGTGGCACCTCGGACCGACGGAAGAGTACTGGCCCGAACATCAAGGCTACGATGTGAACAAAGGCGGCTTCAGTCGTGGCGGTCCCTACGGTCCCGGAAAGTACTTCTCACCCTATGGCAATCCAAGACTCAACGACGGCCCCAAGGGCGAACACCTGCCGATGCGTCTCGCTCGCGAAACGTCGGAGTTCATCCAATCGAACAAGGATCAACCCTTCTTCGCCTTTCTCTCGTTCTACTCCGTGCACACGCCGCTGATGGGACCCAAGGAACTCGTCGCCAAGTACGAGGCCAAGGCGAAGAAGCTGGGCCTGACGGACAAGACGGAGTTCGCCCCAGAAGAGCAGATCGAGCCCGATGCCAAAAAGCCTCGTGAAGTTCGCATCCTCCAAAGGCACGCCGTCTATGCTGCGATGGTCGAGAGCATGGACACCGCCGTCGGAAAAGTGCTCGATGCCATCGAAGCCGCGGGCGTCGCCGATGACACCGTCGTTTGCTTCATGAGCGACAACGGAGGCCTCTCCACCTCCGAAGGATCGCCCACGAGCAACCTCCCACTTCGCGGCGGCAAGGGCTGGCTTTACGAGGGCGGCATTCGAGAGCCCTTCATGATCCGGGCGCCCGGCGTTGCGAAGGGCGGCTCCACCTCCGCCACGCCCGTTGTGAGCACCGATTTCTACCCCACGTTGCTTGAGCTCTGCGGCCTTCCCGCGATGCCGAAGAACCACCTCGACGGCGTCAGCCTCGTGCCCTTGCTGAAGGGTGCAGACTCCATCAATCGCGACGCGATCTTCTGGCACTACCCCCACTACTCCAACCAAGGCGGTATTCCCGGCGGCGCAATCCGCATGGGCGATTGGAAACTCATCGAGCGCTACGAAGACGGCCGGGCCCACCTCTACAACCTGAAAGACGACATCGGAGAAACAAAGGACCTCGCTTCCTCGGAACCCGACCGCGTGAAAACCATGCGCGCCAAACTCCACGCTTGGTATCCCTCCGTCGGTGCCAAGTTCCTTCAGCCGAAGACCGAAGGCGGCGAGATCCCTTGGCGGCCCTGACCGGAGTGGCGACAGTCCTGGCTCTGGATTCCCCGCCGTCATGACGTTCACATCCACAGGGCGGAACCATTCGGGCCCACTTCGAAGGCTGAACGGCATTCCCCCTCTCCTCTTGAAAGGAGAGGGGTGTGTCCGAGGGCTGGCCGTCCAGCCGTTCGCACGAATCGCGGTGATACCAAGCAGGAGTTTGTTTCCGAGCAGCGCTCGATAAAGATGAAACTCGTCCGGCTCGTTGCCAAGCATCGCTCCCTCGGTCGAACGGCAGCCTTGCGCGCCATCGCTGCGGGGCGCGTTGTCGTGGATCGCCGCACCACCTCCGATGCCGCCTTGGACGTGGATCGCTTCGCGATGGTGCTGCTCGACAACGAAGTCGTCCAGCCCGGCGCCCGCGCTCTCTACCTCATGCTGCACAAACCCGCCGGGGTCGTCAGCGCCACGACCGACCCCGAGCACCCAACCGTCATCGATTTGATCGACGATCCCGACAAGCACACACTCCACATTGCCGGACGCCTCGACCGCGCCACCACCGGCCTCGTCCTACTCACCAACGACGGGCGCTGGTCCAAGCGCATCACCGAGAAAGCCTTCGAGTGTCCGAAAACGTACCTCGTCGAAACCCGCGATCCCATCGCCCCGGATGCGGTCGAGATCTTTGCTCGAGGCTTTCATTTCCACACCGAGAACATCACCACCCGACCCGCCGATCTCGAAATTCTGGACACCCACCTCGCCCGTCTCACGCTCCGTGAAGGGCGGTACCATCAGGTGAAACGGATGTTCCACCGCGTGAACAACCGCGTCGTCCGGCTCCACCGTGAGTCCATAGGACTCATCGTTTTACCCTCGGATCTGGAGCCCGCTCAATGGCGACCGCTTCGCCAAGAGGAGATCGAATCCGTGGGGCTCAGCCTTTATTCACCAAGGCAAGAACCCCAACGATGATCAAGTAAGCCCCCACGATGGTGCTCAGCAGATCTGGGTAAACGAGAACCAAAACCCCAGCAATGATGGAGACGACGGGATGAAGCAGTTTCGATTTCATGGTGGCACCACCCTCCCACGGAACTGGGTCCATGGGAAATCATTATGTGAAACAGACGCTTCCACGAAATCCGAAGCGACCCCACAACGTTGACATGAGTTCGACCCATCATCCTTCATGAAATATCTCGCCATCCTCCTCCTCAGCCTCATTGCACACGCTTCGGCGCTCGCTGAGCTCTCGCTTCCTCACTTTTTCAGCGATCACATGGTCCTTCAGCGTGAACGCGACGCCGCGATCTGGGGCAGCGCCGAGGCCGGAGCCGAGATCACGG
>CAXBNA010000080.1:0-24470 GCA_963976915.1 uncultured Verrucomicrobiales bacterium
GCCATCCACGTCGGACGACGGCTATCTGCGCGCCTCAGTCTTCGACTCCATTTTCGACGCGTACCGCGGTGTCGTCAGCTATGTGCGCGTGTTTTCGGGCGGCATCAAACGCGGCCAAAAGATCCGCCTGATGTCCACGGGCTACGACTACGAGGTCAAGGACGTGGGCGTCTTCAAGCCGAAGATGACGAGCTGCCACGAGCTCTTCGTCGGAGACGTCGGCTACATCATTGCCAACGTGAAGGCGACCAACGACGTCAAGATTGGCGACACCATCACGGAGAGCCGGAATCCCGCCAAGGAACCCCTGCCCGGCTTCAAGGAGATCCAACCGATGGTGTTCAGCGGGATCTACCCCGTCAGCACCGACGATTTCGAGTCGCTCAAGCTCGCCGTCGGCAAGCTCCAAATCAACGACTCCGCCTTCACCTTCATGGCGGAAAGTTCCGCCGCCCTCGGCTTCGGATTCCGCTGCGGTTTCCTGGGCCTCTTGCACATGGAGATCGTCCAGGAACGACTCCGTCGGGAGTTCCAGATGGATGTCATCTCGACCTACCCCAGCGTGGTCTATCAAGTCAAGAAAACCAACGGCGAGGAGATGATGGTCGACAATCCAACCTTCCTTCCGCCCCCGCAGCAGATCGAAGAGATCTTCGAGCCCATCGTGAAGGTTTACATCATGATCCCCAATGACTACATCGGGCCGATCATGCAGCTCGTTTTGGAGAAACGGGGCCAAGTGAACAACACCGAAACACTCGATGACCGTCGCGTGATGCTCCATTGCGTCCTTCCTCTGAATGAGATTCTCGTCGACTTCAATGACCGCCTGAAGTCTCTGACCCGCGGCTATGGCAGCATGGATTATGAGCACGCGGGTTATCAAGCGGCCGACCTCGTCAAGATGGACATCATGATCGCCAGCGAGCCTGTGGATGCCTTTTCCTGCATCGTTCACCGCTCCAAGGCGGAACAACGCGGTCGTCAACTCGCCCTCAAACTCAAGGACGTCATTCCCCGGCAGCTCTTCGTCGTCGCCATTCAGGCCTCTGTCGGCGGCAAGGTCATCGCTCGCGAATCCATCAGCGCGATGAGCAAGAACGTCACCGCCAAGTGCTACGGCGGCGACATCAGCCGAAAGCGCAAACTTCTCGAGAAACAGAAAGAAGGCAAAAAGCGGATGAAGGCCATTGGCCGCGTCAGCATCCCGCAGGAAGCCTTCATCAAGGTTCTCAAGTCCGACTGATTTCACCATTACCCGAGTTCCCATGCTTTTCCTCACCCCTCGCTACCTCAAACACGCGAAGCTACTTCACAAGGGAGTCACGCGCTTCATCAACTACAAACGTGACCTCCTCACCAAGGCCAAGCTCGATGAGATCACGACGATGCGTTCCAGCCTGGAAGACGCGATGAAGGCGAAGGATCGCAATCGAATTCAGGTCCTCACCGATGAGATCAACAAGGTGTGCGAAAAGGCGCTGCCCGAAGCCCGCCACTCTGACTTCGCCGATAACGTCGAGGTCTTCTTCGTTGCCATCGTGATCGCGCTTGGCATTCGCGGCTACATCGCCCAGCCGTTCAAGATCCCCACGGGCTCGATGCAGCCGACCTTGAACGGCATCATCGCCCAGCACACCGACGAACCACCCCATCCGTCCCTCGTCCAGCGCTTCACCTCCCTCTTCACGGGCCGGTCCTACTTCAATGTGATCTCGGATCACGAAGGCACGCTTCGAAGGAAAGATCCCATCACGGAGCACAACTTCCTCCTTTGGACCCACTGCAAGCTTCACTTTGAGGGCGGACACACCATCGAGATTGGAGCCCCCATGCGGCAGCTCATTGATTACCCCGGCGGCCTCGGCACCTACCGCTACCTCCAGCTTGGCCTGGTCGAGGAAGAGGGCCTCACCCCGGATGCCAAAAAGCAGTACTCCGTGAAGCATGGCAGCAACTACATCCGCAAGGGACAGATCCTGGCCCGCGGCATCATGGACACAGGCGACCACGTACTCGTAAACAAGTTCGCCTACCACTTTCGTCGCCCCGACCGAGGTGAAGTCTTTGTGTTCACCACCAAGCACATTGTCGGGATCGAAAAGAGCCAGGGCTTCGTGCGCGAGCACGGTTCCCAGCACTACATCAAGCGTCTCGCGGCGGTCCCTGGGGATAAGTTTGAAATCAAGCCCCCCGAGCTTTGGATCAATGGCCATCCTTCGGAGGACTTCGGTCCCATGCGCGTCGCGGCTGCGAAGGAGCCTGGCTACGACGGCTACAAGCGGATTTCCTCCGGGAGCCCCTACCACACCGTGAGCAACGAAGGCGAACTGGAACAGGACGAGTACCTCGCTCTGGGTGACAACAGCGGAAACAGTCTGGACTCACGCTACTGGGGCCCGGTTCCCCAACGGAATCTCGTGGGTCCTGCCCTGATGTGCTACTGGCCTCTCAACAGCCATTGGGGCTTGATCCGCTAGACTCACCCCCGGACACCATCGGGGTTCGTCGTTTTTCAGATTCAATTCAACGCCATGGCCGAAGTTCCCTCCACCCGAATCCTTCCTCTTGGAGCGGCTGCTCCCGAGCTCTCCCTTCCCGACCCGAACGGCACACTCCATTCGCTCACCGACGTGAAGGGTGAGAAGGGGCTCGTCGTGATGTTCGTCTGCAATCACTGCCCCTTCGTCGTCCACCTTGCCGACGCCATCGGTGAACTCGCCACAGATTATCAATCCAAGGGCATCGGCTTTGTGGCCATCAACTCAAACGATCTGGATCGCTATCCCGCCGACGCACCCGAGTTGATGGGGCCTTTCGCACAGAAGCACGGATGGGGCTTCCCCTACCTCATCGACGAAACACAGTCCGTCGCGAAGGCCTACGTCGCCGCCTGCACGCCCGACTTCTACCTCTTCGACGGCGTTCTCCAGCTCACCTACTGCGGGCAGTTCGATGACTCCCGTCCCGGAAACGGCAAGCCGGTGACAGGCGCGGACCTTCGACTGGCGCTCGACACGGTTCTCAGCGGTGCGCCCCCCCTCGCGGAACAGCGCCCCAGCACTGGATGCAACATCAAATGGAAGCCAGGCCAGGAGCCCGAGCATTTCCTCTCGTGAGCTGAACCAGATCAGGCAATGGCGGACAACAACTTCGGCAGCAGTTCCGAAATCTTGACCCGCTCCTGCTCGCCGCCATCGCGGTAACGCAGCGTCACGGTATCCTTCAGATCCTCGCCTTGCTCGCCAATCGTCTCGAAGTCGATGGTGACACCAAACGGCGTGCCTGCTTCATCCTGGCGTGCGTATCGGCGGCCGATGGAGGCGGTCTCGTCGTAGAAGCAATTCATGTGCTGCTTGAGCATCGCGTGAACCTCGCGAGCCTTGGCCACGAGTTCCGGCTTGTTCTTCAGCAACGGGAACACGCCGACCTTGATCGGAGCGATCCTTGGATGGAAATGCAGGACCGTGATGGTCTCACTCTTGCCCTTGGCATCGGTCTTTTCCGATTGATCACAAGCCGCGCACAGAATCGCCAGCGCCAGGCGATCCAAGCCCGCCGACGGTTCAATGACATGCGGCACGTAGTTGCCCTTGAACAGACGGTCGAACCACGTCCGCACCTCCGCCTCGTTCATCCCGCAGTCGCCCTTGGCCTGCTCGGCGGCGAGACGTTTTTGGATCATCGCCTCCTTCTGCTCCTCGCTCAGGTTCTTGACCGCATTCTTGAGCTCTTCATCGAATAACTCCTGCGGCTTGCCACTATGCTTCTGGTGCTGCGAGAGATCAAAGTCACCGTGCGCAGCAATGCCTTCCAGTTCGTCCGTCCCAAACGGGAACTTGAACAAAATGTCCACACAGGCACGGGCATAGTGCGCCAGATCTTCCGGCGTCTGCCAGTAGTACTCCAGCACGTCCCGACCGAGACCGATGCTCGCGTAAAACGCTGTCCGCTCCTGCACCCAATAGCGGTGCCACATGTCCCAGCCCCAGTTCGACTGCGGAGCCGAAAGATCGGCACCCTCGGACCAAGTCGCCACCTCGCCGTGAATGATCTCAATCGCCTCATCAGGCTTGATGAAAAACTCGAGCTCCATCTGCTCAAACTCACGCGAGCGGAACGTGAAGTTCTTCGGCGTCACCTCGTTGCGGAAGGCCTTCCCGATTTGGCAGATGCCGAACGGCACCTTCACCCGGGAGGAATCGAGCACGTTCTTGAACTGCGCAAAGATCGCCTGGGCCGTTTCAGGACGCAGGTAGGCCACATCGTCCTCCGTCGCCGTGGGGCCGACGTAGGTCCGCAGCATCAGGTTGAAGGGCCGGGCCGCCGTCAGCGCACCACCGGTGTCGGGGTGGAAATCCACCGAGTCCGTGACTTCCTCAACCTTCGCTTCTCCCAGTAACTCGATCTCTTCAGGCTTGCCAGCCGCAGCACCGGCGTTTTGAGCAACCAACGCCCGCACACGCTTGCGAAAGCTTTCGATGTGCTCGCCACCCTTCAACAAAGCCGAGAACGCACGATCCATCTGCCAGCCTGTCGCGGCCTTGGCGCCCGTGAACGAGAGCACCACACCTGATTGAGGATCCACGTGGTCCGCGCGCACGCGCTTGTTCGTCAGCACGCACTCCCGCATCATGTCGACAAAGGTCTCGACGTGACCCGAAGCTTTCCAGATCGCCGGATGCATGATGATCGTCGCATCCAATCCGACCACGTCTTCACGCTGGCGGGTCATTGCCTTCCACCACGCATCTCGCAGATTCCGCTTCAACTCCGATCCCAGCGGGCCGTAATCCCAGAACCCGCCGATACCGCCGTAGATCTCACTGCTGGGGTAAATGAAACCGCGTCTCTTGCAGAGAGACACAATTTTCTCCATGAGCTGAATCTGGGTCTTGGAATCGTCGGACATGTGGTTGGATGGGTAAAATCGAATTCCCGTCTCGCAATCCGGGACTCCAGAGCAAAGCGGGCGGGTAAGGAGCGTCATCCTTGCGCTCTCGCAACCAAAAAGCCCTCAATGAGCAAAGCCGCCACTAAGCGGCCACCACATTGTCCGGTGATCCCGGGGCCGGGGGATCCGTCGGCGCAAAGCTGGGCATCGAGAAACGCTTCAGCAGCGATCCGGCCGCCACATATGCAAAGCCACCAAAGAACAGCATCAAGAACGGGATTGACCCCCACTGCCCTCGTCCCACCGCCATCCAGAGGAGAAAGGCAAAGTAAAGGGTCAGAATCGACTCGATCCACAGGCCAATGGATTTCCCTGCCTTGTAGCGGCCGGGCTTGTTCTTCGCCTCCGCCTTCGTCAGCACGCCATACTTCGGCGTCCGCACAAAGTCCGACTTCTGATTGAACAGCGCTTCCAGCACCGCCCGGCCATTGTTGATCGACATCCCCACGCCCAGCGCCAGCAGGAAGGGCAGAAAGGGAATCGCTTTCAGCCAGCCCCACTTCGTCTGTGCCCCTTGGGCCGTGAGGTAAAAAAGGATCACCGAGAAACAGGCGAAGAAAAACACCGGCAAATCCACCAGCACCGCCTTTGCCCAAGGATTGCCCATCACGAAATTGGCCGGATACATGAGCACAAGAACGCCCAACGTCAGAAGGTAGGCAAAGTTCGAGGTCAAATGCGCCGTCGCCTCCAGCTTGCGGCCCAGTGGCTCTTTGCTACGCCAGACTTCGCCCAGCATTTTTTTGCAGACCTGAATCGAACCCTTCGTCCACCGGTGTTGCTGGGTTTTGAATCCATCCATGTCCGGCGGCAACTCCGCAGGCACCACCACATCTGGGAGATACACAAACTTCCAGCCCTTGAGCTGCGTGCGGTAGCTCAGGTCCAGATCCTCCGTCAACGTGTCGTGCTGCCAGCCACCGCCATCCTCAATCGCCTGTCGACGCCAGATTCCCGCCGTGCCGTTGAAATTCAAAAAGTCTCCGTGGCGACTCCGCGCCGTCTGCTCCAGAACCAGGTGCCCATCCAGAAACAGGGCCTGCAGTCGTGTCAGCAGGGAGAAGTTCCGGTTCGCGTGGCCCCACCGCGCCTGCACCATCCCCACCTTCTCGTCCGTAAAATGGTGGATCATCTTTTGGAGGTAATCCGACTCCGGCCGGAAATCCGCGTCAAAGATGCAGATGAACTCACCCGTGACCGAATCCATCCCGGCATCCAGCGCACCTGCCTTGAAGCCCGTCCGATCTGTCCGATGCCGATACTCCACATCGAAGCCCCGCGCCTGCAGTTCCTCAACACAGCGCTGGCACTCTTCCACCGTGTCGTCCGTCGAATCGTCCAAGACCTGAATTTGAAGGAGCTCTCTCGGATAGTCGAGTCGGCTGACGCTCGCCATCAGATCCGCAACCACCTCAAACTCATTGAACAAGGGCAACTGAACAGTCACCTTGGGCAGCGCATCAAACGAGCGTGGCGGCACATGCGGATTGCGGCGATGACGCCAGTACTGCCAGAGCACCCGGAGCCTGTGCCCCCCAAAAAGGGACAACCCTGCAAACACGGCGACGTAACTGACGATCAAAAATAACTTTTCCCACTCAAACATAGGGATATAGACCTGGCGAAGAGCCGCAATGAATCGCCCGGCTGACCGCAGCGTCAAGCAGCATTTCCAGTGCCAGAAACCCACCAAATCAAGGAAAAACTGCCATCGTACTCCATCATCGCGTGTCCCCAGCCCTCAAGAGAAGCCTCCCACGGCCACGAATCCAACCATCTCGTGGGATCTGAAGTCCTGACACTTCGTCAGGTAGTAGAGGAGCGACCCGACAACGTTGAATCCGACCGTGAGCAGCATCCATCCCTCCCGAGCACTTGGATCTTCGACGTGCGATATGGCAAGCATTGCCACAAAACCGAAGTAGAGGAGAAGCGACACAGCCAAGATGAATTTGCTGACGCAGGCCAAGCCAAGCCACCAACCGACGCCATTGGCAACGGGTATAGTCAAGACTATCCAGATCCCCGACCTGTGGTGCTATCACGCTTCGCTGCTGAAGCTAGTGACGAAGTCTTTCAGATTGTCGAAGACTTGGGAACGGCTGTCCGTTTCGTGCTCCCACAGGTAGATCTCACTTCGCAGGCTACCATCACTGTTACGACCATATCCAAGCCAATCCCCGTTTGGAATACAGCCAAAGAACAACAAGTGATCAAACGACATGTAGCAAGAATAATCGGGCCACGAAAAATCCGGTTCTGCCTGACCAAGTCCCGAAGCCGGAGAAAGACTTGAAAATTGTGGCTCTCTTCGAAGGCCAGATACAAGCCGTCGGTCTCGCTGTAGAGTTCTTTGAGGTCTTTCGGGAAATCAAATTGGAGTTCCAATTCCGCAGATCTCAGCTCCTCGGCAGTAACACCAACTTCGTAGATCCACTTCGCAACCTCGGCCTCGGTTCGCTCCAAAGCCTTCTGTTCAATGAGAGTCTTCCACATTCTCCAGCGCTTTCAGTGTTGGTCGTCTGTTCGGTTGCTCCTCATCATCAGGAACATCGAAAGCAGGTTCATTTGTGCGGTTGACGGGCGCAGGTGTCCATTCTCCCCTTTCCTACAGCGACGAAGGACCCAACTAGCCACCTCTCTACAGCGGCAGCCACGCCCCGCCGAATCACCAACCCGACTCCCGAAGGGATTCCACAACCATAGGCAGGGGTTTCAACCCCTGGATCGCACGCGACCGAAATCCCCAACCCCGGAGGGGTTACCCAATGCGCCCTTGTGCCCGCATTCACTACGGAATGTAGTCGGCCTTCCACTCCAAATCGTCCCTCTCCCGCACCTCGTAAACGACACCCCCGACGCAACAAGAGCGCCCCCACCCGGGGACGCTCCGTTTTGCCAAACTCAATCACCAGATTGAGCGTCATTGGGGAACTGGCAGATTTTTCGTTCAGTCGCGGGTGTCTTGGCTCAGGGGGCCACGCTGCTGGTATCCACCTCGATGCGGAAGAACTTGTGGTTCGAGGTGCAGATGGTGATTCTCCACGCGTAGAACATCGCATCGTTCACGATCCCGCCTGCCGTCTGATCACCGAGGAAATCCAAGCCGGTGCCATCGGCTTTCAGCATCCGCACATCGGGCGATTGGAAATCGTTGTCGTTCGCCACAAAGAGGAAGTAATCCTCCGGGCTCGGCGTCGAGAGATCCGGCACAAGCCCAAAGCCTTCGAGCTTCTCATTGAGTGTGTTGGAATCCGGCGCGGCGGTGTTGGTATTGAGGCCAAACTTGGCTAGATCCGTGGCCGAGGCCAAGTTGATCACCACCGTGCTACGGGCTGGCGTGATGCTCGCATTCAGCACCGCTCCCGGGCTGATCTGGTCACCTTCGTTGTCGAATAGACCGACGATGTTGGTTGCATCCGAGAAGTCCACCAGATCCACCGTCTTCGCGACAATCGGATTGGAACTGCCAGTGCCCAGACCGTTGCCATCGCGAGGCAGCATCAGAAGCTGTGTGTTGCTGATGGCCACGATCTCCGACTGAGCCGCCGTCCGATCCAAACCGGAACCATCACCGCTGATGTCATAGCGAGGAAGCTGCACCGCATACTCGCCGATCAGCACCGGAGCCTCACGATTGCTCCCCACGATGTCGTAGACAAAGAGGCGGGTGTTGTAGCGACCTTGCTGACCCGTGCCGGTGTCTTGAACCAAAGCGCTTTGCATGAGTGCAAAGAGGCGCGTCTCGTCGGGTGAAACCGACATCCCCTCGAGGCCCTGATTGTTCCGGCGACCATTTGAAGGTGCGCTGGTCGAATCGAAGTTCAGCGTCGCCACTGGCTTGTGCGGCTGCGCGGCCGTCGACAGTTGGGTGATCTGCGTGATCTCTTTGGTCGTGCTGAAACGGGCGATGTAGGTGCCGTATTCATCCGACACGTACCCCGATCCATCAGCGAAAAGGTGAATCGCTTCAGCATCGAAGCTGATCAACTCCGTGATGGCACCCGAGGGTCCATTGGCTGCTGGAACGGTTCCCACTGGTTGGCCGAGGATGTTGGTCACGTTGATCGCATTCAGACCGGTCGTGAACTTGATTGTTCCACCATCATTGTAGGTGAACTTCGTCGAACTGGCGTAGGTTGGGACGATCTGTCCTTGTGCCGTGGGACCTGCTCCGTAGTAGGGAGTGAAGGTGAATGGCAACTCGTGGACTCGCGCCGCGTAGTTCGAGAAGTAGGGCGTTCCGCCGACATCGGCGTTGAAGCCGCGATCTGGAAGCACGTTGAAAGTGCCGGTGAACTGACCGCTGCCGGAGTTGAATCCCCAGTTGCTCACATAGAGGCCCGAGGCCGCGCCCAGCGTTTCGCCAAACGCATCCAAAGCAGAGCCAGACAGACGACCCACTCCCACGAGACCATGGTTCGTGATCGTCAGTCCATTGAGAGCACCTCCGTCCACTTCCGAGGTATACGGTGTCAGGTAGGTGAACGGACCTTCCGGTGTCGGAGTTGGGTCGCAGAAGATGCGGTAGCGAACCACCGTCTCTCCGCCGTTCACTGTTTCAGTGATGACTTCATAATCCAGACCTTCCACGGCGTTGATCCATGTGATCAGATCTGTCGAACATTTGAGGTATCCAGGGAACACGCTGCCGTTGTTGTAGGCGAAGCGGAACTCCAGGTCGCCACCATTGACGACCACCTGTGGAAGGTTGCCAAGGTCGCCCGGATTGTTCGGGTCCTGATTGAAGAAATACTCGATCACGTCCGGCACGCCGTTGTTGTCGGAATCCCCGAACAAACCACCCGAGGTGTAACCGTTCGCAGCCAGCCAAGCAGCCACCGTTTCAGGTCCACTCAGGACAGCGTCCGCGCGGAAGGCGATCTGCTGAATCCGTGTGTCCTGAGCCACTGGGGTGTCAGCCTCGGCATAGGCATTGCCCGGTGCCGGATGGCGTGCCAAGAGGAAGTCGGCAAAGGCCTGCTGCTCGCCCAGGGCATTGGCGGGAACCACCGCACCATCGGTGAAGCTCAGAGCCTCATCGATCGGGGCAGAGACGGTTCCGTCGTCGAGGAGGAAGCGGAAGTTGGTGGCGTTCGCCTTGATCGGATAGCCATCGCCACCCGCCGCATCGATGCCCGCGTTCACACCCACTGTGAAGTTGAGGCCCACACAAGGAATCGTTGCGGGCGCTCCTGGCAGCACCACACCGTTCTCGACAATCCGGGCCGTGATCTGCCCTGCGTCATTCACCAGCGCCACGGAGCGCACCTTCGATCCGGGAGTTTGGGCCGCGTCATAGGAGAAGCGAAGGTTGCCCACCTGCGGATAGCCGCCGTTCTGATTGGTTGGACCACTGCTCAATCCAGCTGCGTGCTCCAGAATCGCGAGCAGCCCAGCAGGCGTGACATCGAAGACCATCAGTCGATTGTTGAAGCGCAGAGCGTTCTCGACATCGAGTTGGGAAATGCCGTTGGCGGGCTTGCCGGTGATCGCGTTGGCAAACGGCCCCACCTTGGTTCCATCACCCAGCACCGAGCCAATCGAAGCGCGGATCCCCCCACCGTTCTTCAGGGAGAATACGGAGTCACCCGCAGCAAGACCCAACGCCGTGCGTGCCTTCCATGCATTCGCATCCGCCGTGATGTTGCCGAGATTGACTTCCTGAACGCGCCCAAAGACCCGGTCGCCCTCGAGATAGACATTCGTGAACCCATAGACCGTGCTGTCCTTGGCCACGGCCACCGCATTGATCGCATCGGTGATCTCCTTGACCGATGTGGCGATGGTGCTGCTTGCGATGATCGTTGCCGCAGAGTCGGAGGTGCCATAGGCGGCTTGCAACGTCGTCTCCACCGAGGCGTAGGCACCGTTGACGGTGTCGTCCAAGGTCGAAACGATCAGCTTGCCGCTGGCATCAAAGTCCGCCACGAGTCGGCCGAGGTAAGTGTACTCCGTGTCGGTCGTGACGATGAGCGTCGGATTGCCATCCAAATCGGTCGTCGTGATCGGATAGGTGTCCGTTGCGATGAAGTCACCGTCGTGACCATTGAAGGGCACCGCCGTGTCGTTGGCATCGCCGAGGCGCTCATGACCACCACCAGCGACCATGATGTCGATGCCGGAGACCAGCCCTGCGAGGTCCTTGTTCCGCTGCAGGTCGTCCAGTTGATCGACCATGACGATCTTGTTCACGCCGAGCAACTCGAGGGCATCGACCGCAGCCTGAACATAGATCGCCACCTCCTCCAAGTCGCTGGTTGCGCCGTTGCCATCGTCCTTCGGCACCGTCCCGTTTGGTGAGGACTTGGTCAACAGCTCCCAGTTGGTCGCGCCGACGAAGCCGATCAACTCTCCGTTGACTGTCTTCACCGCATAAGGAGCGATCTTGGCCGCAAGCGCTGTGACTTCGGAACCAGCCAGGGCACCACCCGAGCCCCCAATCGAAGCATCCGCGATGCTCGCGAGAGATCCGTCCGCCGAGAAGTCCAGGTTGGCCGTGATGAATGGGAACTGGGCTCCACCCCAGGCACCCGATCCTCGGAACGCGCCCGCCAGCACCGGCGACCCCAGGTCAAACTCATGGTTCCCCAAAGCGGAGACATCCGTTCCGAAGAGATTCATGATGGCCATGTCAGGACGGCCCAGTGCGGTCGAACCAATGCTGGAAATCGCGCTCAACGAAGGATCGGCACCAGCGACCAACCAAGGTCCGGGAATGAAACTGTCACCCTCTGCCACCACCAACGTGTTGGCGAAGTCATCTTCGAACCGGTCGATGAGTGCACCCATGATCGGTGCGGTCTCCACACCCACCAGGCCGCTTTCACCGTAGTAATGAAGGATCTGTAGGGTAAAGTCCACCACCGGCGCAGCGGTGGCAATTGCTCCCGGAGAGCCAATCTCGTCACCTCCGGCGACGGCATAAGCCCCGTTCACACCCACCACACTCAGTTGTGAGACCGCAGCCACATCGAGACCTGCGGAGTTGTCGAAGGTGCCGAATGGAGCGGCGGTTGGCGAGGCACCGAAAGAAACGCTGGCACGCCGGGCCGGAGTCGGCGCACGGGTGTCATAGAGGTTCACCGCGTCTCCGCCCGTGCTCAGGCCGATGCCCGAGCCGGTGTAGGTGCCGATTTGCAGTCCCGAAGGTGCCGTGCCGCCAAACCAGTTGGTCACGAAATTGGCCACGGTGGTGGAAGGCGTGGAGGACTCGACAAAGATCACCGACTCACCGGGAGCGATGCTGTCGATACCGAATAGCGGAACCGCCGCCGCCGGAGACTCGGAGCCGTCATCCACCTTCCATCCACGAATGTCCACGGACCGGGCACCCATGTTGGTCACCTCAAACCAGTCGGCAGCCACCACCGGACTGTTGCCGCTGCTCCAAGGTGCCACCTCCGTGATGCGGAGCACGCCAGGCACTGCAAAGCCGGGCGACCCGACCTCGTCCGCAGTTGCATCCGCAGTAAACGCACCGTTGACACCAACAACACTCAATTGGACCAACGTCGCGGCGTTCAAACCGATCGTATTGTCAAAGGTCCCCAGAGGAGCGGAACTCGGAGAAGCTCCGAACGCCACATTCGCCTGAAGCACACCGGCGGCGTTGTAGAGGTTCACCTCGTCGCCATTCGAACTCAGTCCAATCCCCGATCCGGTGTATCCACCGATCTGTAGGCCCGATGGTGGAGTGGATCCAAACCACTGGGTAAGGAAGGCCGAGACCGTCGCAGGCAGTTGACCGTCTTCGATGAAGATCACCGACTCTCCTGCCGCAATGCTGGTGACTCCGGTGAGTTCCAAGGCGGAGGCAAAGGAAGCCGAGCCATCGTCCACTTTCCATCCGGTGATGTCGATCGGATTGTCGGTGGTGTTGGTGACCTCGAACCAGTCACTACCAACCGCACTGCTGCTCGACCAGGCGGCCACTTCAGAAATGATCAACGCCGGCGCTGGCGGTGTCTCCGGTTCGAGGTCATTGACGGTCAACGAGTAGTTCTCCGTCACATCCGGCGTGCTGCCCACGGTGATGTCGTCCGCTTCAATCACAAGGCTGTAGGAAGCCTGCGTCTCGAAATCGAGCACCGTGCCCGACTTCAAGAACAGCTCCGTTCCAACGATCTCGAAGAAGACTGCATCCGCTCCGCTGAGGCTCAGATCATTGGTCCCGAGGCCATCATCCACCACCACAATGTCAGCCACCTTGATCGGAGAAGCCGTGCTGGTGTTTTCATCAATGGCATTCACCGGATTGTTCAACACGATCTGTGTCGGCGCTGCGTTGGGTCCGGTCGCCGGTGCGTACACCCACAGTTGAGGGCGATCGGCATCACCACCTCCGTTCTCGTTCACCACGTAGAGGTTGCCCACCGGATCCATCGTCACACCCTCATGCTGCTGATTGGCAGCGGACAATGGGTTACCGACATCGGTGACAATTTGCAGCGTGCTCTGAATGTTACCGAAGCGATCCACATTCACCACCCGCGCATCTTCCTGACCAATCACGATGAGAAACGGCTCCTGAGCCTGGCCCGCCATCCCCGACAAATTCGCAAGCGCAAACACATCCGCCACATCGCTCATGCCAAGCAGAGCCGGATCAAACAAGTTGGTCGATTCCACACTTCCCGTGGCTTTGTTCGTCGCAGTGCCCAGACCAAAGTCCACATCCGTCTGGAAGATACCAATCGGTGAGATTTCCTTCAGGCAAATCAAGCCGCCGGAGACAGGATCAAAGGTAAGCCCCTCGGTGCCGGTGTTGTCCACAAACGGGCCGATGTTCACCGTCTGCGCCCCAGTACGGGTCAGCGTTGTGCCAGCCGCGTAGGTGAATCTCACGAGATTCCGGTCACGCTCCTCACTCATCACAAACTGGCCGCCACCGACGTAGGTCAGACCTTCTGGATCGTAGAAGTCCGTCCCCTGCGGGCTGCTGCCGAGCGCCAGCGTCATCGTGTCGATGAGTTCGCCCGTCTTTGAAACCTGAGTGATCGCACGGCCACCGTCGCCGGTGACAAAGAGTGTATCGGTGTCCCAATTGTAAGTCACCGCCGAGGCTTCCTGACAAAGCAGGTTGTGTGCGGCCGTGCCCGGAGGCAGCGCGGTGCGTGTCGGCTCCGGCAGATCGTAGCGACCCACGCGAACGTATTGGGAAAGGTCCACCGAAGTGATTGCAGGAACCACCGTCACCGTCGCAGCAGCGCTATCCGCGGTGCCGGCTGTGTTCGTGGCACGCGCCCAAAAACGGGTCGTGCCTGTGAGCGATGGCGTCACGAACGTCCCCGAAGTCGGCCCACCGACCGGCGCGATGGTGTCACCACTGTTGCCCTCATACCACTGGTAGGTCGAAGCCGGGAATCCATCAGCCGCCACCACCAGCGTCGTCACGCCGCCACTGGCAATGGTCGTGCCCGCAGGTTCGCTCGTGATGGTCGGAGCGATGGCGTCGTCATTGAGGATCGTGCCCGTGCCATCCGCGATGGCGATGATGGTCGTGCCCGTGCCGTTCACCACGTTCGATAGCGTCACCACGATGGTTTCATCGTCCTCAGGATCGGTGTCACCGTTCACGGTGATGTCGATTGGCTGGGTCGCCAAACCTGCTGCGCTGAACGTCAACGTGCCCGAGGCGAGAGCGACGAAATCGACTCCCAACGTCGCCGATCCTCCCGTCACCGCGTAATCCACAGTGAAGGCGGCATCCGTGTCAGAACGAGTCACGACAAGAGACAGCGTCGTCGTCCCACTGTCGCCCTCTGTCACGGACGCATCCGCGATGCTCACTGTCGCCGCGGTGGAACCCAGAAGCGCGTCACCCGGCGAACCAAACTCCGCCGTCGAAAGCGTCGAGGCAAATGTCCCGTTGGTCACTCCATCCGCCGCCGTGTATCGAGGCGTTTCGGTGCCAAAGAGCGGATCAATGATCACCGCCACCGTGGCGGAAGGGCCGCCAGCCGAGAGCCCTGCATGGCCTCCAATGGATGAACTGCCGTCCGAACGAGTGAAGCCCAAAGCCGCGTAGCTGAACGTGGTGACCTGATTCCCACGCTCATCGAACAAGAAGACCGCATCGCCACCACCGAGACCAGGAGCACTCGTACCCGTAATGACCTGGACCGTTTCAGGAAGCCCCCACCAGTTCCGAAAGCTGGCGGCGTCCATCTTGGTCAGGATGATCGACTCTCCCGGCGCAATCGAGACGCCATTCGGAATCCGCACCGTGCCTGCGATGGCGCTGTCATCGTCCCAGGACCAGTCGCTGAGATCCACTGAGGAGACTCCGACATTGGTCAATTCCCAGTAGTCCTCCGTGCCGGACGAGGCTTCGTTGGAGAGCAACTCAGTCACCAACAACTGCGGGGTCAGAAACGCCGATCCCGGCGAACCGAGCTCGTTGGCCGACGCGGTCGATGCAAACGTCCCCAGCGTTGTGCCATCCGCAAAGGTGTAGCGTGGAGTTCCTGTTCCGTAGAACGGATCGATCACCGCCGCCTGCGAGTCCAGCGCGCCACCCGCCGAAGCACCTGCATGACCACCGAGAGACGAATTGCCATCCACCTTGATGAAACCGCCTGCATCATAGTCAAAGGAGGTGATGAGAACATCCGCCGCGTCGAACAAATAGACACCATCACCACCACCCAACCCAGGCGCACCGGCCCCATTGATGACTTGGACGCTGGTCGGCAGGCCCCACCAAGCGCGGAAGGTAGCGGCATCCACCGCCGTGAAGATCACCGATTCTCCCGGCGCAATCATCGTCCCAGGAGGCACCGACACCACACCCGGAGTGACGCTGTTGTCATCCCACGACCAGTTGCTCAGATCCACCGTGGAGTCTCCCGCGTTGGTCAATTCCCAGTAATCACCATTGCCTGAAGAGTCCTGATTGGAAAGCAACTCCGTGATGATCAACTCCGGATTGGCTTGGTAAACCGTCAGCGAGTTCGACACTTCATTCGAAACCAGAATCAGTGGACGACCCGAAGGACTGTCGGTCGCGGAGACAGCCAGAATGCCCTCTGGGCTAACATCCCCTGCGTTCTCCAAGGCAGTCACATACGTCGGCTCCACTGGATTCGAAACATCAAACACCAGAACCATGTTGGAACGTTCCAGGCCGACGAACGCCAATGTGAATCCATTGACGTCCAGAACGGTCACGCCTTCAGGCTCCGGCCCCTTGTTGTCACTGCGGCCATCGTCAAAGTTGGCCGGAAACTGGCTCGCCACGATCATTTCGATCATGTCGCCACTGTCGTAAACGAGGGTTCCGTTTGTGTCCCAGATGGAGAACGAACGCGCCCCGTAGGTGAGAATCCGGTCCACATCGCCATCCGGCTCACTGTCACCCCGAAGTCCGGGAGCATTCGAGACCGTCAAACGACCCAAGTTGGCGTCTTCCTTCAGCGTCGTCTCGGTCGGAAACGTCGCATCATCAAGATCATATGCTGCATCTTTCAGTCGGGCCGATTCTGCCACTGGCAGGAAATCATCCCGGTCGTCGCCCTCGTTCGCCGTGATGAAATACAGCTGACCATCCGATTCAAAAGAGGCGATTTGATCGGGCATGTAGAGACCAAAGACTGGGTTGCCAGTCGTTGGATTGATGAGGTTGGAGGCAC
Organism: uncultured Verrucomicrobiales bacterium; assembly: GCA_963976915.1. Lineage (GTDB taxonomy): Bacteria > Verrucomicrobiota > Verrucomicrobiia > Verrucomicrobiales > Verrucomicrobiaceae > CAXBNA01. The sequence goes on from CAXBNA010000080.1 coordinate 16,588, forward strand.
CCGCACCATCGCGATCACTGAAGTCCGCCATCAGTGTGGAGAAGTCCTTCTCACCTAGTGGCACGACGCTTGTGAACGTCGCCGTGGCAATGTCGAGAATCCCCACCGCATTCGCTTCCTGAAGCGTCACCATCGCGGTCGAACTGTCCGGCGAGACGGCAAAGTATTCCGGCTCAAAGTCCGTCGAAGGCTTGCCGCCAGCAAAGATCCGCACACCCGCCGAAGACAACGCCGGCGCCTGAGCATCAAACGCCGCAAAGTCCGCAGTCGTCACCGATGCCGAAGCGAATCCCCCCGACACATCAATGATCGCCACACCACCGGGGATCGTGTCTGTCGCAGGATCACTGTTCACATCCGCCGTATCCGTCAACTCTCCCTCAATCGCCACCAGCACCAGGTTGCCATCCGGCGTGAAGCCCACATGATCCGGAACCGATCCCACGGCAACGGTCCCCAGCAACGCATCGGTCGCCGCGTCGATGAAGATCACCGTGCCATTCGCCGTCTTGGGATTGGCAATCACTGCCGCGGCAAGAACGCCGTTTTTCGAGGTGACCGAGGACACGTTGTTCGAGGTCAGATTGAAGGGAGCCGCCGTCAGATCCAGTGTCTTCACAAACACAGGTGCGTCGGGGTTTGCGAGATCGATCACCTCAACACCTGAAGCCGAAGACAAAAACGCACGCTTCGAAGACGAATCAAAGGCCGCAATCTCGGCCCCCGCCAGCGGCACGCCCGCCGACCGCTCGGAGATGCTGCCGCGCTTGGAAAAGGTTACCTTGTTGGAAGGTGGATAGGCAATTGGCAGCGCCTTCGCTTGAAATGCAACGGCAGTGATGGCGGAGAGGAGGAGTGCAGCGAATCGTTTCATGCAATGGGTGGATTGATCGCCGCTGTCTATGGCGAGAAAATTTTTCTCCGCTCGCGAATCCATGTGACCTTTTTGTTGAGATCCAGATTTGTGTCAGAACCGTTTCGTTAGACGTGTCGGAGACGTCACTTGCACAGGCCAAGTGAGGTAAATCATTCGGGCGACCATTCAACACGTGATCGAGTCCGCTCCATCTCGGCGCGGCGGAAGAGACCGCCAATGCCTGCCATCTCAATGGATGATCCGAGCCACGTCAGGGAATATCTTCCGGCACAGCCGCTACCCAACCACCACGCCGTCCTTCATCCGAATCGTTCTCTTGGCAACGGCAGCCGCCGCCGCGTCATGCGTGGCCAGAAGAATCGTCACACCAAGTTCACGGTTCATTTCCTTGAGAATCTCCAGCACCTTCACGCCGTTCTCACTGTCCAGACTCCCGGTCGGTTCATCAGCGATCAACAACGCAGGTTGGTGAACCACCGAGCGCGCAATCGCAGCACGCTGAGCTTCCCCGCCTGAAACCTGAGCCGGAAAGTGTCCCAACCGATGACCAATCCCGACTTGCTCGGCCATGACCGACGCACGCTTCATCGCCTCCGCCTCCGGCACCTTCGCGAGAAGCAGCGGCAATGCGATATTTTCTCCCACGGTCAGGGTGGGCAGGAGGTTGAAGAACTGAAACACAAACCCCACGCGTGCCCGCCGAAGCCGCGTCAGTTCCTGATCGCTCAACTGCGCCACATCACGCCCCTCGATGACCAAGGACCCACCATCCGGCAGATCCATGCCGCCACAGAGCTGAAGCAGCGTCGATTTTCCACAGCCTGAGGGCCCCATCACCGAGACAAAGTCTCCCGCCGCCAACGACAACGACACGCCACGCAGCGCCGGAACAGCCGTTCCGTTCATGGCGTAGGTGCGTGAAAGGTTGTCGGCAACGAGGATGGGTTCTGGCATGGGAATCAATAACGCATACCCCAAACACAAAGATGCCGAAGGCGACATCGCCCTCGGCACCTTTGGATCTATTGAGAGACAGGTTGGTTATGCCTCCACTGGTGTCCAAGCAGCATTGCTGTGGCCAGAGGCAACCACCGCCTCAATGAAGGCCATGCCGCGGATGCCGTCCTCGATCTTCGGAAAATCGTTCTCGATCTCGGTCGGCTCGCGGCCTTCGATGCGCGCACGGAGGGTGCTGGCGAAGTTCTTGTAGATGTTCGCAAAGGCTTCGAGATAGCCCTCGGGGTGCGCGGGCGGCGTGCGACCGGCGGCGGCAGCAGCCTCGCACAAATAGCCGTTGGCGGTGCGATAGACCTGCATCGGCTGGTCGAGCCATTTCACGAGCATTGTGTTGGGTTCCTTCTGATGCCACTCAATGCTGCCCTTCTCGCCATAGACGCGGATATTGAGGTTGTTTTCTTCACCCACACTGATCTGTGAGCAATGAAGGACGCCCTTCGCACCGCCTTCAAAGCGAAGCAAAATGTTCGCATCGTCATCAAGCTGGCGACCACCGACGAAGGTGGTGATGTCGGCAGCCAGTTCGGAAATCTTCAAACCGGTGATGTACTCGGCCAAGTTCTCGGCATGCGTGCCGATGTCGTCAGTCTGGCAATTGCCATCGCCCTGTTCGTCGCCGGACTTGGTGGGATCCGTCCGCCATGCCGCCTGCTTTTGACCACTTTCTTCCAGATTGGTCGCGAGCCAGCCTTGCGGATACTCGGCCACCACCTTGCGAATCTTGCCGAGCTTGCCCGTTTTGACCATGTCCCGCGCTTCTTTGACGAGCGGATAGCCCGTGTAGTTGTGCGTGAGACCATAGATCAAGCCGGTCTGCTTCACGAGTTCACCGAGTTGCTTGGCTTCGTCGAGATTGAAGGTCGCGGGCTTGTCGCTCAGCACATGGAAGCCTTTTTCCAATGCCAGCTTGGCCGGTGGAAAGTGCATGTGGTTTGGTGTCACGATGGCCACAAAATCCATGCGCTTGTCGGCAGGCAACGAGGCCTCCGTGTTGATCATCTCCTCGAAACTTCCATAGCAGCGCTCGGGCGGGAGAAACAGGTCGGCACCACTGTCTTTGGATTTCTGAGGATCGGAGGAAAAGGCTCCACAAACGAGTTCGACCTGTTGATCGATCACGGCAGCGATGCGGTGAACGGCTCCGATGAAGGCGCCGCGTCCGCCGCCGACCATGCCATAACGAATTTTCCGGCTCATAAACTAGGGGTCTGGGTTGTTTTTGGGGGTTGATTTGGGTTGAAAAGAAGGGGCAGTCTGGCCCAGACCTCCTGCCTTGGTCAAGAACGGAAGGCCCCTCCACGGCCAGACCCTTTTCCACCGATCCTCGCAGGATTCTCCGCACGCCATCCGTTCCCCCTTCATGAGCCGATTCTATTTCGCCCTCCTTCTGTCTCTCTCCGCCACTGCCCTTGCGATTCACGCCGAGGATCTCCATCCAGCAGCGGACGCCCCCGGATTCGTCCCGCTCTTCAATGGCAAAGACCTCACGGGCTGGCAAACCACGGGCAACTGGATCGTCGAAGACGATGGCTCCATCTCCCTGCACCCTCGCGAGGGCGAAAGCGGCTGGCAGCGTTACGACGACTACCTGTCGACGGTGAAACAGTATGGGAACTTTGTCCTCGATCTGGAATTCAAGTTCGAGCCCAAGGGCAACTCTGGCGTCTTCCTCCGGGTCGGCGATCTCGAAGATCACGTCAAAAGCGGGTTTGAGGTCCAGATTCTCGACACTCACGGCCTCGAAAAACCCGGCCACCACGACTGCGGCGGCATCGTCCATGCGATGGGTCCCACTAAGAACATGGTGAAACCTGCGGGGGAGTGGAACCGATATACCATCACCGTCAAAGACCGCCACGCCACCGTCGTCTTCAATGGCGAGCAAGTGATCGACATGAACCTCGACGACACCGTCAAGAAGGACCGGCCCAACGTCGGTCACATCGCTTTCCAAGATGAAGCCAAACGTGTTTGGTATCGCAACGTGAGGATCAAAGAACTCTCCAATCCATAGGGAGTTCCGCCAAGTGTCCGTGGCGTCGACCAAATCACTCGTGACGTCGACAAATAGCGATTGGAACTGACCCGCGACTTGGCTACCCTTTGACATTAAGGAACACCGTCCGTCTCCGCGCCATCCTCTCGCCCTTACACGCCATGCTCTTTCGCCCCCTCCTCACAGCATTCCTCACGGTTTGCATCACGGCTTCCCTCCACGCCGCCAAACCCAACATTCTCTTCATCCTCGCGGACGACCTCGGGTATTCAGACTTGGGTTGCTACGGCGGCGAAATTCAGACGCCCAATCTGGACGCATTGGCCGATGACGGTCTTCGGTTCACTCAGTTTTACAACACGGGTCGCTGCTGGCCGAGCCGGGCCGCGCTGATGTCAGGATTCTATCCCCATCAGATCCATCGTGATGCTCTACCGGGCATTGGAGGCGGTGGCGGCAGCGGTGGTCAAAACGTCCGCCAGCAATGGGCCCGCCTCATTCCTGACTTTCTCAAACCCATGGGCTATCGGGCCTATCACAGTGGAAAGTGGCACATTGACGGCAAGGTGCTCGATGCCGGATTCGATCACTCCCTCGACACGAAGAACCAGGGCAGTTTCTTTACCGCCAAGGGCAATAGCATCGACGATGTTCCCGTGAAGGTCGAAGGGGAGGAGCCCGGCTTTTATTCCACAATCGCCACCACCGATCACGCCATCGGCCTGCTTCGAGACCACCAGCAAAATCACGCAGAGAGTCCTTTCTTTCACTACCTCGCCTACATCGCGCCTCACTTTCCCCTTCACGCACTGCCGGAGGACATTGCAAAGTATCGTGACGCCTACCTCGAGGGATGGGAAAAGATGCGCGACAGCCGATTCAAACGAATGACTGAAATGGGCATCATCGACACCGAACTGTCCAAGCTCGAAGTCGATGTCGGTCCCCCATACGATTTTCCTGATGCCTTTGAGATCCTCGGCGCAGGCGAAATCAATCGTCCCCTGCCCTGGGACGATCTCACCGAGGAACAGCGTCGTTTCCAAGCCACCAAAATGGCCATCCACGCTGCCATGGTGGACCGCATGGATCACGAGATCGGTCGTGTGGTGGAACAACTCAAGGCAATGGGGCAATTCGAAAACACGATCATCTTCTTTGCCTCCGACAATGGGGCCAGCGCAGAGATCATGGTCCGCCACGGAGGCCACGATCCGCAGGCGTCACCGGGCAGCGAGGCCAGCTACCTCTGTCTCGGCCCCGGCTTTTCAAGCGCCTCCAACACACCGTTCCGGCGTCACAAGACGTGGGTCCACGAAGGTGGCATCGCGACCCCTCTCGTTGTTCACTGGCCTGACGGCATCGCAGCAAAGGGAGAACTTCGTCACACCCCGGCTCATTTGATCGACATCCTGCCGACTCTTCTCGACATTCTCGATGTCGACAAACCCAAAACTTGGAATGGCGAACCGATTCCCGAGGCCCCAGGCCGCAGCCTGCTTCCCGCCTTCGCCAAAGACGTCACGATTGAGAGGGATTTCCTCTGGTGGATGCACGAGAACAATCGGGCCGTCCGAGTCGGAGATTGGAAGCTCGTCGCTGCAGAAGGCGACCCGTGGGAACTCTACGACCTTACCAACGACCGCGCCGAGTCCCACAACTTGATTGGTCGCTATCCGGAGAAAGCAGAGGAACTTGAAACCCTGTGGAACAAGCATCTCCAAGACATGATCGACTTGGCCAAACTCACCGCCTCGCCCGCCGCTCCCAAAAAGGGAAAAGCCAAGACCAAGAAGAAATGAGGCTACCGCGAGCGTCAGTAGGGCCTGATGACCTGACTACATGACCATCCCACCATCCACGGCGAGGACCTGGCCGGTGATGTAGCGGGCATCCTCGCTTGCTAAAAAGAGTGACGCGGCAGCGATATCCGAAGCTTGGCCAAAGGAGTTGAGTGGGATTTTGCCCAGCACATCGTTCTTCACCTGTTCGTTGAGCACATGGGTCATATCGGTCTCGATGAATCCGGGAGCAATCGCATTCACCGTCACACCACGTCCCGCAAACTCACGCGCCAATGACTTCGTCAACCCGATCAGACCGGCCTTGCTCGCCGCGTAGTTTGCCTGCCCCGCATTGCCGATCAGACCAATGACGGAACTGATGTTGATGATCCGCGCACCCTGCTGCTTCAGGATGGAACGCTGGAAAGCCTTCACCATGTTGAACGCCCCCTTCAAGTTCGTATCCATCACGACATCCCAGTCCTCCTCACTCATCCGAAGGAACAGACCATCCTTGGTCACACCCGCATTGTTCACGATGATCTCCACCTTGCCAAAGTCCTCAAGGATCTTCTTTCCCACTTCCACCGAAGCCGCTGTGTCGGCCACATCCACCGAATAGGCTCGCGCAGCACCTGGATGAGCCGCATTGATTGCATCCGCCGTTGCCTGCGAATTGGCTTCCGTACGACTGATGATCGCCACCTTGGCACCTTCAGCGGCGAAGGCTTCAGCGATGGCTTTCCCGATCCCTCGACCGGCTCCGGTGACGACTGCGACTTTGTCTTGAAGTTTACCCATGATGTTTCTCTAAATCACCCGCAACGCGGTGGCAAGCCACCGTTTGCCCTTGCCTCAACGATCCGCTATGCTCAGGCGTGGTCTGCCCCATCTGTCGAGCTCCCCTCTCCGAAACCGACGCCGCCTGCGCGGCCTGTCAGTTCTCGATTTTAGCGGCAGATCGAATGTTTGGCATCCCGCCACAACTCACCCGCCCGATCCAAGATCTGGCCAACCTCGGCCTTTCACGCTCTGAAACGCGCACTTTGGGAACGCTCGTCAGACGGATTGAGCGCCAATTCCCCCAAGTTGAGCTGGCCATCGTCTTCGCCCCCTCGCCTGACCCAGCCCCCCTCGCGGCCTACACTTTTTGGTTGTTCAACCGGAGCTTCCTTTTCAGCGCCATTGATTCGGGCGGAGAAAATTTTGGCGTCCTTCTGGTGATTGACCCCACCGCTTCCCGAGCCGCCGCCATGACCGGGTATGGGCTCGAACCGATCCTTCCGGACGAGTCCCTCCTCGCCTGCACGGATGCCATGCGCGCCGGCTTGGCCGACGAGGATTTCATCGCGGCCGCCGCGAATTTTCTGAAAACGCTGGAGAAGATGCTCACAGATGCCCACCGGCAAACTCAGAAGGCCCTAGGTCTCAGTGAAGACGAACTCTGGGTCGAATCACTCCACCAGTTGGCCAGCCGCACCTCATTGACGGAGTATTGAGGACCACCGCCGGGACGATCACGCGTCAGTGCCCTATATATTGAGTGATGAAAATCTCGTTGCCCTCGGGATCACGAAAGACCCCCAAGAGAATCGGTTCTCCTTCACGCTGACGCGGCGCGTCGATGATTTTTCCTCCCGCCGCAACAACCCTCTCGGCCGCCGCCAAAACGTCGTCAAATTCAAGGGTCAACGGAATCGGATTTCGTCCTCCCCCGTATCCTCCGTGGAGCGCGATGATCGCATCACCGTGTTTCAACTCCGACCAGTAGTCAGACACCATCAACTCCTCGAACCCGAAGACGTGACGATAGAAGGACACTGCCCGATTCATATCGGACGCCATCAGCATGAACTTGATCCTGCAAGGAATCACGATCAATGCCCGAGGGAAGAAGGCAATCTACTGGGAAAACACCCAGCGCCCGGTCAATAGGGTGCCGCGCAGCGAACGACGTCGTTCTCACGAGCACGCCACCACATGTTGCCCACCCACGACTTGTAGTAAGGAATGCCGCCGACATAGACGAGCGAAGTGCCACCTGGATGCTTCAGCTCCCGGGTTTGACCTGCGTAGTCACCAGATTGACTCTGATAGCGCGGCACATATCCAGGGATACTAGGAACCGGAGGGGACATTTGCGTGCAGGAAGAACACACAGCCAATGCCAGAACAGGAGCGAGGAGAATCGAGAGCTTCATGACGCGGG
>CAXBNA010000081.1:0-24438 GCA_963976915.1 uncultured Verrucomicrobiales bacterium
CGTGGCAAAAACACGCCGCCCATCCGCCGTCGCCAGCACCCCATTGATCCCCTTCACCTCCGCCCACAGGCTCGCCTGCGCACCGGGCACATGATCGGGACCAAGACGATACACTCTGCCATGCCCAGGCACCGTGTAGTAAACCTTTCCCTGCCCATCGATGGACACATCATTGGGCCCGCCCTTGCGCCCCTCCAGCGGATGAACCGCCAGCACCTCAGACTCCGCTGACCCCGGCTTCCAGCGCCCCAGCTGCCCCGCCTGCGCCTCGCACATGAGCAACCGACCCTCCGCCGTCCACGCCAACCCGTTGGTCCGTCCCGTTTCTTCCTTCACCGTCACCACCTCCCCGGATGACAGCGTCAGACGGTGAATCCGCGAGTTCTCCAGATCCGTGAAATAAAGCGAATCCCCACCGTCCCAAGCCGGCCCTTCACCACAGCCCATGCTCGTGAACAAGGCCACCGGTGCCTCCCAGATCGGATCCTCCGCGGCCACCAGCCCAACACTGGCCACGCACATCAAAAACGCCATCCCACGCATCTTCATCACCACATCCAATCGCTCATGGGACCGCATGGCAACCCCCTTTCCATCACCACCAAGTGCCAGCCTCGATGACGGGACTTCGCAAGTCCCCCTCGTTGATTCCCGAGGTGCGCGGCACGGTTATCGGGACCCCAACGTACCGAACATCATCGACTCAGCCCTAAACCAGCACGTCGAGCACCGGCTCGCCCTTGTCGCCGACGGTGAAGGGCCGACCGCTGGGGGACATCACGACTTCATTGACGCTCATGCCCATGGCGTGACCCACGGTGCTGTGAAAATCCTGGATGGTGGTGTCCTTGTCCGCCACGGAATGGCCCATCTTGTCGCTCGCGCCGTAGATGGTGCCGCCTTTCGCAGGTCCGCCCGCCAGCAGTGTGCTGAACACCTTCGGATGGTGATCGCGACCGTTGCGGCTGTTGATCTTTGGTCCGCGGCCAAACTCGGAGCAGAGCACCACCATGGTCGACTCCAGCAGGCCCCGCTCCTCCAAATCGGACAGCAAGGCGGAGAGCCCCGTGTCCAAAACGGTACCGCGTTCTTCCATCGCATCGTCGATGTCGTTGTGCATGTCCCAGCTTCCGTAACCCACCTCGACAAAGCGCACGTCACGCTCCACCAGACGGCGGGCCAGCAGGCAGCCTTGGCCGAATTTGTTCATGCCATAGCGCTGGCGCAGGGCGGTTGGTTCGTCGGACACTTTGAACGCACCGAGATCCTCGCTCGTGAGGAGTTGCAGCGTGTTGTCATAGAATTCCGTGTAGGCCTTGAGATTCGAGTCTTGGAATTTTCCCCGGAATCCACCGTCCACCTTGTTGAGGAGATCGAAGCGTTTCTCCATCACTTCGGAGGTCGTGTCAAAACCCGCATACTGAAGCCCGGCGTCCGGATCCTGAATCGGCAGGGGGCTGAACCCGGCGGGGAAGAAGCCGTTGCCGTGCTGCGCACCGCGCCCCACGCACACGCTGGAGGGCAGCGTCTCGCTGCTCTTGCCGAGCAACTCCTGCGCCCACGCACCAAGGATCGGGTGCTTGATCGTACCGCGCTGTTCGTAGCCGGTGCGCATCAGGTACTGGCCGGAGGAGTGCACGCCCGTCTTCGAGGTCATGGACCGGATGATGGCGAGCTTGTCCGAGTGATTTTTGGCCAACTGAGGAAGGTATCCGCCCAGCATGTAGCCCGCCTTGGTTTGAATGGGATCGCCCGGGCCTTTCGAATCACCCGTCTTGGGGTCGAGCGTGTCGATGTGCGACATCCCGCCCAACATTTGCAGCCAAATCACGCGCTTGGCTTTGCCGAAGCCGGGCGACTCGGGGGAAACGGCTTTCCCTTTTCCGGCGGCGTGCGCCAGATGGGGGAGAAGTGTGACGCCAAGCGCGGAGTAGGCGAGCTTTTCGGCAAAGGCGCGGCGGGACACGGGATCAAATCGAAGGAAGGCATTCATGGGATGATTCGAGCGGAGGGTTACTGAACAAAAACAAACTCGCGGGTGTTGAAGAGCACCCAGGCCAAGTCCTCGAGACCGAGGCCGTCGTTGACCGCCGCGAGGGCATCCTTCATCTCCTCCGGTCGCGGATTTCGTCCGAGGAAGCTGACGTAAAGCGCCTGCACCCGCGCCTCGGGCTTTTCCTGAGAGAGCGCGGTGGACATCGCCACCGAGCTTGAGTCGCGCAGCACTTTTTGCGCCGCGCCATTCATCAGCATGAGCACTTGGGGGATGCTGCCCTCGTCGCTGTTGCTGTCGGCGATCTGGCGGTCGGACTGCCCGAACATGCGGAGAAAGTGACTGTCCCGCTCGGGCTGCGGAAGTTCGGAGGCGCGGGCCAGGACGAGGCTGCCAAACATCTCGGGCTTCACGTATTCGGCTTCGGCTGCCCCTCCCTCTTCGGAGGCATCCGCGACAGCGGTGCTGGAGGTTTGAGCTGCGCTGTTTTTCTTCTTTCCTTTCGTCTTTTTCTTGCCCTTGCCCTTCGCGGCGGACTTTCCGCCTGCATCGATTTTCGCCAGCAGCACCTCTTTGACCTGGGCCGGACTGGACGACCCAAAGTCAATGTTCATCGCCTCGGTGTAGGCCTCGGCGCGACGCAGCTTGTAGGCGTCCACTTTCTCACCCACGGCGAGGGTGACGCAGGAGTCCCAGGCCTGCTCGGCCGTCATGCGGCGCAGGAGCGGTCCGGCAAACTGGATGGACTCGCCCAACTGAACCTCCTTGGTCACGGCCTCGCGCTGGTAGGTCTGCGTGTTGCAGACGACCCGAAGAAATCCGCGCAGGTCAAATTTCAACCGGCGCATCTCGTCCGCCAAGTGGTAGAGCAACTCGGGGTTCGAGGCTGCGGAAGGATCATCCAGATCCTCGACGGGTTCCTTGACTCCGGCGCCAAACATCAGCTTCCACATCCGGTTGGCGATGGTCATCGCGAAACGCGGATTGTCCGGGCTGGTCATCCAATCGGCAAAGATGTCCCGCAAGTTCGCATCGGAATCCCGCCGCTTCATCGCGTTGTCCGCCTCCTGGTAGGCGTGGAGACGACGGTCGTCCCCGGTCCACATGATCAGTTTGGGCGACACCGCATCGCCGGGCTTGGCGTCCTCGTACTTGTAGTCCTCCGGCAGCCGGAGGTCGTTGTCGTTCGTGTCACGAACCAGCATGGCGTTCACGTCGAGGATCCGTTTGGCGCGCTGGTATTGCTGACGGGGGAGGTCGTTGCGCAGGTTGCCGAGGAGGTTGCGCGCGGCGTTGCGGTTGTACGTGTCCGACGCCCCGAAGAAGGCCGCCATTTCATAAAACTGGTGCTGCGTCCAGTCGGCGAAGGGATGGTCGTGGCATTGGGCGCAGGCCACGTTGGCACCCAGAAAGGTCGAAAGCGTCAGGCTGAGGTTGTCGAGCCTCATGCCCTTGTCACGAAGCAGATACCCCGTGGCACCGTTCTTCAGAAGCTTGCCGTCCGCCGCCATCATGTCGTGGACCACTTCGTTCCACGGACGATTCTCGGCGATCTGCTCCTTCAGCCACTCCTCGTAGTTGTAAAACTTCGACTTCTGCGCGTCGTCCGCCATCCGGAGCATGTCCGCGAAATAGTTGAACAGGCGCGAGTTCATCCCCTCACCTGAGACCAGCGTGTCGATCAAGCGCGCCCGCTTCGTGTCGCTCTTGTCGACAAGGAAACGGATCGTCTCCCCCCGAGTCGGAATGCGACCGGCGAGGTCAAGATACAAGCGACGCACAAACTGCTCATCGTTCGTCAGCGGATTGGGTCCCTCTCCCGCCTTTTTCAAGCCCGCTGCCACCAACCGGTCGATCGCCATCGCCGCCTGCGCCACATTCGGGTCCGACGGAATGCCGACGCCCGCAGGCTTCATCCGCCGCGCGATCTCCTGATCCTCCGTCGACAAACGGTCCAGCGGAATGCGGTGCACAAAGCCGTCTGCCGTTTGAAGAAAGACGTTGCCGTCCTTCACCCCACGAAACATCGCGTCCACCTTGCGACCTTCGTGATCCGTCCAAAGGCGGGAGGTGGTGGCCGAGGGAGCGGCCACGGATTCGGCATCACCGGCGGCAAAAACCGGGGACAATGTCCATGCCCCCAGAGATAAGATCAGGACCCGAAGGGGGATGGTTTTCATGGTTGTAAGTTCGAAACGAACGGAATAGGCAGGGCATTAGGACAAATCGCCGAACGAAAAGCGAGCCTGATGTTGCGGGTGGCGTGCAATTCCCCACCGAGAACCCCGGCGGCAAGTTCGAATGCGTTGCGGTCGTTCCCTACCCCCACCATGAAAGCCCGACTCGTCACATCCCTTCTCTCCCTGACATTGGCAACATCTCTGCACGCCGAAGTCTCCCTGCCAGCACTGTTCTCCGACCACATGGTCCTGCAGCAGGACGTCGAGGCACCCATCTGGGGCTGGGCCGACGCGGGAGAGAAAATCACCGTCTCGATCGGTGGAGAAACACGGGAGACCACTGCGGGTGCGGACGGAAAATGGAAGGCCCGTTTGCCGAAACTGAAAGCCGGTGACGCGGGAACGCTCACGGTGTCCGGCAGCAACACGGTCCAGATTCAAGACGTGCTCGTGGGTGAGGTCTGGCTTGGCTCGGGACAATCCAACATGGCCATGACCGTCAGCCGGGCGAAGGACTTCGAAGCCGAGCAAGCCAAGTCCGACCTGCCCCAGATCCGTCATTTCAAGGAAAACTCACGCTCGGCGAAGGAACCGCAGGAGAAGTGTGCGGGCGAGTGGGTCGTCTGCACGCCGGACTCGGTCGGCGGATTTTCCGCGACGCTGTTTTTCTTCGGACGCAAAATCCACGCCGCGCTCGGCGTGCCGGTCGGACTCATCAACTCCTCCGTCGGCGGCACCCCCATCGAGGCTTGGATTGAACCGGCCACCCAGAAAGCGGAGCCTTCGCTCAAGCCGTTCTTCGATGTCGCCGCGGAGGCCACCGCGCGCATGACCTCACCCGAAGCGATCGCGCAATACGAAAAGCAACTCGCCGCGTGGGAAAAGCGCGCCGCCGAAGCCAAGGCCACGAAGAAGCCCGTGCCCCGCAAACCGCTGGACCCGCGCGAAGTAGCTGCGCGCAAAGGCGATGTCGGCGGGCTCTTCAACGGCAAGATCGCCCCGCTCATCCCCTTCGCCATCAAGGGAGCCCTCTGGTATCAGGGCGAGGCGAACTCGGTCCCGGATAAGGCGCCGTTTTACCAGTTCCAGTTGCCGCTTCTCGTCCGCGACTGGCGGGAGCGCTGGGGCCACGAATTCCCCTTCGCCTGGGCGCAGCTGCCCAACTTCCGAGGCGAAGGCCGCGACTGGCCGACCGTGCGTGAGGCCTTCCTCAAGACGCTCTCCCTGCCGAAAACTGGCATGGGCATCAACATCGACATCGGTGAAACCGCCGACATCCACCCGAAGAACAAGCAGGAAGTCGGACGCCGCCTCTCCCTCTGGGCCCTCGGCACCGTTTATGACCAAGATGTGCCCGCCACCTCCGGTCCCCTGCCTGCGGGTCACGAAATCCAAGGCAGCGACGTCGTATTGAAGTTCACGCACACCAACGGCGGCCTCGTCGCCAAGGGCGGCGATCTCACCGGCTTCGTCATCGCGGGCAAAGACAAAAAATGGCACCCCGCCACCGCGCGCATTGATGGCGAAACCGTCATCGTTTCCAGTCCCGAGGTCGCTGAACCCGCCGCCGTCCGCTACGCTTGGGAAAACAATCCCACCTGCAATCTCTTCAACGGCGCCGCCCTCCCCGCCACTCCGTTCCGAACGGATGCGTGGTGAAAAAGTTTGAGAAGAGTCGATACATACTCTGAATCGGCCCTACCGTTCGTTGGCCATGGTAGAGACTTACCAAGGCCTTCACCCAGAGAAAAAGACACAACCCCACCAAACCCTGACCAACCAATGAAACCCATCTCCTCCACCTTTGCCGCCCTCGCCATGATCGGCCTGACCTTGTTCCAACTCCCCACCGACGCATCCGCCCATTGCCAGGTTCCCTGCGGCATCTACGGCGACCAGCTCCGCTTCGAAGCCATGCTGGAAGATCAGACCACCATCGCCAAGGCCGGCGCAGAGATCGCCCGGATCTCCGGTGAAGCGACCTCCCCCCTCAACGCCAACCAGCTTGCCCGCTGGGTCGTCACCAAGGAGGAACACGCCCAGAAAATTCAAGACACCATCGCCGCCTACTTCATGGCCCAACGCATCAAGGCGGATGCCGAAAACTACGCCGCCAAGCTCCAAGCCGCCCACAAGGTCATGACTGCTGCGATGAAAGCCAAACAAGACCCCTCCGCCGAAGTCGCCGACGCCCTCAAGGCCGCCATCCTGGACTTCTACCGCGCCTACGAAGGCAAGGAGCCAGCCTTCGACAACCATTAAGTGGGAGTCCCGGGATTCATCATCTCCCTACCCCTCACGAAGGCCCGATCCCAGATCGGGCCTTCCTCGTTTCCAAGGAGGAATGGCATTCCTGCCGTTCCCTCGAATCCCCGCTACTTCTTCCCCTTGGCCTTCGATTTCGGCTTGCCCTTCTTCAACACATACGTCGCGCCATTGTCCGGCGGCATGGAGGCATGCCAGGCCACAACGGCCTTGGTCATGCCCTGAACCAACTCGAAATGATCGGAAGCAACGTTGTGCGCCTCGGACGGATCTTCGCTGAGATCGTAAAGCTCGGCAATGGAGCCATCGTACTCGCAGACGAGCTTCCACTTGCCCTCACGCATCGCCAGATCCGGAAGTTCGTCGTCATCGTAGAACGCGTTGCGGTCGGGTGGACGACGGAAGAAGATCGGCGCACCGCGTGAAGCGGTGGATTTGCCCAGCACCACGTCCGGCAGCGGCACCCCGTCAAAATGGGCCTCGGCGGGAACACCGACTCCGGCGATTTCCAACAGCGATGGTGCCAAATCGAAAGCCGCAAAGACCGATTCCTGATTCACCGTGCCAGCCTTGGCTTCGTTCAACCAACCAGGTCCCCACACGACCAGTGGCGAACGCACGCCCCCTTCATAAAGGTAGGTTTTGTAGCCGCGAAATTTTCCCGCCGATCCCACATGCGCCTCGGGCCCATTGTCGGAGCAGATCAGGAAAAGCGTGTTGTCACGCAGCGCAGGATCTTCACGCACCCGGTCGAACAGCACTCCAAGCTGGCGATCCATTTCTTCGAGCACCGCGAGGTAGAGAGTGCGTTTTTCACCATCGCCCCAATTCTCCACCGAAGGCCAATACGGACCATGCACATCATCCGGCCACAGATTGATGTAGAAGGGCTTTTTCGCTGCGACCGCCTTGTCAATGAAGGGCACGGCCGCGTCGACAAACCCGCCGGTGATTTTTGACCGCAGCATCCACCGAGCCCCCTCACCCAACCGCTCCGCATCGGCCCAGATTTTTCCCGGCTCCTTCTGCCCCGGCTTCAAGGTCATCGGCAGCAGCTTCGGCCCCATACCCTCGAAATTCGTCAGCGACTCATCAAAGCCATACGCCGTGATCGGCGGTGCATCGTCCACATCGCGCTGCCCGCCCATGTGCCACTTGCCGAAGTGTCCCGTCGCATAACCCGCCTCGTGGAGATACCGCGCCAGCATGGGCGCCTTCGGATCCAGCCAATTCGAAACCCCGCGTGCTTCATTTTCCGCACGATGCGCCAAGTAGGAATTGATGCCCCAGCGCTGCGGATATTGCCCGGTCGAAATGGCGGTGCGCGAAGGCGAGCAGATCGGCGAGTTGACGTAGAACTGCTCAAATCGAATCCCCTCCGCCGCCATTCGGTCAATGTTCGGCGTCTTGGATTCCGGACTTCCAAAGCAGGCAAAATCTTCCCAGCCCATGTCGTCGATCAGGACCAGAATGATGTTCGGCCGGTCCTCCGCGACCGTCGTGGAGTTGGAGAGACCGATGAGTAAAAGGAGAATGAGCAAACGCATACGGTCATCATCAACTGATCTGAGCCCTCTTGGCCAGCACATCCATCTGAGGAAAATGCACCGCCTCCCAGTGTGTTGCAGACATTCCTGTCTGCACGAGCGTCCCTCGACCCCGTCCCGCCTAAAGTCCCCCGGCCATTCCCTTGCAGGCTCGAAAGCCCGCATCACTCTCTCCGCCCCCAGTGTGTTGCAGACATTCCTGTCTGCACGCACGTGTCCAAAACCCCGTCCGCCACTACTTCACTCTCCGTCCTTCGACGATTGCCAATGATCGCTCTCTGAAAAAAAGGCGGTCTCGACCGGTTCCCCGGCTGCGAGGGTGACCCGTGACTTCATTGAACCATCCGGATTCCAGGCCTCCACCACTCCCTCGCCTTTTCCATCCACCATCTCCATGCGCACCGCCACCTGCCCGTTGTCGTGCCATTCACTGAAGGGCCCCTGAAGCACGCCGTTCACAATAGTCGCCTCACTGCGCTTTTGGCCGTTCGGATGCCAGCGCGTACGGAGGCCGTTGGAAACTCCGTCTTCAAACGGTTCCTCCACTTCCATCTGGCCATTGTCATGCCAGCCGCGGGCGATCCCATGGACAATCCCTTCCTTGAGCGGAATCTCGGAGATCACCTGACCCTCCGGCGTCTGCTCAAACATGATGCCCGTGAACGGCCCACCTCCATCCTTGGGACAGAGTTGGCCATCTCTCAGCTCTAAGAGAAGGCGTGCGATACGCGGAGTCTCAATCAGAGCAGGAGCGCGGGTTTCAGGGGCCGCCATCCACAGTCCGATGGCTCCAGCCACCAAGACCAAGCAAGCGAGACCGACTCGGAGAATGAGCGTCCTACTCGGCATAAAGGCGGAAGCTCAAGGCGGTGGCGGCTCCAATGGGCGCGTGGATGTCGAGGATCGTCGTGTCATCGGCCCGAAGTTGGGGCACCTGCTCGGAAGTTGGCACGTCCAAGGCAAACGTCGTCGGATTCCAGGTCACCAAGTCGGTCGAGGATCTCACCTTGTAGGTGCGTCCACTCACGGAAACGAATTGCATGTGAGCCATGCCGTCAGAGACCCCAATGATGTCGAGGCGCAAGCCATCGGCGGCATCCAGCGGGTAGGTGCCGAGCAGGAATTCCTGAAGATTGGTGATCCCGTCGCTATCCAAATCGCCCTCAGCCGTGACATCCGCCAGGGACACCAGCCTGCCTGAGGCGTCGGAGTCGATCATCTGCTGCTCCCATTCATCGGGAAGGCCGTCGCCGTCGCTATCGACGCCGAGGGTGAGGTCGATGCGCGTGCGTCCGCCGGGAGCACCGATCTGCCAGATGCTGCCGGACATTTGGATCGGCACATGGCTAACGCCACCGATCACGACACGGATTTGGAAGGGCAGGTTTTGAGTTAGCGCGTCCGGCTGGTACAGGCCGGCGAAGATGCCGGAATCCATCGGCACATTGAGGCGGTAGTTCGTGCCATCCAGCGTCAGTGGATCGGTCGGGCCACGGACGATCTCCCCGCTCGTGCCATCCAGGATCATGGTGCCTTCTCCGGCGTTGAGCGGACGACCGGAGGTGTTGCGCACGACGCCGTAGATCTGGTGAGCTGGCGCAGGAGGATAGGCGGTGGCCGATCCCGCCAGCAGGCTGAGAAGGAGGACGATTTGAAAAGGAGTCTTCATGAAGTCAGGGCCGTGGGAATTAGTTGCCGGAGTAGGAGTAGCTCTCGAAGTAGAGGAGGATGTCCTTGACCGTGTTCTGGAAGGTTTTGAGGCCGTTGGTGGGATTGGAGTGCAGCGTGTGTCCGGGGATGACGAGCTTCCACTTGCTGTTCCAGACCGAGCGCCCAATGAGGCGTGAGTTGGTGAAGCCCGCCGAGGCGCTGAAGACCGTGCCGTCCGGCACCGCGCGGAAGGCCTGATGCTTGCGCAGGGTGAAGGTCTCTGTGAGCGACTGCAGCCCGGTGAGGTTGCTGCCAGAGAAGGCACCGCCGATGTCAAAGGGCAGCGGGATGGCCTGATCCTCGATCTGCCAGGAGCGGACGATGTTGGTGTCTGCCGGCACCGGGGCGCGGATGGAGTCCAGACCCACGGGGATGAGGTAAATGTAAGGCGTGGCGCTGAGGCCGTTCGGGTCCGTGAAGCCGGTGCCGGGATCGTTTGGCGAGGTCGTGCCCGTGCCCGCAAGCGGCCCGCCCACCGTCGTCGGCGAGGCCATGCCGATGTAGCCGGGGAAGGCGATGCCGGAACTGCGGATCTTGGTCGCGAACGACGACGGACTGAAGGTGCTGTCGCCGGACGCCAAAGCGTGGCCGAAGAAGTTGAAGCCCGTGTTGATGTTCGTTTGGAACTCGATCACAAAGCCCGGCACACTCAGCGATCCGGCGGGATTGACATTGAGGCAGTAGCGCTTCACGTCGTCGTCCGCCCCCAGATCAGCCACATAACTGGCCGCCAGCATGTCCTTCCAGGTGGGATCACCGGATGCGTCCGGCAAGATGCGGTTCGCCTCACGACGCAGCGAGAAGGTGGTGCGATAGCGGTCTGGGTTGTTGAAACCATAACGGCTCTTCACCACCGACCAATCCGAGTTCATCCTCGCCAGCGAACCCGACAAGCCAGGATCACCGCCGGTGCTGCCAGCGACCTGCGGCAGGCCATTGGCAAAAACCCCGACGGCTCGCGAGCGGATGATCGACTGATAAAAAGCGTTGGCGGTGGAACTGCCGGAAGCATTGACCAAACCGGTTTCATAGTCGTAGGCCCGTGCGGCGAGGTAGGTGTAGCGGGAGGCGAGATCGAACAGCGACTTGTAACTTTCGAGAGCCTCGTTGCGGAACGCACGGAAACCGAAGTCCTTCGTCCGATAGCCCTGAATGATCGCGGCAGCGCGGCGACGATAGGCGGCACGTTCATCCTGGACCTGCAGACCTTTCGCGATCAAGGCGCGCAGTTCTTCCTGGGCGTTTTGATAGGCCCGAATGCCGATGTCGGTGGTGCGACGGCGGTCTTCCAAGGATTCGAAGCCCGCTTTCAACTCCTGCAACAAGCTCAGGTGCTCGGTGTACCAAGCTACGTCAAACTGACGGAGTTCGACGCCGCGTTGGAGATTGTTGAGCGTCTGCTGGAGCCCTTTAACCACGGTGCTGATCACAGCCTTCTGGCTGTATGCTAGTGTGTCATGAGTAACTGCCGCACTATAAAATGCGGATGTGGCAGCGGATGTAACATCTGGGGCCAGCCCAACAGTGTCAGGCAGTGCCGCTGCACTGATTGCCTTAAGCCCCTCAGATGACTTCAATGCGGTGGTCCAAAACTCATTCACGGACTCCAGTACTGCAATCGCCCCTTCGATGGTGCTCGTCTGCGCGAAGTTCCAGACCTGAAGATCACGGTTGGTGTCATGCACGTCCACCGCTGCGAAGTACTCACGGGCAATCCTACCCAGATCCCGAGCGAAGTGGTCGTGGTCTTCAAGGGCGTTGTGCAGGTGCAAGCGCTCAGCGAGAACATTGCCAATGGCACGCTGGATCAGTCCGGGATGAGGGCGCTGGCCTGCGAAGGCGGCTGGTTTCACGAAGTCGCCCGTACTGTCAATCGTGTAGGTCACGAGCGTGCCAAGCCCGTCATCACCGGGGAATGTGGAGGGGTCCGTGATGTGGTCTTCACGGATCAGTTTCACGCGTCCATCGAAGTCCTTCCAGTTCTTGTCACCGCCCGCAGCGGAGCCATCCGGCCCGACGATTTTGGCCCACTTGTCCATGCTGTCCATCGCCTTGGCGAAGTCGGTGTCCTCCGCCAGTCGATAGGTCCACGACTTGCTTCCGAAGATGCTGTCAGCGGAGTTCTTCTGTAGCTCTGGGATATCGACATAGATGTAGTTCACCAAGTCGGGGCCCTCGTAGCCCTGGGCATAGGTTTTGCCTGGGCCGATGTCCTCGGGATAGGGCGAACCATAGAGTTCGGTCAATTGGTTCTCATAGGCGCGCTCTTGATCAAAGATGGCCTGGCGGCGCTCCTCCAGAGAGTCGTCCTGACTGCGAAGAAGCTGGGTGACGTTCTTTGCCTGATTGAAGGAGTTCGAAGCATTGGTCAGAGCAGCGACGGCGCGCTGATAGACCTGCTCGTAGTGCGTCTTGCCCTGATCGACTTCGGTAGGCGAGATGTCGAAGGACACGGCACCTGCACTCAAGCCCAGAGGGTTCAATCCGGCGTTGGCGCGGTCGAGTGAGCGCTGAATCTCCTCGCTCTGCGCCACGATGGCCTGAATCTCCGGCACAGTGGTGCGGTCGATTTTCTGAATGCCCTCATGCGCGGGATTGGGATCGACCTCCGGCAGCATGGAGTTGGAGGTGAGCCAGTGGAAATAGGTTCCCTGCCCGCCTCGCGCGGCCCAGTCGTCCACGCCCCAGTCACGGCGCACGGCGGTCTGAGAGTTCACCCGCCCATCGCTGAGATGGGTCCAGGTTTTGCTCGTCTCAGCGGCGGGATTGTAATCCGCCCGGTAAGTCAGATCGACCACCTGTGCAGCCGCCTTGGACCAAGCCACGGCTGCTCCGGCGAACTTGCGCTCATCCAGGTAGTCCACGGTTACCGGTTGGCCGAGCAGTGAAACGGTTTCCACACGCGGCTGCCAGGCGAAGTTCGAGTTCCACAGCAGGGTGTAGTAGTTTTTCACTGCGGTGAGGTAGTGCCCGTAGCTGTCGCCGTGGCCCTGCGGAAAGGCCTTGGCTGCATCCGCCGCGCTGACGGAGCCGTCGGTATCGAGATCCTTGATGTTGTAGTTCAGCGCATAGACGGCCTCGCCATTGTCGATGCCGCGTGTGTAGTTCCAGATGAGACGGTTGAAGACCGGTCGCAGGCGGCTGCCGGGAGACAGGAAATCATCCCGACCACGCAGGAGCGCGAGTTCCTCGTCGAGCACGGAGGCCAACTGGCCTTTGAAGGCGAAGAGGGACGTGGCGACATCGCCAAACTCGCCCGCGTTGGTGCTGAAGGCGATGGTGGGATTGGAGGCATCCGCAGCAGCCTCGTTGCCGAGCAGCATGTAGAGGTCATTCAGGTAGCCTGCCGCAAGAAGAAGCGCGTCATTGGCCGGGCCGTAGTTGATCGCCGGTGCGCCTTCGATGCTGAGGCTTTTGCCACGACGCAGGATCGTTTCATAAATCTCGATGAGGCCGAAGTCGTCGATGTTCTCCAGATTCAAGGCCACGTCCCCTTCCCAGCGTTTTCCGGCCTGAGTGACGAGGGACACGTCTGTGTTCACATCGTTGTTGTAGAGATCTTTGACGCGCTGCTCGAAGGGGTTGATGCCCGCCAGCGCGCGCTTGATCCAGCCTTCCGCAAGCTGCGGACTTGTCCACTTCGACCAGCCACCAGCCGCATCGTAGGCCGCGTGGGTGGTTTGACGCGCACGGTAGCGGCAGATGAAGTAGTTGTCGGTGAGCGTGAACAGGCTGTTGCCCTCGATGACGTAGCGATTCCGTCCCTGCACGGAGGAACCGAGGTCGCCTGCGAATTCACCGGTGAGCGGTCCGACGGTGATCCAGCTCGCACTGCTCTCTCCTGGCAGCGGCACGGTGGTCACGTCCGTCTCGCTCATGGTTTCAAAGCGGGCGTTGATAAGCGTCTGACTGCCCGGGTCGCCGGAGCTGAAGGGTTCGATGACGATGGTGTTGGCCCCGGTTTTCAACAGGGAAACGGGGACCTCATAAAGATGCGCGAGGGGTGTGAAGGAAGGCAGCGGAGCGGACAGGGTGCCCGTGTCACTTTCACCCGGCACCGATCTCCGTGCGATGACCGAACCATTGACCGAAACACGTGCGCCATCGAGTTCCCCCAGATCCAGGCTGGTGAAGGCGCGGAACGGCAAGGTGGCGATGGAGAAATTTTTCTCCAACCGGACGATGGAAGCCGTCCCCTGATTGGCCCCGACCTGGCCAGGCAAGGAAAGACTGGCACCTGCCGCACCGGCATCGATCTGAGCCTGCGTCCGCGCCGTCCAGGTCTCCGCGGTCGCGCCAAAGAGAACGGAACTGGTGAAGGTGTAAACGGTAGGAGGCTGGCCGTCCACGGGCGGTGAATAGCGCCACTCGAACTCATAGTCCGCCGGCTCCCCCGCGAAGTCCTGGCTCTGCTGAAGGGTGAGCTTTTCCGCCAGCGGGTTGGTCGGGTTGATGACCTTCAATTCTCCGCGACCGAGCGGGTTTTCCACCCTCAGGATGTGGATCGAGACAGGTTCATCCGTGGGCGTCAAGGACTTGCTGTTGCCCGCGATGAGCACCACCCAGCCCTGGCCGCCGCCGTGGGCGGTGAGAGCATAGGAATCCACCGGGATGTCCTGATTCGGAATCTTCACCAGAGCCTGCGCGGCGACGCTGATGGTGGCTTCACTTTCCGCCTTTCGATAGCTGGCTTCGAGGCTGGTCAGGAGGCTGGAAAGTTCGGTCTTCGTTTTGTCCCAGTTCTCCAGCTTGGGCCTGTTCGACTGCCTCCAGCTCCACGCGGAAGTCCGGGTGGCAATGCTGCTGTAGGTCGAGGGCGTCGGCTGGAAATCGCCAAAACTCATGGTCTTGCCGCCGCCATTCCATTGGCGATCTGTGGAGAAGATCCAG
The DNA here is from genome assembly GCA_963976915.1 of uncultured Verrucomicrobiales bacterium. GTDB lineage: Bacteria > Verrucomicrobiota > Verrucomicrobiia > Verrucomicrobiales > Verrucomicrobiaceae > CAXBNA01. The sequence continues at coordinate 14,586 of CAXBNA010000081.1, forward strand.
CTCTCGTAGGGGCCATGGACGGATTTCAAGGCGGCCGTGCCCAAGCCGAGCGTCACCACGCCAAGACTCCTCGGAACCAAGTGCTCGTAGAACGAACTCTTGAGAGCCCTAATGTCCTCGTCTTCTGAAGCCAGCAGGGTGGTGCGCTTGACGGCAGCCGCCTTGAGCAGATCAAAGTTTTTCCGAATCCACCCGATCGCCGTGTTCACGTCGTCGCCATTGCCGAGCAAGGCTCCCGTGCGCACCTCGGCGGCAGTCGGTGCGCTGTTCAGGTCTTCCCAGATCAGCTTGTCCGTGCTGGAGTCCACCTTGCTGACGTAGGTCCAGATTTTGTCCACCTTGGCGGGGATGGCTTCCTGCGCGGGGATGTAGGTGCCGCGTTTTTCATTGTTCTCGACCATCGGACGCAGAATGGCTTTGAGTCCGGCAATGGCACTTTTCCATTTGGCGACATCGGGGTCGCTCTCATGGCAGAGATCTTCGAGGGCTTTCTTGTCGGCATCGCTGAGGACATTGAGCAGGAGATAGTCGTCACCGAAGACCTCATCCTTGAACTGACCGAGCAGCACGAGAGTCCCGTGGGTGCCCTGATTGGGGTCGAAGTAGAAACGCTCCACCAGATGAGGCGGGAGATTCGCGAAATAGATTTTCCCCCGGAAGGTATTGCTGAAAACGCTGCCGGGCAGCATCTGGAGATCACCACTGCCGCCAAGGCTGAAGGTCTTCGCCACAGTCGGGTCGTGCAGGATGACACTCGTCTTGCCGTCGGTGTTGTTGGCGATGCTTTGATCGTAAAGCACCTCCAGGCTGGTCTGGCCACGAACAGCAGGCAGACCGCAGTTGGGTGTGGTGAGGGTCTCACCCAAATTTAGCACCGGGGCAAAGGCTGGCCACTTGGGTTCAAAGAAGATGTCCAGTGACTGCCCGGCGACTCCTGTGGCAGAGCCGATGTAAGACTCCGTGGCCGGGTCATAGGCCCGCAGATAGGGCATGGGATCTCCGACCTTCGGCTGGGTGGTCAGGCCGGGAATGTAGAAGCCCTGCTGGAAGGGATAAAAATACTTCATGCGCACGAGGCCTTTGCCTTCACCGTCGTGCGGGCCGCGGTAGAGCCAGATGGTGCCTTTGCGATCCGTGTAGGTGTATTTGCGGTAGGGCGCGGGGTGCGCTGCGTTCGGCGGGGTGTCCTCCGCCGCAGGCATGATTTCCCGGTTGGCTGGCACACTGTCAATCATGACGGGCGGCAGCAGCGGCAGGGGCATGGGTGCCTGGAGCACACGCCCGGCCTCCACTTCATAAGTGAACTGAATGATGGAAGTCTCGGTGATCTCTTCCCGAATCACCAAGAAGGGGCGGATGGCCGGACGTCCATCGGACTCGGTATAACTCACCAGCACAAAGGGCTCCGAGGTCTCCGGCGTCGCCAAGTCATCCCGCAGCGCAAAGGCACGCCCGGCCAGCATCAGGGCGTGCTCGTCATTGGGGTTGAATCCATCCACCGTTTGGTCGTTCTGCACATAGATTCCACCAGCGGCCTGGACTGAGGGCAGGTCGTCCGTGCCGTCGTTGCGGGCCAGGATGATCTTGCTGGGGGCGGCGGGCCAGCCGATGCGGTAGCGCTTCACACTCACCGGCACATAGTTGGACTTCAGGCCGGAACCCGCAGGCGGCGCGGTTTGTTTGTACCACCAGACTTCCAAAGTGTTGTCACCGCTTCGAGCGTTGACGGGGATGATGGCTCCGGTCTTCGCCGCAGCGACTCCGTCCACGAAGGGGTCTTTGTACAGTCCTACCGCAAAGGGCGCGGGCTTGAAGCCGTCCGCAGTCTTCTCACGACGGACGTAGCCCAGCGCTGACTCGAAGCCAGTGGGTGGCTCGATGCGTTGGCCCACCTCCACGTCTTCCAGTGTGTCATAGCCGGGAAAGTCGGAGGCGAGGCGTGAATACACCCTTTCAAACCAAATGTTTTCTCCATTCTGATGACGAATGAGAGCATAGCCCGTGGGGCTGCCGGGTGTGACCCGCGTGTAGAAGAGATTGCCGTTGTCCAAAAAGGCGTGCTGCCCGGTCGGATCATTTTGAAACACCAGCGCGGACTGGTTGGCGGTGTCCAGCAGGATGCCGGTGGCGCTGGCATCACCATCGGCATTGTTTTGCCGAACGTAGCGCGTGTAGGCATCTTCATTGTCCGGCCACGTGATGACATAGCTGTCGTAGTGACGTGGCCAGACGATGTCGAGGGAGCCCTTCCGCATCCAGTAGAGTGTCACTTCGCCCGAAGGATTGCCCGTCACCGTGGGCGTCGTGGTGCGCACGGCATAGTAATGCACTTCGTTCTGCGAGGTGACGCCATGCTGGTGCACAAAGCCCGTGGCTAGCCCTGTGACTGGGCGTCCGATCAGGCTGGTATCCCCATCATGCGCCAGAATGCGGTTGCCCACATCGATTGGCACGGTCGTGGGACTGACTTCGCGAATGACCTCGACAATTTCGTTACCAAGATACTGGCGGCGTCCCGTCTGGCTGTCGAGGGCTCCGAGAAACTCCACGAACACGCGCCCTTCCTTGTTGTAGGCGTGGAGCGAGTTGTCCAAACTGCTCCACCAAAGCGTGCGCAGCTCGACTGGCAGGGTCAGGTTGGGGTTCGCCGGCGTTTCATACGGCGAAACGAACTCGGTGCCGACCTGTGCGGGGAAGTCCGTGCTGTGGCGGATGTTCACCGCCGCGATGGGACCGGTCGGAATCACGACGGTGGGGCCTTTGAATCCCTTCTCTGACCAGTACATGCGGCGGGTCTCGCTACCCGGTACGGGCGATGCACTGACGACGTACTGCACGGAGAAGGTGCTCTGTCCGGCGAGGGGTACACGATAGCGCCAGACGATCTCGATCACGCCGACCTGCGTGGCGAAGACTGACTGCGCATGAGGGCTGAAGTAAAACAAGCCGCCCGTCACGTTGTCTGGCTCAGGCAAAAAGGTGCCGACCGGATCGGTGACCACCTGCCCGAGGTGATTGATTCGCGGACGGGCGATGACATCGCCAAAATACACCGTGGGTTCACGCGCCACGACTGGACGGCCAATGACGGCGGCGGTCATGAGGACGCCTTCTCCAGGCAGAACCGCTCCGTTTCCATCCAGTGGGCGGAAACTCGGGTAAATCAGCGTGGTGCTGCCCGCTGCGTCCGAACCAGTCCCGGCCTGCACGGGACCCGTGGCCGGCATTCGGTGGGTGCGCCAACCTCCCAGCACGGCGCCAGATCTCCACTGGCCTGCGTTCGGGGTGCGCGGATCAAGGTCCACACCCGGCGGCGGTGGTGGCCAGTCGGTCGATGGCTGGAGGCTGAAGATGTTGCGGTAATCGTCTTTGATCTGGGGCAGGGACTGGGCGTGCAGGCCGGAGACCGCGCACCATCCCGCCGCCAGCCACACGACGATCGCGCGTGGGAAATTTTGTTTCATGATCTTCGTGGGTTCGAGTGCCGGAGATTACTGTTGGACGAAGCGAACCTGGGTGGCTGCCGGTTTGCTGGTGGACTCTCCGCCAGCGACGTCCTTCACCGATTTCAGCAGCGCGGCCTCGAGAGCGGCGAAGCGGGCAGCGTTCGCACCCTGCTCCTGCTCCATGACTACCAGACGTTTTTCCTGAGCGGCCAGTTGGGCCTTGAGTGCTGCATTTTCGGCACGCAAGACCGCCTCGGCGCTGTCGCTGTCCTTTTTCACCTGCTGCGTAGCGGAGACGTTCAGCATGGCCAGAGCGTCGTAGTCCACGGTGCGGAAGTCATTCACTTCGCGGCCATAGACAAAGACTTCGTTCTCCGCGGTTTCGAGTGCCACGCGGAAGCTGCTGTCTTTCACCTCCAGCACCTCGCAGATCTTGTCCTGATCCTTGCCGGCGAGCAGACGGACTTTTTCGCCCGTCTTCAGGTCGGTCGAGAGGCTGATCCAGCCGCCCTTGATCCCGGCATTCTTCATGATGTCCGGCACCACGTCCGTCGTCTGGCTGACCGCCTGCGGGAAGACCTGCTCGACCTGCTGGGCGATGACTTTCTTCTGTGCGGTGCTGCCATTTTTGAGCGTGTCACGGAAGGTATAATCCGTGACTTGAATGGCGTTCAGCGTGGCCAGATCGGCGGGGCCGTCGGAAATGCCCTTGATGCTCTTGATGCGTATATCGGAGAAGGCATTGAACTCCTTCGCCGAGATGCGCTCCTCAGCATAGATGCTCAAAGGATGCGCTCCACCAGTGGTGGTGTCGGTCGGTCCGACAAAGCTGTGATCCGAGCCATCCTTGGCATAGTATGCGTAGTTGCCGACGTCTTCCGACTGGAAGCCATACACGGTGAGCTTGGCCCTACGAACTCCGTTACCACCGATGACCACGCCGCCGCCACCCACATCCTGGAGGTGGACGATGCCATCCGAATTGCCGGAACGGATGAAGTGGTCCCCATTGGGGCCGCGATAGAATTGGGTTTGGAAAGCAGATCCCGGCATTTCCAAACGTAGTGTCTCCAGATCAGTGGCCACCGCCGTATGGGCAGCGCGGACGATATGCGTCGTGGCTGCTGGAAAAGATGTAGCGATGCCTACTGCCCCAGTATCACTGATTCGCATTCTTTCTAAACTCTGAGTGAACAACTGCACCACGCCATCCGCCGTGCTGAACAGGCCGCTGTCGTTGTCATCCGTGAATGCGTAACCGTTGTTGTTCACGCCGACGGCGCCCGGAGTACCACCCCGGGCGAGCACACCGCCCGTGACGGTCAGTTTTCCTGGAGTCACGACATTGCCCGCAGCGTCCGCATTCACAGCGTTGACATTGTAACGGCTGACGATCCACCAGGCATTCGCGCCCACATTACGGAAGGTGACGCTATCGCCGAGCTTGTTGAGGAGGACCGGATTGGTGTCCCCATTGATGGTTCCACCCGCGGGCGGGTCGATGGTGACGACGTTTGCACTGGCATCCTGCTTGGTGAAGACGAGTTCCTTGCCCGATCCGCTCAACGGCAGCGAAGTGGCGAGCGCCCCTGTCGAGGCATCCACCACGACGTTGGACTGACTGCCGTCCACCTGCGCTGCGGTGTTCAAAACGAAGGTGCTGTGGGCGAGCGAGCCGACGACGAGGTTACTGCTGGTGCCGGCGGCTTGGTTCAACGAAGAAGCACTTCCAGCCTTCAATGCGAAGGGGGCACTGAGAAAGCTCAGACGCGGCGTGATCTCGCCCGGTGTTTGCCCAGGGATATTCACCGTGAGGCCGAGGTGGCGACTGCTGCCGTTGAAAGCATTTTCCAGTTCCGCCTGCGGGACTGAGCCGATGTCGTTCCCGGTGTTCAGAATCGGCTGGCCTTCACCGAGGCGCACAGAGAATTGACCTTTGTTCACGGTGACGAGTTGCTTCTCCGCCCAGACCACCGAACCACCGGTGTCGGCATCATAGACGCGGAACTCCATCTCATAGTTCGCAGGCGCAGAGGCAGCCAGCGGGGCACCATTGCCATCCACGACCTGCCCCTGGTAGTCGATCCGATTCGGGACGCTCTGCGCCTGGATCATTGAACTGGAGGCAAAGGCGAGAACGCCCATGATCAGGGCGAAACGGCGGCGGTGGCTGAGGAGCGGCTTCATGACTGTGGAGGAGATGGGGGCGGTGAGGAGGGAGGTTTGTTGATGAAAGGGACTCATGGCAGGGTGACGAAGGTGGCGGCACGGCTGGCACGCTGAATCTGGAAGCGACCGGAACTGGTCAGCGGCACGGCGCGCAGTCCGGTGATGGTTTCCGTGTAAGTCCCACCGAGGCTGGTGGAACCCCAGGTGGGATCAAAGCCGGATGGATTGCTGCCCTCGAAGGTCAGCGTGATGCTGCGGGTGATGTTATTGCTCTCGCGACCTGCGGGGAGCTGGGACTGGAAGCGCTCGTCCAGGTTATCATGATCCGGATGGTAGCTGTGGACGAAGGGATTGTCCGAAGCGCGGTAGTCCAGCGGCACGCTGAAGGTCACACTGCCGGAAAGGCCCAGCACTCCGGTGCCGGATTGATTCAGCTTCAGCGGAAAGTGCGCGCTGGAAAGCCGAGCGGCCGCCTTCGCTGGCGCGGTAAACCCCGTCTCTTTGTCCGAGACCACGTCCTCTCCGGCTTGCAGTCCGGTGTAGGCCTGCTGAAGAAGACGCACCGTGCCGCCAGTGGCGGAGTGCAGGATCAGCCGCAGTGGAAAGGTGGCTGGCGCACCCTTGCTGGTGGCGGCATTTCCTTCCACGAAATCGACTTGATTGAGCACCGCAGCACCCACCCAAAGACCGCTGCGGGAGCTGCTCTCCGCCGTCACTGGTAGCACGATGCGGGTCAGGCTCAGACTGTCCGTGATGCTCAGCAGGCTTTCATATTTCGTGCCCTCCACATTGCTCAGGCTGCTGCGGTCCACCGTGAAGATGAACTCGCGCTCCTCGCCGGGGGCCAGCGTGCGCACCAACGGCCCGGTCACGTTTTCATAGGCGTAAAGGCCGGTGTTGAGGTCCAGATCCCCGCGCAGGCGTAGCGGCACCCCGCCCGCCGCCGCTGTCTGCCCCGCAGGCGGCGTCTCCGAGGCCTGGGGAGTCAGGGTGACGTTCACCGCCTGAGTTCCCGTGCTGTTCACCGCCACGTTTTTGATCCGCACGGAAAGGCTCACCGTCTCGGCCCCAAAGCGCAGGCCCTGGGCCGCGCTGGTCTCGATCTTCAGCGGCCCGTAGTACTCGGTGAAGCTCATCGCCTCCACCCAGTAGGCCTGATAGCGCAGCACCGGGTAGCTGTTGGGGTTCCCGATCACCAAGGGGTTCCTCGGTGCCACGGAGCTGAGTTCACCACCGTTGTAAAAGAGTGTGGAGGGCCCCTGCTTCAAAACGGGATCGTAATTGAAGAAGCGGCTCAGATTTCGCAAAGTGGAACTCCCCGGCGTCTCCATCGGAAACCCCACGAGGTTCACGCCCGTGCTCGTCCAATCATACCTCGGCGTCACCGGCTTGCCCTTCACGCTCCAGAAAAACGGACTCGTGCCCGTGGTGACCCGGATCAGGTAGGCATAGTTCGGGTCCATCGAGCCAAACGTCGTCCCCGCAGGATCACCCCGCCGCCAGACGCTCCACTGCACGTCCGACACATCGGGATTGGTGGAAAATGTGCCCGCCACATTCGCATTCCAGCGCCAAACCTCCTCCACCGAAGCAGGCACCAAATCCTCCATCGCCGCGTGGGAGACATCCAGCGGCAGCCAGATCGCATTCCAGCCCGGCTTCAGCGAGTAGCTTTCCGATTGCCACTGGGCCTGGACACTCCCACCAGCGAGGCAGAAAAACGCCATCGTGAGCAGTGGTAAAAGAAGGCCACGGCAGCGCAGCTGGGAGAGAGGAGTGGGAACGGAGAACATGTGGCGTCACCGTGGGAAGGTTCATTCCCGACCGGTCATTACATGCCCTGCGAAAAATAGTTTCTCGATGCCCAGCCCAGCGTCCAGACCGCTGCCGCTCAACCGCGCAACGCCTGCATCAGATGCGCCATTTCGTCGTCCACCTCACCCGGATCCTCCACGAGACGCCCCACTTCCAGCCTCAGAACCTCCCGGTAGCGCTTCCGCATCCGGGTCAGCGCCACCTTGGCCGCATTCGCCGTCAGACCGATCTCCGCTGCCTGCGCCTCGGTGACACCATCCCCCTTCGTCGCATCAAAGAGCAGCCCATGCAGCAGCTCGAATCGCTCCCCCTGCCCTGTCATTGTGCAGTCCTCCCGCAGTCGCTCCAGCGCATTTGCCAGCACGGCATGCGCCCACTTCCGCTCGTAAGCCTGATCCGGGCCGTCGCCGGTGGAGAAGGACTCGGGAGCATCCTCCAACGATATCTGCTGTCGGTTGGGTCCCCCGCGCTTGGCTGTTTTCTCCCATCGGAGTTGGTTCAAAAGAAAATGCTTCAACAACGTGATCAGCCAGTTCCGGAAGCGCCCGCGACTCGGGTCCACCTGCGTGTGCAGATCCTTGGAGAGCAGGTGATGAAAGAACGCCTGAGTCAGATCCTCTGCTTCCTCATGATTTTTGCCGGAAACCCGCACCCAGGCATAAATAGGCTGCCAATACGCCCGGCAAAGCTTCTCCAACGCACCACGTCCCGCCGCAGACTCCCCGTCAGCCGCGCACAAAATGATCGTCCAGTTGGTAGTCGCGAAGGGAGAGCTCAATTGACGATCCAATAGTCAACAAGTCTCCCTTCGGCAACTGCGATCTTGAGGAAGGCCCATGCGTTTTTAGCCTCGATTTGGTGATTTACTTGGAAATGACAGCCTCGTAACGGTGCTTCATCTTCTAAAGAGTTCCATGCCCGACCCCAACCTCCCCTACCCCGACCTTCCAGAAATCGTCGGAGACGGTGCAGCTGCGGAGTTGTTTGCAGACGCCCTGATGCCCAGCGACCAGCAACGCCACCAGACCGGGGATCAGATCGGGCCCTACACGCTGCTGGGGCAGCTTGGCGACGGCGGCTTCGGTACGGTTTGGAAGGCAGCTCAGGTCGAGCCGGTGAAACGCGAAGTGGCGCTCAAGGTCCTCAAGCTCGGCATGGACACGCTGGAGGTCATGAACCGCTTCGAGCAGGAGCGGCAGTCACTCGCGATGATGGATCACCCCAACATCGCCAAGGTGCTCGACGCCGGAGCGACGGCCGAGGGACGGCCCTACTTCGTCATGGAGCTCGTTCATGGCGTACCCATCACTCAGTTCTGCCTCGAAAAATCCCTCCCGCTCGAACAGCGCCTCACCCTCATGCAGGACGTCTGCGCCGGCGTCCAGCACGCGCATTTGAAAGGCATCATCCACCGCGATCTCAAGCCCTCGAACATCCTCGTCACGGAAACCGATGGCGCACCCGTGCCCAAGATCATCGACTTCGGCATCGCCAAAGCCACCACCACCGACAAACTCACCGAGTTCACCCTCGTCACCCGTCTTGACCAACTCATCGGCACCCCGCTTTACATGAGTCCCGAGCAGGCCGACGCCGGGTCCGACATCGATACCCGCAGCGATGTCTATTCCCTCGGTGCTTTGCTCTATGAACTCCTCACCGGCCAGCCTCCCTTTGACCGAAAGACGCTTCACGATGCCGGCTACGACGAGATGCGCCGCATCATCCGGGAAGTCGATCCCTCGCCACCATCCCACCGCCGCAGTGAAACGACCGGCATTGGCTCTCGCCCCTCCAAAGACCTCGATCTCATCACTCTTCGCGCGCTCGAAAAAGATCGCGACCGACGCTACCAGACCACCACCGCACTCGCCGACGACATCCGTCGTTTTCTCCAGCACGAGCCCATCCAGGCGCGGGCACCGAGTCCGTTCTACCTCACCCAACGCTGGGTGCGCCGCCACCGCGTGATGGCAGGTGCCATCGCCATCAGCCTCGCCGCCATCGCCCTCGGCAGCGCCACCACCTACTGGCAAAAGCGGCAGGCAGAATCCGCGCTACGACTCATGGCCAGCACCCTGAGCGCCACGGATACCATCAGCTACGCACGGCTCGATCAGATGCGGGACGTCCTCACCATCGCCGCCGCCAAGACCGATGAACTCCCCGAACCCGAACGGCTACAGCTCCACATCGGCCTCGGCAAAGCCTACTGGGGCCTCAGCGAAAACGACGAAGCCCTCCTTCACTTGGACAAAGCGGAAGCCCTGACCCGCAGCAACCACCTCCCGCCGAGAGCGCTCCGGGAACTGCGCGAGATCCGTCTGCTCTGCCTGCTCGGCGCCCGCCGGGGCGAGGAAGCCGTCACCCTGAGTGAAAAATGCTCCCCGAGCACGAGCGCGACCTCCTCCCCGACGATCCGG
>CAXBNA010000082.1:0-24168 GCA_963976915.1 uncultured Verrucomicrobiales bacterium
CAGCCCTGACGCCGTCCGTCGCCCTCAACGACGACAAGGACTATGTTCCCACCAGCAAATCGGTCATCTTTGGCCACCACTTCACCTCCATCGCTGGAACCGGCCCCATCGTTGGCCCCGCCGTTGCTGTTATTTGGGGCTGGGTGCCTGCCCTTCTCTGGGTTCTTTTTGGCTCCATCTTCATTGGTGCCGTTCACGACTTTGGCGCGCTGATCGTCTCCATGCGAAATCGCGGCCAGACCGTGGGAGACATCGCCGGACGCGTCTTGGCTCCACGCACCCGGGTCCTCTTCCTCTCCATCCTCTTCATGGCGCTCACCATCGTGCTCGCCATTTTCGGCCTCGTCATCGCAGCGGTTTTCAAGCAATACCCTTCCTCCATTGTTCCCTGCCTCATTCAGATCCCCATCGCCGTGGCCATCGGTGTCTGGCTTCACCGGCAGGGAAAAAGCATCCTCCTGCCCTCGCTCCTCGCCCTCGGTGTGATGTATCTCACCGTCTTTTACGGAGATGTCGGCTTTCTTCACGGCATCAATGGCTACCTTGCCGGCTGGCCCGTCATGACCTGGGTCGCCGCTCTCCTCATCTACAGTTACGTCGCCTCAGTGCTTCCCGTCTGGACCCTCCTGCAGCCGCGGGACTACATCAACAGCCTCCAACTCCTCAGTGCCTTGGCCTTGGTCGTCGTCGGCCTCGTCGTCGCAGGCTTGATCGGCGGCGCCCCAATTGAGGTGGACGGTGCCCGACCCTCTCTCGAGATCGCCGCTCCGGCCTTTCGCTCAGCTCCCGAGGGCGCGCCATGGATTTTCCCCTTCCTCTTCATCACCATCGCCTGTGGAGCCATCAGTGGTTTCCACTGCCTCGTTTCCAGCGGCACCTCCTCGAAACAGATCAAGTGCGAGACCGATGCCCAGTTCGTCGGCTACGGGTCGATGCTCACTGAAGGGTTCCTCGCGGTCCTCGTCATCCTCGCCTGCGTCGCGGGAATCGGTCTGGGGGTCGCGACCGCCGACGGAAATGGCATCCTCACAGGAGAAGCCGCCTACCTGCAACGTTACGCCAGCTGGAATTCTGCCAATGGCCTGGGGGCAAAAGTCGGTGCCTTCGTTGAAGGCTCCGCCAACTTCCTCAAAGCCCTCGGCCTGGCACCTGGATTTGCCGTCGCCCTCATGGGCGTCTTCGTCGCCAGCTTCGCCGCCACTACGCTGGACACCGCCTGTCGACTCCAGCGTTACGTGATTCAAGAACTCGCCGCGACCTTGGCCCCCAAGGCCACGAGCGTCAGCATCAACCCCGTCACCTGGCTCACCGACAAGCACGGCGCCACCGTGTTCGCGGTGGTTCTGGCCACCGCCATCGCCGCACTTCCCGTCGGCAGCTTTGCCGATTGGACCTGGGCCACCTCAGGCAAAGGTGGCCTTCTCCTCTGGCCGCTCTTTGGAGCCACCAATCAGCTCCTTGGCGGACTGGCCTTCCTCGTCATCGCGTTCTGGATGTGGCGGCGACGACTTCCTGTCTGGTTCATCGTCATCCCCATGACCTTCATGCTCGTCCTGCCCGGCATCGCCATGACCATCAACATTTTTGGAGAAGGCGGCTACCTCGCCACAAAGAACTGGCTCCTGACAGGTGTTGGTGCGGCCACCATCGCCCTCGAACTCTGGATGATCCTGGAAGCCCTCCGCGCCTGGCCCAAGGCCAAGGGCATCCTCGAAGAGACGCTCCCGCCGCTACCAGCACCGGCGAAGTGACCGAAGGGGGCGAGTCTCAGCCCCCCCAAATCCCGGGAGCCTTGTCCTCAAACGAGGCTGCCCGGCGTCCAACAAAAGTGCTGCTCAGTAGAACAGCTTCTGGATCAAGCGGCCCAGCTTGGTGCGCTTGACTTCATCAACCGGAGGAACGGATTTCTCTTCGTCAAACATCCGCCGCATTTCATCCCCGAGTGGGCTGGCACCGGGTGAGTCTTCCACGGAAGAGGGCAAGTCGCCGTAGCCTGTGACGATTCGAGGTTGAATGAAGACGAGTAGTTCGCTGCGCTTCGAACTCTTGCTGCGGGAACCCGTTAGATACTTCAGCAATGGAATGCTGCTCAAGACAGGTATGCCGTTGCGGGATTTGTTGGCGTCTTCACGAATGAGACCGCCTAGCAGGACTGTAGATCGGTTCTTGACGATGACGGTCGTATTCAATTGTTGCTGGGTAAGAGTTGGGTAAGGATTGCCAGCCACTAGTACGTTTTCCCCAGCCTCACTATTCGATTGTTGAACTTGAAGCGTCAGCTCATCTGGTGAGTTGATTAACGGGATGATTTGGAGATTGAGTTCCACCGGCTGATACTGAACGTTCGAGATAAGCCCACTCCCGCCAATCAACCCCGATTGTGTCGAAGTGGCGATCGGAAACGACGATCCACTGCTGATCGTGGCGGGCTGATTGTTCATCGTGAAGAGCGTCGGCCTAGACAACACTTGGAAGTCGCTGTGGGTTTGAAGTGTATTGAGGATAACGTCCATTCCGTCCCGGATACCTCCATAAAAAGAAAGCCCGGAACCACCAGCCAACGCTGCCAGGGTCGACACCGCCGTTGTAGCTCCTCCCGTGGTGGTTGTGGCCGTTGTGCTCCGTGGATCAAAATATGCCCCGTTTGCGTCACCCAAACCACCGGCGACGGCACTACCGCGGCCGAGATTCAAAGTACGCTGCAACAAAGCTTGGACGCCAAAGCTCACGTCATCACTAAGAGACATCTGCCCAATCACGACATTGATCACCACTTGTTGCGGACGCTGATCCAATTCGTCCATGATTTCGTTGAGCACACGGAGGTGCTCCGGGGGACCGGAGGCGAAAATGGAATTCGCGATGGGATCGGCGATGAGGAGGGTCTTCCCAATCACAAGCGAACGGGGGCCACCACCTTGACGCAGAGGCGTCAAACTGCCACCCGAAGAACCGCTGCTGAATCCGCCTCCCCCCAACCCACCACCAATACCGCCGAGGCTGCTGTTCAACCCGCCGGTGAGGGAGTTGCTGCGATTGTTGTTGAAGCTGTTGTTCTGATTGGTCGTGTTCGTGGTGTTGGTCCGATTCTGACCCGCCTGCGTCCCGCCTGAGAGGAGATTCCCGCTCCCATCCCCCTGACCACGTGTGATGGCGTCGCTGATGATCGAAAGCGCGTCATCGACACCGAGATAGTTCAAGGTGCGCGACACAAAGTTCCGGAGATCTGCAGGTGCATCCAGCTCTGTAATCAACGCCTCGATGACCTCCATGGTCTCCGGCATGGCGATCACCAGAACCTTGTTCGTCCGGGGAATCGCGATGATCTTTGGAGGCACTTCCTCTGACTGCTGGCCACTGGGTGAAGTTACGCTGATGCCAGGCTGTGCGGCTGCCACCGCTTGCCCCGGAACCTGTCCAGCCTGCAAAGCCGGATTGGTGGTGGGACGGTTCGCTCGGGATCCGCTGCCATTCTCGTCATCCGACGATAGAATCTCATCGAGAGTCGTCGCGATTTCCTCGGCATCGGCTCGCTCCAGTTGAAATGATTTTTGGACGACTTCGGCTGGCTTGTTGTCGAGTTCCTCAAGCAGACCCAGAATTGACCGAATCGTGTTGCTGTTCTCGGTAATCACCAGCGACTTCGCGTTTGGAACGGGCGTGATCAGTCCGTAGCTGTGGCGTGGGATGACTTGGTCGATGGCCTCGATCGCTTTCTCCGTGGTCAAGTAGCGAAGATTCACGACATGGCTCACGACCGCATCCGTTTCAGGAAGGTCCAAAGCCGTGGTGATCAGTGGCACGCCCTCGCCCTGTGGCTTTTTGGCGTCGAAGGCGAGAAGTTTGACCATTCCCTCTCCCGCAGGCACAAAGGCATAGCCATTGAGAAGCAGGCTCTTCTCAATGTACTGAATCGCCTGCTCCTTCGGAAGCTCTCCAGTTGTTTCGATGGAAACCGTCGCCGTCCCCGCATTGGCATCACGAATGATCTTCAGGCCGGTCAATTCTTCGTAGAGATACAACACCTCCCCGATCGGATTGTTCGGAAACTGCACTGAAATCCCGGTGCTCTCGCTGGCTGCGACAGGGGTCGTTGGAGGAGTTGATCCAGGCTTGGCAGCGGCAGCTGGCGTCGGTGATGCAGCCCCCGGCGCAGGTGAGGGTGTGCCTGGGCGGTTGGCATTGGCATTGATAGGAGGCGGAGAGGGCCGAGGAGGGCGCGTGGCTTGAGGGACCGATGGACGGATGGTGTTGGGATTCGCCACCGGATTCGCATTGGGGGTATTCGGCGGCGTTTGGGGCGGAATCTGGGCGTTCGCGGAGAACACCATCATCCAAGTGAGGGCGATCAGTCGTGAAATTCGGGAAAGTGTCATAGCGGAGAAAGTCAGGGATTGCTCAGACTAGAAGCCGGGATCAGACGACGACGACGCGTGACGGTGGCAGGCGTTCCAGTGTCGGTGACACCGTTCGGATTGGTGGTGTTCACAGAACCGTCGGCATTGAGATTGATGTTAATCCCATTGTTGTTCGCACCCGAACCCTGAGCCCCGCCGGGAAGGATAACCCCCGGCGGCAGGCCACCGTTGAGCGCGGCGGTATTTTGAGCCATCTGACTGGCTGGGGATTGCTGACCAACCACGATAGGCCCGCCACCGCCTGGAGTGCCTCGCCCTCCTGGATTGGCGGCGGCGACCGCTGCACGGGCATTTGCTTGCGCTTGCTGTGGAGTGAGTTTCGCGCCAGGACGAGCATTGATTGCCGCAGCAACAGGCGCTGGAGCCGGTGTTGAAAGCGGGCGGGAAAGAAGCTGATCGTCATAGGTCAACGTCGCCACTTCACTCCCTTTGCGAATCTCCGCCGATGAATCGGAAGGACGTGGGGCAATGTTGGCTTTGACCAACGTGAATTCAGCACCTTCTCCATCTTCCGAGGTCACCTTTTTTCTCTCGCCTGTCTGACGGTTCATCAGGCTGACCACGGTTTTGCCCTGGTTTCGGTACATGCCCGAAATGACCCAGTCTTGAGCGAATGAAACCGGCGGCTGCGGCCCGGCCGTCGTCTTCAATAAAAATGGATTCTTACTCCAACTCGCCTCGTATCTCGACGTCGGAAATGCCTTGGGAATGACGGCGTCGCCGGATTCGGTGACTTCGTCGGCGGCGGTCACGACACCACACAGAAGCAAGCTGAACCAAACCACTCTCATGATGCGCTGGGAAGTCGATACCATTTCTGTAGGGTGAGTTGGAGGATGACCTCGGAGGTATCTTCCTCATTTGGAAGCAAGGTCATTTTGGCAACTTGGATGAAGGTGCTGGGTTTTTGCAGGTCTTGAAGCCAACGCATGACCTCGGCCAATCCACCCCGCCCTTCTGCCAGCATGGTTGCCGCCTTCATCCCTGCTGATTCGGCGGGTTCCGTCAGCTGATTTTGCACGAGCGTGACCTGCTGCTTCCCTGCACTGCTGCGAACGGTTTCAAGCAGTTCCAAATCGGCATCCCCCTGCGTGGTGAAGGCAGGCTGCGTCGATGCCAACCACTCCGAACGCTGGGTCCAAACATCCTTGGTGAGCATCAGTTCCTCAGCCTCGATTGTCCGCAGGGAAAGCTCGTGCTCGCGATCATCCACTCGCTCCCGCCACTGCTTGAGCTTCACCCCGACCATGACCGCTCCGCCTGCAATAAGCAGGACAGCCATGCTGGCAGCGAGACGTTGTTCACGGGCGGTCATGAGACGGGTAGATCAGGAAGTGGGCGATTCGTCGTCCAGGACACGCCCGCGACCCTCGGCCCGAAACGTCGCCCGCCCATCGGGAAGGTTGGTTGGTTGGGGGAATCCACGCTCAAATCCCCAACTGGAAAAAACAGGTGACGACACCAAAGACTCCCGAAATTGAATGCCATGCCCAATGCTGGACGCCTCCCCATCGAGCACCAACCCCTCAGGGCGGAGTTCAAATCGAGTCAACCGAATCCCTTCCGGCGGCAACAGCGTGATCAACTGATGGAGAAGTTCCACCGGATACTCCTCAGGGGTCATCACGCCAGCCAACTGGTCCCAACCCAGTTGAGCTTCGCGAATCGAGGCCAACTCGGGTTCCATCGCGTCTAAACGACGTTCTTCGGCCAGCAGTTCCCGTTCCCTCCATGCCAAACGACCTGCAAAGGCCCCCAGCATGGCGACGGTCAGCGTTACCAAGGCCACGGCACCCAAGATGATCATGTTCCGCTGCTTCCGCTCGCGACGGGCCTGCAACACCGATTCGGGAATCAGTCGACTCAAGCCCTCAGGCACCTGAGGTGGTTCAGCTGGACGAATGGCCACAGGCAACTCCAGACCACTTTCAAAGCTGACCGGAATGACATCCTCTGCGGCAGAATCCGAATCAATCACCAAGGACTGGATTTTTGGGGCGACGCCACACAGCTCAAGCCCCGCCATCACGCAGCGGATCTCCGCCGCAGTGTCACTGTCCAAAGAACGGCAGGACAAAGCCTGGCAGTGAACGATATTCCCACCCGCATCCGGAAGCGCCAAAACGAGAACGCCTTGCTCTCTCCAAATCCGTGCCTCGCCCGGGTAGAAGCGCTTGAAAGCAAACGATGGAACAAAATGGGAGTCGATGGCACTGCCCAACACCTCCTCGTCCAGCAGACCATGTTGGATCACCACGTCCACCCGCCCCTCACCGTCCCCCACGGAACAGGATCGTATCTCAAAGGCATTGACGCCAAGCTCATCGTCGGCCAAACCGGCGGCCTCAAGTTCCAAAAGAGCGGCAGACTCCCGATGCTCTCCCTGCAACCCCTCAAGCCTCATCGGCACCCTCACCAGCGAACGAGCCGGCAACCCGATCCACCCCGGTGCTTTTCGGGACGGTCCATCCACACGCTCCATCGCTGGGCCTGACGAACCGTTGGGACGCCATGCCTCAAAACGCTCATCACCGGGGACAAGTAGCGTGTCAGTGGGCTTCTTCATTCAAACTTCGTCGACGGGAAAAGACTCCCGTCGGATGGGAAAATCTGATTTAAGCAGGAATCATACTATTTCCTGCCCGCAAACGCAACCCGTGGAACTCGATCAATCTTGGCGCTCAAAAGTCTGAACAACAAAGGTTTTCGCATCCTTACCCAGCGCTTTCACGGCGTCAGCTTGCGTCAGCCCCTCAGATGAGGAGACCAACTCCACCGTGGGTGCTGCACCGTCCTTGCCTGCTTTGATTTTCACCGACTTCACCCCTTCCAAACTGGAAAAGGCGGCTTTCACCTTGGCTGCACAGGCGCTGCACATCATGCCAGCCACCTCACTCCGATAATGATGCGACCCGGATTCTCCAGCAACGAGAGTGGCACTACTGAGTGAACAAATGGCAGCGATAAGGCAAATGAGGGAGGTTTTCATAAGGATTGATCTGGGGATTGAGAGTTTGCTCGACGCCATCAGGCATCCGGGTCTTCGACCAATTGACGGGCATCTTTGTTGAGTTTCTCACGCATCAGATCGGCAATCTCCTGTTGCGGGTGAAAAACGGAGTAGTAGCCACGGACCATTCCTTTGCGGTCAATCAGCACCACGCGCAGATCGTGCTCATACAGATCCAAAGGATTCACTCGTTCATCCTCTGGAATCGGCTCCGCCTTCTGAAGGCCGAGCCCCTCCGTCATGAAGTTCCAGAGCGGCGCTTGATCCCCGCTGACAAACCACCATGGGTCGTTTTCACCGACGTTAAGGGCGGCTGCGTAAGCGGCGAGCATCTCGGGAGTATCGCGCTCGGGCACCACCGAGATTGAAGCCTGATGAAATTCGCCTGTCTGTCCAAGTGCCTCATTGAGCTTCTTCATCTCTTCCATGACGGCCGCACAGCCGTGCGGGCAGACGGTGTAGATGTAAGCGCAGACCACGACCTTCCCGCGCAGGTCAGAAAAGCGAACCGTTCGGCCGTCCCGTTCCGTCGCCTCCAAATCCACGGTCACCTCGTGAATCTCCGGCAACCGGGGCTTCGGAGCCGTCGCGTCCATGAGTTTGCCCATGAGCATGCTGCCTGCCGTGATAAATCCAATCGCCGCTGCTGTCAGCAGCCAAATGCCACGGGCCGAGGACGGCGGAACTGGATCAGACGCCGCGACTTCGGAAGGCGACGTCAGCTCGGATGGTGTATCAGACATGGGTTGGTTGGAGGGGATTAAACTCAGCCCCAATTGATACGAATTCAAGTGTCGGAGAGGTCAGACAATAAAGCCATTGAGCCACTGCTGCAAAAGGGTTACAACCCGTCACCGATGAAGTCTCTCTTTCTCACAAACGAGTATCCCCCACACATCTACGGTGGCGCTGGAGTCCATGTCGAATACCTCACCCGTGAACTTGCACGCCTCATGGAGATCGAAGTCCGGTGTTTCGGAGATCAGGATTCCAACGAAGGCAACATCAAGGTCAAGGGTGCCGGACTGTCCACTGAGGGATGGACCTGTCCTGAGAATCTGAAGTCCATCTTCGGTGCCATCCAGCGTTGTCTCGACTTCAACACCCAAAACATTGATGCCGACGTCGTTCATCTGCACACGTGGTACTCCCACTTTGGAGGCATCTTGGCCAAATTGAACTACGGCATCCCGATGGTGCTCACGGTTCACTCCCTTGAGCCTCTCCGCCCTTGGAAACGCGAGCAACTTGGCGGCGGGTACGACTTTACCGTCTCCCTGGAAAGAACGGCCCTCCAAATGGCCGACGCCATCATCGCGGTCTCCGAGGAAACGAAAGCGGACCTCCTCAGGCTCTTCCAACTCGATCCTCACCGAATTCATGTCATCCACAATGGGATCGACCCCACCGAGTACCACAAGGTCGACCGGCCCGATGTCCTCCAAAAGCATGGCATCGATCCCTCAAAACCCTACGTGCTGTTCGTCGGTCGAATCACTCGGCAGAAAGGGATCGTTCACCTCGTTCGCGCCATTCAGCACCTGAACCCGGATTTTCAAGTGGTCTTGTGTGCCGGTGCACCCGACACGCCACAAATCGCTGAAGAGATGCGATCAGCCGTGGCCGAAGCCCAAACCAAGCGCGATGGCATCGTCTGGATTCAAGAAATGGTCTCGGTCGAAGAGAAGATCGCACTCTACTCCCACGCCGACGTTTTTTGCTGTCCCTCGATCTACGAACCCTTTGGCATCATCAATCTCGAAGCCATGGCCTGCGAGACCGCTGTCGTTGCCAGTGCTGTCGGCGGGATCAAGGAGGTCGTCGTGAATGGCAACACCGGATTCCTGGTCAACGTGCAGCAACAGACGGAGAGTCCGTTTGAGCCCTTCGAGCCCGAGCTCTTTTCACAACACCTCGCCGAATCGATCAATCTCATCATGGAGAATGACGACCTTCGCCACAAAATGGCGGAAGCCGGAAGGAAGCGCGCCGTTGACCACTTCAGTTGGGAGGCCATCGCTCATCGGACCTTGGCCCTCTATCAGAGTCTGCTGAAATAGTCGAGCTTAGGGTCCCACATCCTCTGATGACAGTCGGCGGCTTGCTCGACGCTCAATGCGCCCGCCCAGGCGCCAAAGCCATTCAAAGGTGGCGTTTCCCAGAAGGACGGCCACCACACATAAGGCAGTGCCCACGGCTCCAAGTGTCTCGGCCTCGCTCCGGATCATCCAGACAAACTGAAACACGCACAGCAGCGCCACCACGTATAGAGTTGGCTTGCGTCCAATCCTTGTCACAATGAATGCGCCCAAAGGAGCGCCCAGAATCACCACGGGGGCGGCAGCGAGCCAGTTTTCATAGACCCCTGGCTGCACGTCTCCCAGCAGCACCTTTGTCCCGACACCCAAGATCGAGTTGAATGCCATGATGACCACCGAGGTGGGAATCGCGGTCTTCAAATCCGCCCTCATCAGCAGCACCATCACCATGTAGAGGGCCATGTCGATCCCGACACCAGTGACCGCCGCCACCGTCCCCCCTGCGATCAAACCCACCAGCAACCCGGCATTCCGATCAAACCGATGGGCCTCTGGCGTCTCACCCTGGTTTAAGCAGATCTCGCGCGTTCGTCGCAGATGGAGCACTCCAAAGCTGGCCCAAACCACACCAAAAACCAACTTGATGGCAATCCCGGGCACGTGAGGTGCCAGAAACACTATTCCCAGAGGAAGACCAACAAGAGAACCGACCATCGCCCATTTTAGAATCGCCCACTCCAGAGGTTGCCGTCGGCATAGAATGAAGAGAGTGGCACTCGTCATGCCCACCGACTGCACCGCGAAACTGAAGTCTCGACCCAGATTGGGGGACAAATCAAACAGGAGGACCAAGACCGGGAAACCCACGGTTCCCCCACCCATGGGCGTTGAACCCGCCACATAGGATCCCGCCAACATTCCGACCGCGATCCTCCAATGCTCTTGAAGGCTTGCCCAATATTGGCCGGCACAAACCAACCCAATCCAAACCACATAAAATCCAACAAGCCAAATCAGCCAGGGCCATAGTCTGCGAAGAGGAGTCGGCATGAAAGGGTTTGATGAAGATCAGGAACTGCCTCCAAGGGACTGTTTTACGTCCGTCGGGTCGCGGTCGATGGTTTCACACAACGACGCGCTTCAGATAAACATGACAAGGTCCACCGATCTCCAGTCGCGGCGCACCTTTGTTCGAAGGCCGCAAGGGGTCAGCGATGCTCAATCACGTCCTTCGCTGAAAAACGAACTTTGGGAAGGCCGGCATACTTGTCGTCCTCCGAGCGATAGCCCACAGGACAAAGCACCGCTGCCGTATAGTCCGTGTGCGACAACCCAAGGACGTCGTCAAACTTGGCCGCAACGAAACCCTCCATTGGACACGCATCGATCTTGAGGGCCGCTGCAGCCAGCATGAACTGCCCCAGCGCAATATAACTCTGGAGCTTCGCCCAAGAGTCCAGCCAACCCTGCTGCTCGGCCCCATCCCGAAATCCGGCGACCATTTTTCGGAATCCCATCAGAGCCTCCGGCGTGCCGCCGCGAATCTCGATCATCCGCTCGATATTGGCGTCGATGTGCGCCTCGGGCATTTGGCGATGGCAGCACATCACCACCAAGTGAGAGCAATCGGCCACCTGACGCTGATTCCATGCATGAGGCACAAGACTGTCTTTGAGATCCTGATCCTGAATGATGATGAACTTCCAAGGCTGAAGCCCAAACGAGGACGGTGTCAGAATCAGAGACTCCTCCAAGGAAGCCCACGTGTCTTCAGGGATCTTCTTGGTGGGATCAAACACCTTGGTGGCATAGCGCCAGTTCAGGGCTTCGGAGAGTGCTGCAGGAGTCATGGGTTTCAAATTTTGGAACAGGCTTGAAGCCAACTCAAGCAAACATGGGATAGATTGTCCGATATCGAATTAACCATGCGGACCGAGGTGAGATCCCATTCCTGTGACAAAGCTATCTAAATAGCTTAGCGGCCGAAAAACATAATAAGCCCAGACCGAGTCCTCAGGGAAGATTACATACCGACTACCATCGCGATCCCAAGTCTCCACCCACTGGTTCCTAAACCGGACGTAGAGACCCAGATAGATCGCCAGCGCAAACAAGGCGATTCGCATCCAGGGCCGCATGAGCTTGGGTGTTCAGGCGCTCCTGGTGAAATCAGCGCTCCTCAATCGGCACGAATTTCTGACCAAACGGCCGTCCCACGTATTCTGAAAGCGGACGGAACAAACGGTTCTCACTCCACTGTTCCAGCACATGGGCGGTCCATCCACTCATCCGTGCGATGGCAAAAATTGGGGTGAACAGATCCGTCGGAATTCCAAGGCTGTAATAAACAGTAGCACTGTAGAAATCAACGTTGGCATTCAAGCCCTTCCGCTCGCGCATGATCTCTGCAATGCGCTCAGACATCTTCACCCACTTCGGTTCGCCCAACTGCTGAGTCAGCTGAATGGCCATCTCGCGAAGGTGCGGAGCGCGAGGATCAAGCACCTTGTAAACCCGGTGACCGATGCCCATGATCTTCTTCTTCTCCGCCAGCGCCTCCTCAACCCAGGCGTCGACCTTGTCCGCCGAACCAATTTCTTCGAGCATGTGGATCACCCCCTCATTGGCGCCGCCATGGAGCGGGCCCTTCAGGGCACCAATCGCCGCGCTGATGGCTGAAAACATATCGCTCAGAGTCGATGCCACGACGCGGGCTGTGAAGGTCGATGCATTGAATCCGTGCTCCGCATGAAGGACGTAAGCCACATCCAGGGTCTTTTCCGCTTCCTTCGTCGGCTCCTCACCATTGATCAGGTAGAGGAAATGGGCCGCCTCGCTCAGATCCTTTCGCACCGGAGGCAAATCCAAACCTTGGCGCGCCCGATGGAAGTAGGCTGCAATCACGCTGATTTGGGAACAGAGCTTGATCGCATTCGCCAAGTTCTCGGACATCTCCAAATCGTGACGATTCGTGTCGTAGCACCCCAGCATACTCACCGCCGTGCGCATCACGTCGATGGGCTTGGCCTTCTTCGGGGCCGATTTCAGGTAGTTGATGACCCCCTCGGGAAGCTCTCGCTCCGCCCGCAATGCCGTCGTCAGATGATCCAGTTCGATCCGGTTAGGCAGGCGCTGATGGAACAGCAGGTACATCACCTCCTCATAGCTCGCCTTGCCAGCTAGTTCATTGATGTCGTAGCCGCAGTAATACAAGCGACCTTCGGCACCGATCACCTCGCCAAGGCGAGTTTCTGCGGCGACGATTCCTTCAAGACCTTTTGAGACGAGAGCCATAGCGTTTTGGGGGATGTGTTTTACAGAGTGAGAACAGAATTATTTCAAGATTGAGAGCAGTGCGGAGGCCATGTCAGCAGGAGAATCAGCCACAGCAATGCCGCACTCAGCAAGAATACGCTTCTTAGCCTCGGCTGTATCATCTTCACCACCCACAATGGCTCCGGCATGACCCATCCGACGTCCCGGAGGCGCTGTCGCACCGGCAATGAAGGCGGCAATCGGCTTTTTGCAATTGTCCTTGGCCCACCGTCCAGCCTCGACCTCGGCATTGCCACCGATCTCACCGATCATGATGATGCCTTCTGTCTCTGGGTCTTCGTTGAACATCTGCAGTACATCGAGATGATTCGTGCCATTCACTGGATCACCGCCAATACCGACACAGGTGCTTTGACCGTAGCCGCGGGTCGTCAACTGCCACACCGCTTCATAAGTCAACGTGCCGGAACGCGAGACCACACCGATGTTCCCACGCTTGTGAATGTAACCAGGAGCGATGCCGATCCGGCAGCCACCTTGGCTTTTTTCGCCGTGACCAGGAGTCACAACACCCGGGCAGTTCGGTCCGATGAGACGCGTCTTGGAGTGACACATCGCGGCCTTGACGCGAATCATGTCATTGACAGGAATGCCCTCAGTGATGGCGACTGCGAGCGCGAGTTCCGCGTCCACACACTCGAGAATGGCGTCTGCCGCGAAGGGAGGGGGCACAAAAATGGCACTGACCGTCGCACCTGTTTCACGGGCGGCTTCTTCAACCGTGTCAAAGACAGGCACCTTGTGACCGTTGTGTTCAAAGGTTTGCCCGCCCTTGCCTGGCGTCACGCCTGCAACGAGTTGGGTGCCGTAGTCGAGTGATGCCTTGGCGTGACGGGAACCGAAGTCACCAGTGATGCCCTGAACCAGGATGCGTGTGTCTGTATCAACGAGGATGGCCATGGAGGTAAGAATCTAAAAGCTTCAAAAATAGGGTTAGGCAGTGGCGACGGCAGCAACGACCTTTTGTGCGGCGTCGGTCAATCCATCTGCGCTGGTGATGGCGAGCCCGCTCTCAGCGAGCGTCTTCTTTCCGGCATCGACATTGTTTCCTTCGAGGCGCACCACCAGTGGCAGGCTCATACCCACTTCCTTGACTGCCGCCACGATGCCTTCAGCGATCACGTTGCAATCCATGATGCCGCCGAAAATATTGACCAAGATACCCTTCACATTGGGATCGCTGAGGATGATCTTGAATGCCGACGAAACTTGATCCTTCGAAGCACCGCCGCCCACATCAAGAAAGTTCGCGGGATCACCGCCGTGCAGCTTGATGATGTCCATCGTCGACATCGCGAGGCCGGCACCATTGACGAGACAAGCGATGTTGCCATCCAGGCCGATGTAGTTCAGGCCGAACTCGCTGGCCGCGACTTCCCGAGGATCTTCCTCGCTGGTATCACGCATGGCCACGACGTCTTTCTGACGATAGAGCGCGTTGTCATCAAAATTGAACTTGGCATCGAGTGCCACAACTTGGTCATCCGCAGTCACGGCCAGCGGATTGACCTCAACCAACGAACAGTCGCTCTTTAAATAGAGATTCCAGAGTGACGTGATCAGCTTTACCGTCTGCCCCATCAGTTTACCCCGAAGACCCAGCGAGGCTGCAATCTTCCGGCACTGATAGGCTTGGAGCCCCAAAGCTGGATGAACAAAAACCTTGAGGATCTTCTCAGGAGTCTTCTCTGCGACCTCCTCGATGTTCATCCCACCCTCGGTGCTGGCAATGATGGCGTGCCGGCTGGTTTGGCGATCAAACAAAACCGCAAGATACAGCTCCTTGGAAATGTCGACCGACTTTGCGATCAGGACCTTGCTCACCAGCTTGCCTTCAGGCCCAGTTTGATGAGTGACGAGCGTTTGCCCGAGCATTTGGCCTGCGATTTCCTGCGCCTTTTCCGCGCTTTCGATAACGTGAACCCCTCCCTTGAACCCATTCGTGAAGGTCCCCTTCCCGCGTCCTCCCGCATGAACCTGCGCCTTGACCACTAGGCCGGCTCCACCGAGTTCACGAGCGGCGGCACCCGCCTCCTCCGCAGTGCTGGCGACGCGTCCATCAGGACTTGCGACACCGAATTTTTGAAACAGTTCCTTGGCTTGGTATTCGTGGATGTTCATGGGGGGCTTGGGCCAACGGCCTCTGAAAGCCGCCTCGATGAGGCGGGAAAGCGACCATAGAAACGCCCTCCCCACCGTCAAGCTGCATTAAGAGGAATAGCGGCCATCAGTCACTTTTTCCTCTTTCTCCCGCCATTCCAATGCTCCAACATCGCCAGAGATGAAGATTGTCCTCCTTGATGCCCACACAGCAAATCCCGGTGACCTTAGCTGGCAACCCCTCGAAAAGATCGGCGTCTGCGAGATCCATGATCGCACGCCACTGGATGAAACGATTGCCCGCTGCGCCGGTGCCGAGGCAGTCATCACCAACAAGGCTGTCCTCAATCGCAAGATCATTGAGGCATTGCCGGAGCTGCGCTACATCGGAGTGGCAGCCACAGGCTACAACGTCGTCGATGTCCAAGCAGCCACCGAGCGTGGTGTCACGGTGACCAACGTTCCCGGCTACAGCAGCGCCGCCGTTGCCCAGCTTGTGTTCGCCCTCCTTCTCGAAATGACCAACCAGGTCGGTCACCATGCCCAAACCGTTCGCGAGGGTCGGTGGGCCAGATCGCCCGACTTTTGCTACTGGGATTTCCCCATCAAAGACCTCGCCAGCATGACCCTCGGCATCGTTGGTTTTGGAGATATTGGAAGCTCTGTTGCCCGCATTGCCCTTGCCTACGGCATGAACGTCCTCGCCACCAAGCGCAGTTGGAACACCACTCCACCGGCTGGAGTGGAGGCCGTTGCGCTGGATGAACTTTTCTCGCGCAGCGATGCGATCACTCTCCACTGCCCATTGACCGATGAGACCAAGCACATCATTGGCCCGCGTACGCTCGGCCTCATGAAACCCTCCGCAGTTGTCATCAACACGGGTCGTGGCCCATTGATCGACGAGTCTGCCCTAGCCTCCGCGCTCAACGAAGGCCGCATCGCCGGGGCTGGACTCGACGTCCTCAGTTCCGAGCCTCCTTCAGCAGACAACCCGCTCTTTGCTGCCCGGAATTGCTTCATCACCCCGCATATCGGTTGGGCCAGCCTCGCTTCACGGAAAAGACTCATCGACGCGATCGCCTCCAACCTCCAGGCCTTCCTCGATGGCTCCCCCACCAATGTCGTCCATGGCTAAGCCCGCTGTAGTCCAGATCCGAAACGCCACCGAGGCCGACCTGCCTCGGATCGTCGAGATCTACAATGCGGCCATTCCCGACCGGCTCGCCACCGCCGACACGCAACCGGTCAGCGTGGAGGCCCGCCGGGATTGGTTCCGCACCCACCACCCCGACCGTCATCCGCTTTGGGTCCTGACCCTGGACGGTCACGTTGTCGCATGGTGCGGTCTGCGCGCGTTCTACGGAAGGCCTGCCTACCATGCCACCGCTGAGATTGCCATCTACGTGGCACCTGAAGCTCGCGGCCAAGGCCACGCACGCCAGTTACTTCAACAGATGATCGACGCCTGTCCCCGCCTGCACATCCGCACGCTTCTCGCCCTCATCTTCGGCCACAACGACCCCAGCCTCCGAATTTTCGAAACCCATGGCTTCCAGAAATGGGGCCACCTCCCCAAGATCGCGGAACTCGATCACATCGAACGCGACCTTGTGATCCTTGGACTGCGCATTCAAGCTTAGGTGGTCAGGCACTCTCCCCCCGCTTCGGCGTGACGCTCTAGCGCGCCAAAGTGTGATGGCTTCAATCCCCAAAACCACCGCGCGTTTTTTACGCGCACTCCCCTCTCCCTTCATCAAAACCAAAGGCTGGCGAAAGGCCGTTCCGAATGGTCCTATAAAACTTCAACATTCGCGGCCAAACTTTCGTCCAGAGGCAAATTCTTGTCGTAAGACTGGCGGTTTAACTAGCTTATCAGGTTTTCCAGCGCCGTATGACCGACGATCTCGATCCGACTCCAATCCCCCCCAAAAATCAAACGCCAACGAAGGTCCCCCTGTCCTCACAACAGTCCACCAGTCGATGGCTCCGGACCCTCGGTCAGCTCTCCAGCATGACGGGACAGGAGTTTGATCAACAGCGCGTCCGCATCGCGCTCCAGAATGCTTTTCGAGATCAGGACGAGTCCTTGGAGCAACTCATTGCCGCCGCCGCTGAAGTAGCAATGGCGATCAAGCCTGCCCGGATGCCCTTGCGGGAGGCTATTTGGCAGGCGCGATCCGAAGCTCCCGTCGTCGCATGGAGTCGAAGCGAAGGGCGCTGGATCGTCATCAGCCACGCCAGTTGGTTCCGTGCGCGCATTGCTGATGGAGACCATCCTTGGCATAGGAGTTCGATTTCACGACTTCGGCTCGCGCGTCTCTTGGGACTCGAGAGTGCCGATGACGAAATTGAGGTAGGCATCGTTCACGCGGAGCGGCCGGCCGAACCCATGCGGGCTCTGGCAAACTCCCCCCTCGGCCACGAATCACGGGGTCACGGGGCAGCGCATGCTCACATTTCTCCGGTAAAGCGTTTTCTCTCTCTCCTAAAAGGAGAGTCCTCCAATGTCTGGCTGCTGCTGCTCTTCAGCATCGTGTCAGGAATCCTGCTCCTCGCGACCCCTCTTGCGGTGGATGCTGTGGTGAGCAATTTGGCTTTTGGCGGACAAACCGCCCCCTACATTCAGGCGCTGCTCATTCTCGCGGCAGCCCTGCTCATCGCCCTCTCGGTCTCCGCAATTGTACAGGGTTTCCAATACTACATTGCGGATGTGATCCAGCGGCGGCTCTTTGTGCGGATCGCCGCCGACCTTGCCTATCGACTACCACGCGTCCGTGCGTCCGCTCTGGACGGCGTGCATGCCCCGGAACTGGTCAACCGCTTCCTCGACATTGCAACGGTGCAGAAAAGTACGGCCCTCCTGCTGCTCGACGGTGTGAATGTGGTGTTCGGAGGATTGATCGGGATGGTACTGCTGGGGCTCTTCCATCCTTACCTCCTTGGATTTTCCGCCCTCCTCGCGGTGCTGTTGGTCGTTGTGGTCTTCATCCTCGGGCGCGGTGCGGTCCGCACAGCCATTGATGAGTCGGTCACCAAGTACGAAATTGTGCACTGGTTTGAGCAAATCGCTCAATTTCCCATGCTCTTCAAAGGTCCGGGCGGCTACGAGTTGGCCATGGATCGAGCGAACCAATTGGCCACGAACTACATTGACGCTCGCCGTCGCCATTTCGGAATCGTGTTGAGACAGATCGGGGGCCTTCTGTCAATTCAAGTTCTCGCCAGCGCCGCGCTCCTTGCCATCGGCGGCTACCTTGTGGTAAGCCAACAACTCACCCTTGGTCAACTGGTCGCCAGTGAACTTATCGTCGCGGGAATCGCAGGGTCTCTCGTCAAGTTGGGCAAGAAGCTTGAAGCATGGTACGACACGATGGCCGCTGTCGACAAGTTGGGCCACGTCGTCGATCTCGAAATTGAGCGTGAAGACGGAGAGGTCCACGCTCCCGGCACAAAAGGGGCGCACGTGGTCGGTCAAAACCTCAGCTTTGGCAACCGCTGGGGAATCGGCCTGATCAAGGGCCTCGATTTCAACATCGAACCCGGGGCAAGGGTGGCCGTCGTCGGCCCTCACGGGAGCGGTGTCAGTTCGATATTGGACATGATTTTTGGACTGCGCCGCCCTGACAATGGCCACATCTCCATCGACAGCATCGACCTTCGCAGTTGGTACCTTGAGTCACTGCGCAAGAGTGTTCAACTCATTCGACCAAATGAGATCGTGACCGGCAGCGTCATCGACAACCTGCGCCTGGGACATGCAGACATTGGGCTGGATGAGATCCGCAATGCTTTGGAGGTGACCGGCCTGCTCCACGATGTGCTTCGCATGCCCGAGGGGATGAACACACAGATCCAACTCGGAGGACTTCCTCTGTCCGCCGCGCAGCGAGTCCGCCTCCTGCTCGCACGAGCCTTTGTGCAGCAACCGCGCCTCCTCCTCGTCGACGAAGTCTTGGACGGCTTGGACGACACCACCCTAACCGAGTTGAGCGATATTCTTTTTGATAGCGAAGCCCCATGGACCCTGATCATTGCGACCCGCGAGAAGGCGCTCATCGAGCGATGTGTACAAGTGATTCAACTCGCGCCCTGCCAACTCTCATCTCCCGCCACTGAGGCCTGACAGGCTTTCCTAGCTCAATTTCAACTGTTTCCAATCCGACATGCCTGCGTCCATTACCGTTGCCCCACCGGAACCCACCCTGCTCGACGGGCGAGCCGACTTTCCAGCCATCTCGCTGGCCAACGCCTCCAAGTGGCCGCGCGTCCTCTGCCGCCTGATCCTCATCCTCTTTTTTGCCGTTCTCGTGGGCGTACTCTTTCTCCCATGGAGGCAATTCATCGACGGCCGTGGGCGCGTAATAGCTTTCAATCCGCTGGACCGCCGCGTGGATGTCGAAGCTCTGGTCGAAGGGAGGGTTCGTAAACTCAATGTTGTCGAAAACCAACGCGTCCATGCAGGTGACATCATCGCTGAAATTCAGGACAACGATCCCAACCTTATCGCCAACCTCAAAGCTCAGCGGGAGTCCATCGAGTCTCGGCGTGACTTCGCAGCAGGTCGTGTCGAGGATCTCTCTGCCCAAATCATTCAAGAGGAGTTGGCCATGAACGAGGCCATTGAGACCGCGAGGCAGAAGGTCGCTTCGGCCAAAATCGCAGCTGAGACCGCGCGATTGAATTACGAGCGGACTCTCTCGCTTTCAGAGAAAAAGCTCGTCTCGACCCGTGAAGTCGAGCTAGCCACGCTCTCCAGAGATTCTACCATTGCCGAACTCGCGGGAGCTGAAGCGAACTTGAAGCGTACGAACAACGAC
Source organism: uncultured Verrucomicrobiales bacterium (assembly GCA_963976915.1). Classification (GTDB taxonomy): domain Bacteria; phylum Verrucomicrobiota; class Verrucomicrobiia; order Verrucomicrobiales; family Verrucomicrobiaceae; genus CAXBNA01. The sequence continues at coordinate 19,724 of CAXBNA010000082.1, forward strand.
TACGCCTCCAAGATCGCCAGCATCCGGGCCTCCAAAGGGTCCGCCCTGTCTGATGCTGCCAGCGCCGAGAAGGACCTCTCCGAGATCGATGTGAAGATCAATCAGAACCTTCGCCAGATCGTCGAAGCCCCCCGGGACGGCGTTGTTCTCTCCGTTCAGGTTACCGACGGCACCTATCTAAAACCCGGGTCACCCATCTGCGTCATCGTTCCTGAAACGGACAGCCGGTTTGTGGAACTCTTCGTTGATGGCAATGACCTCCCGCTCATTCATGCTCGAACGACGCTTCCGGATGGAACGGTGGAACCAGGAAGTCCCGTGAGAATTGCCTTCGAGGGCTGGCCCGCCATTCAGTCCATCGGTTGGCCCAGCCTTGCCATTGGGACCTTCGGAGGTGAAGTCGTGCTGGTCGACCAGTTGCCCAACGCCACTACGGGGCAATTTCGAATTGTCGTGTCCCCGAAACCCGATGTCGTAAGGCGCGGTGGAGAAGAGGTCACCGTTCCTTGGCCCGACCGCGACCGTTGGTTGCGCCAGGGCACCTTGGTCAACGGCTGGGTCATGCTCCAGCAGGTGCCACTGTGGTTTGAAATTTGGCGGCAAATGAATGGCTTCCCGCCACTCGTCACCGATACGGCCGCTGTTGCCAAAGACGGAAAAGACAAGTCAAGTGACGTCACTACTTCCAAGAAGTAGCGGTTCCAGCCATCTCTCCCACCATCTTTGTATTGCTTCCCGTGATCCGATTTCCCTTCGCCTCGTTCACGCTTGCCTCGTTTCTCGTTGCGTCTCCCGTTCGAGGGCAGTCCGAGAGTGCCCCCTCAACCACCCCGCAACCACGGACCGGCCCCTTGGTGCTTCCTGAGGTTTTGGAATCGGTGAGATCGCAGTACCCACCATACCTTGCCGCTTTGATCGAGTTCGACATCGCGGCTGGTCGACTCCGCAGCGCCCAAGGTGCCTTCGACCTCAACGTCAATGGCTCTGCCACATTTCGTCCCTCAGCCTACTACGACGGATCGACAGCCTATGCCATGTTGGATCAGGCGCTGCCGTTTTGGGGCGGAAATGTCTATGGTGGTTACCGTTTCAGCGACGGATTCCTGCCAAACTACAATAAGGACCGCGCTCAGGGAGACGGAGAGATCGCCCTCGGCCTTAGGCTCAACCTCCTTCGCGACGGCACCATCGACAAACGCCGTGCTTCGCTCACCAAAGCCCGCATCGAGCAGGAGTTGGCCAATCCGATCGTGCTGAAACAGTATTTGGACTTTATCCGCTCAGCCTCCATTGCCTATTACAATTGGGTCGGCGCGGGAAAAGCATTGGACCTCGCTGAGTCATTGCTCAAGATCGCCCAAGATCGGGACGGCAACATCCGTGACCTTGTCGACAATGGTGCCGCCGCTCCCATCATCATTACCGACAACGAGCGCCTCGTCGTCAGTCGGGAGATCAGCGTGGTCAAAGCCCGCCGTCTGTTCGAAAAGGCCTCCATCGAGCTCTCTCTTTTCCATCGTGATGATCAGGACGAGCCTATCCTGAGCCCCCGAAACCGAATCCCGGCCACCTTTCCAGCCCATCCCAGCCCGGACACAAGCCAGCTCAGCAGCGACACCGCCAAGGCATTGATCTTCCGTCCAGAAGTCCGCGCGATTCAACTCAAAATCGACAAGGCTGAGGTCGACTACCGCCTCGCCAAAAACAATCTGCTTCCCAATCTCGACGTGGCCATTGAAGCCAACCAATCCACGGGCGGGCGGACCTATCGCGACATCGAAGAGTTTGAACTCGAAGGGCGGGTCGAGTTCAAAATGCCACTCCAGCGTCGTGAAGCCAAGGGCCAACTCGAAACCGTGATGGGGGCGATCAACCAACTCCGTGCAGAGGAGCAGTTCGCCCGGAATAAGATCAGTGCCGACGTACAAGACTCTTACTCGGCTCTTGATGCGGCGGCCCTCCAGATCTCCCGGGCCCGACGAAACGTCGAGCTTGCCCGACAACTCGAGCAAGCCGAGACGGATCGCCTCAATGCCGGGGCGGGCGACCTGCTTCCGTTGCAAATTCGCGAACAAGCCACCTTCGACGCCCAGGTCGCGGAAGTTCAGGCTTTGGCGGACTACTTCAAGGCTCAAGCGGACTACCGCGCCGCAGTCGCGGCTGAAGCGCCCAGTTCCCTGGCTCGGGAGTAGTCGCGGCAAGGATTTCGACTGGGCGCCTTGAAGTTCCGTCGGTTTCTTTGAGCGCCTCGGCAGCATTCCACCTTCCCAATTCCCTGTGCAAAAACACGATGGCCGCTTGCGCATGGCGTGCGTAAAGCTCATCTACCCGTATGCCCACTGAATCTGACATCCGCAACGCACTATCCAAAGTTCCCTACCCTGGCTTCAGCCGCGACATTGTCTCTTTTGGGCTGGTCAAAGGCATCGCGATTGAAGGGGGAAACGTGAGTGTCGCCATCTCTTTGGCCACCAAGGACGCCGCCGTTCCACGTCAGATCCACGAGCAGGCCATGGCCGCATTGAAAAGCCTCCCGGGGGTGGACCGTGCCCAACTCGATTTCGACATCAAAGAGCCGCCAGGCGCTGGCACCACCGCCTCTGGCACACTCGGCAAATCCAGCATTCCAGGCGTGAAGAAGGTGATCGCTGTGGGCTCCGGCAAGGGTGGCGTGGGCAAAAGCACGGTGGCCTCCAATCTGGCAGTGGCCCTTTCCCACACTGGTGCACGGGTGGGACTTTGCGACTGCGACCTCTACGGCCCCAGCATCGCCCACATGTTCGGCACCAACGAGCGCCCCTTTCAGAATGAAGAACAACAAATTGTCCCCATCGAGAAGGATGGCCTTCAACTGATGTCGATGGGCTTCCTCCTCGACAACGACTCACCGGTGATCGTGCGCGGCCCCATGGCCACGAAGTACACCCAGCAATTCCTGCGGCAGGTGGCTTGGGACAATTTGGACTACCTCGTTCTCGATCTGCCGCCGGGCACGGGCGACATCCAATTGACCATTGTGCAGACCGTCGCTCTCGACGGGGCGGTGATCGTGACGACGCCTCAGGCGGTGGCGCTCATCGATGCGAGAAAGGCCGTGGCGATGTTCCAAAAGGTGAATGTGCCGATCCTCGGCATCATCGAGAACATGAGCTATTTCGTATGCCCGAACGATGGCAACGTGTATCACATCTTTGGCAAGAGTGGTGGCGAGCACGAAGCCAAGCGTCTGGGTGTCCCGCTTCTGGGGCAAATCCCCATTGAGATGGATGTGCGCGAATGTGGGGACGATGGTCAACCCATTGCCCTTAAATCCGTGGATGAATCGTCCGCCAGCAAGGCGTTCCACGACATCGCCACAAGCATCCTGAAAATCGTCACGACGTAGGCGAAATCCGGCTCTGGCCGGGGCCTCCTGTCTTTCTAGATACCATCTCCAGTCTGAAGATGGTGCGCGAGGGGGGACTCGAACCCCCAAGCCTTGCGGCACAAGATCCTTAATCTTGCGCGTATACCAATTCCGCCACTCGCGCGTGTCGAAAAACAGGGAGCGCGAATATAGCGGGCCTGTGAGGAACGCAACAGGATTTCAAAGACTTTTCAAAAATGTCTGCAGATCACAGAGGCAGTGTCATCACTTCCGCACGTTTGTCCTTGGTGAACCGGACATCTTCCGCACGCTCGATGAAAATGGTGTCTTCACAAATGTTCTTGGCGTGGTCCCCCACCCTCTCCAGAAACCGAGCCACAAAGATGAGGTGTAGGTAGCCTTCAAGGGAGCTACTCCGGTTCTCCATCACCCTTAGTAGTGACTCGTTGAGCTTTTTCTCCGCCTGATCCAATTCCTTGTCGAGTTTTCTCGACCGAGCCGCCAAATCGGCGTTGGACTCCGAAAATGCCTCAATGCTGGACTCCAGATTTCGAAGGCAGAGGTAATAGAGAGGCTGGAGCATCTGGGTCTCCGACATTTCCGGAAGACTGTTGATCATTCGGGCGCGCTTCCCAATCCCGCTCGCCTGATCGGAAATGCGTTCGAGATTGTTGGCGATGCGAATATTGGCCATGACCTGCCGAAGGTCCCGTGCCGACGGCTGGAACTTGAGAAGAATCTGCATCCCGAGCTTGTCGACGGCCTTCTCCAGATCATTGACGTCCTGATCGGCAGCGATGGCCTCATTGCAGAGGTCCGTGTCACGCTCCAAAAGGCCACGCATCGAAGAAGCCAGGTTCTTGCGAGCCAGGCTGCACATCGTCAACACGTTCTCCCGCAGGCGGGCGAGCGAGTGATCGAATGATGACAGGATGTGGTCGTGCATAGAAACAGGAAGAGACCGTTGGAGTCAGTATCGTCCAAAACTTGAGATAGCCAAGGGCCTATCCTACCCCGCCACCTTGGCGACCGCCGTGGAAAGCTCAGTGGCAACGTGGCTTCCGCTCCCCTCACCCTT
>CAXBNA010000083.1:0-23908 GCA_963976915.1 uncultured Verrucomicrobiales bacterium
AGGGGAGATTGCTGATTACGACACGGCGGGCAGCGTGAGCACAAAGCGGGTGCCTCCGTCGGCGGGGGGCTCGAACCGGAGATCGCCGCCCAGCTCACGGGCGAGGCGCTTGCTGAGGGCGAGGCCGAGTCCGACGCCGGGGGCGCTGTGGGCGGCTTCACTGGCGGATTTGGCGAAGGCTTGAAAGAGCTTTTTGCGTTGGGCCTTGGGGCCGTAGTCGCGGATGGATAGGTGGAGCTGCTTGCCAACCCGGCGGAGATGGAGATCGAGGGTGTCCTGACTGCTGGCTGGGGCGGCGTATTTGCAGGCGTTGTCCACGAGGTTGGAAAGGATTTGTTCGACGGCGAGTGGATCGACTTTGAGCGTGGCTTCCTCGGCTTCAGGATTGCGTTCGATCTTGAGGGTGAGGTCGCAGGAGGAGGCGCGTTGTTCCAAGCGGGGAAGCATGCGGTCGATGAGGTCGCGGGCGGTGAGGGTCTCTTCGCGTGCGGCGGTTCGGCCGCGTTCGATCCGAGAGAAAGAGAGGACGTTCTCCACCAGGTGCATGAGGCGGCCGGACTCGCTGTGGAGGGTGTTGAGGTACTCTTTTCGCTTGGCGGGATCGCTGACCATGTCCTCGGCGAGCATCTCGGAGTACAGCTGGAAGGTGGTGAGTGGTGTGCGCAGCTCGTGGGTGACGGCGGAGACGAAGGCCCCGCGACGCTCGCTGAGGGTGAGGGCGCGCTGGAGGACGAAGGCGATGGCGGCAGCGGCGAGAATGAGGCTGGCCCAGGCAATGGCAAGCGTGCGGAGAATGGGCCGGTGGATCGCAGGCAAAGTGATGGCAACGGGTCCGTGGCTGAACTTGATGGGTAGGGTGACGAGGGTGTCGGGGTCGGTGCGTTCGGCTTCGGTGGCGGGCCGCAGGGTGGCGGGCCGCAGGGTGGCGGCGGGAAGGAGGTCGCGGATGGTTTCCAGAAGGCGCTGCTGTAGGGAGGGCCAGTCGAGCCAGATGCCCTGGAGGCGCGATTGACCTTCGAGCTGGGCCTTGCGGAAGAGGAAAAGTTCTCCGTCGATCCACGAGGCGGAGAGATCGCCTGCGAGAGAGGGGAACTCTTGGGGAGTGGGGGGAGGCGTCGGGGCTGCGTCTGCAGCGACCTCATCACCGAGGAGGCTGCTCGCTGCCGAACGCATTGACTTGTAGGAAGATCGGTCCTGTTCCCGGGTGGAGGGTTTGGCGGAGCCTTGGCCAGATTGGGCGGTGGCCATTTTCTTCATGGGCACTTTCATCGCTTCACTCTTTTCAGCGGCGATGTTCTGGTTGATGAGATTGGAGCGTTGTTGGAACTCTCGGTTGTTGGCGACCTGTTGGGCCATCGCGATGGGTGGCTCAAAGGTGTCCTCTTTGGCCATCTGCGGCACAGGGGCGGCCTTGGTCTTTTCCTCGATTGTGGAGTTTTGCTCAGCAGGAAGGCCTGCGGAACCGGTGGTGATGTTGCGAAGGTCGGGCCGCTTGCGGAGGATCGATTCGAGTTTTTTCAGGTCGGCGCTGGAGGCCGCCGTTTTGGGGTCGATGACATACCAGTTGTTGGCGAGAGTGGCATCCTTTCCCTCTGGCACCTGGGGGCTGCAGACGGTGGAGAGTCCATCGCGGACTTCGAAGTGGAGCCGGACGAGGTCGGGCTTTTCGCCGAGGAGGGGCGAGGGGGTCAGAGCCTCGCCTTGGGGAATCGGTTGGTTGCTGGCAGTGTAGAGATCGGTTGGCGAGTAGAAGGCCTGGTAGTGGGAGGCGGGCCTGGCGTTTTCGCGAATGAGGAGGGTGCTGGCGATGGATTCCATTCGCCAAAGGGCGAGCCGCACGCGCTCCTGGATCTGGGCGCTACGTTCGGCTTCGCGTCGCTCATTTTCCATCGCGAGCATGCGTCCGCTGATCCACACCAGAGCGCTCGCGAAGACTGCGAGGCAAAGGGTGAAGAGGAGCCAGCGGAGGATGGGGCGGTGCATGGGAATGACGAATGACGAATGATGAATGACGAATGGCTGGTGCAGTCAATGCATAGGTGACACTGCTAGTCGGGTCGAAGGATGGTGGGAACTCGGCATTCGGAATTCATCATTCGTCATTGCTTCACCATGTAGCCTTTGCCTCGGACCGTGAGGAGGAAGTGGGGTTCGCTGCCGTTGTCGCGGAGTTTGGCGCGGAGGTGGGCAATGTGCATGTCGATGGTGCGAGTCTCGGTGTGGCGGGGTTCGATGCGCCAAACGCGGCGGAGGAGTTCTTCGCGGGAAATGGCGCGTCCAGAGTGGCTGGCGAGGTATTGAATGAGTTCGGTCTCGCGTTCGGAGAGTTCCTCTCGGGCGCCGTCCTCGAAGACGACTTCACGTCGGGCGGGCACAATTTGACCGTTGGGAATGGGAATCTCTTCTGCGGCGGAGGGGCGCTCGGGGGAACGGCGGAGGACGGCTTCGACACGGGCGAGCAGTTCGCGGACGCTGAAGGGTTTCACGACGTAGTCGTCGGCGCCGAGCTTGAGGCCTTTGACACGGTCGGCTTCTTCGCCTCGCGCGGAGAGGATGATGACGGGCGTGGTGTGACGGTGTTCGCGGAGGGCTTGGAGAATCTCGAAGCCGCTGTAGTTCGGGAGGACCAGATCGAGGAGGAGGAGGTCGAAGTTGGCGGATTGGGCGAGTTCCATGCCCCTGCCGCCTTCTCCAGCTTCGAGGACATCGTAGCCGGAGAACTGCAAGGCATCGACCACGCCACGGCGGATGGCGCTGTCGTCTTCGATGACGAGAATGGTGGGCATGGTTGGAAGGGGAAGGATAGCCGCAGAAAACGCAAAAATCACGGGGGAGGTTTTGAATCCAACGATGAACGCCGCCCGCTTGAAGGCGGGCGGCGCACGGTGGAGAGGGGCTCAGGGTTTCTTGAAGTCGATGCCTGCTTTCTCGGTCGCTTGTTCCCGAACGGCGGTAACGATGGCTTCGTCGAGGGTTTGTTCGGCCGAGGCTTCTTTCTTCTTGGCCGCGACGAATTTTTCGCGCTGTTCGTTCAGGGTCTTGATTTCCGCCTGGATGCGGCTGCGTTCGGCGGCCTTCTCATCGATCACTTTCTTGCGTTCCGCCTGACTGAGGGCTTGGAGTTCAGCGGGCAGTTCTTCTTCGGCGATGGACTCGAGTTTGATGCCGTCCTTTTTGCAGGCGTCGACGAGATCCCAACTGCTGTTCTTGTAGTTGGCGGAGGCCTTGGTGACGGCCCGTTGGACTTCGGCCCCAGCGGTTTTGTAAGAGGAGGCGTTGGTGTCCTGGGCAGCTTGGTTGGCGGCTCCTCGGGCGCCGTCTTTGCCGTAGGTGATGTAGGTGTTGTTCAGTTCGATGCTGAGCTTGCTGATGGCGTCGTCCTGCGGGGCGGCGATGTGCACGATGGCCTTGTCTTGGTCGATGGTGAGAAACTTGCCTTCGGCTAGAGCCGATCCGGTGCGCCAGCCGCCGGACTCGCCCTGGCCGCGATTCCCGCAGTGAATGGTATTGATGACAATGCCTTTGCCGATGGCATCGCGGCAGACAGCGTTGGGCTCGATGGGACCTTGGGTGAAGGGTTCGTTTCCGGCGACGAAGATGGCTTTGTAAACCTTCGAACTGGGTTTCCAGTCGAGGCTGTCGAGGGCGTGGCGCATGACCGCACCGCAGTACTCATCGCCGCCGTTGGTGGTGAGTTTGAAGAGTTGCTCTGAGACGCGGTCGAGATCTCGGGTGAAGGGGAGGATTTGGCGGATGTAGTTGCTGGCGACGCTGAGGCCGTTGTTGCCATACTCGTAGAGGGCGACTTGGACGACGGGGACCTTGTCGTCCTGCCGGGCGTCGTTGAATTCATTGACGATCTTCCAGAGTTGGCTCTTCGCCTGCTCGATGAGGCCGTCCATGCTGTTGCTGGTGTCAAGGAGGACGGCGATTTGGACCAGGGCTTCCTTGGGGCTCGGATCCACGGCTTCAGGAGCCGGTTGTGGTTTCTTGGCCAAAGCCGAACCAGAGAAGGCGGCGATGGCGAGAGTGGAGACGACGAAGCTGCGAAGGGTGCGTGATGTGTTTTTCATGGCACCCCGAGCCTCGATGGGCGGACGAGCAGCGTCTGTAAACGGTCTGTAAATTGCGTTTGGCAGGTTGATCGAATGCCGGGTTTCGTCCAACGGTGCACATGTCTCTCGCCGCCCGAATGTATCCTGTCATGAAGCCGTGGTTGTTCCGCTTGGATGCGGAGCGGGCACATGTGTGGACGGCGAAGATGATGCGGATCGGGAACGCGCTGGGGATGCTGGGGGATGGGGCGAGCGTGCTCGGGAGTCCGGCGGAGGTGATGGGTCTGCGGTTTCCGAATCGCGTGGGTTTGGCGGCGGGGATGGACAAGGGCGCGGAGTGTGTGGATGCCTGGGGGGCGGTTGGCTTTGGGTTTGTCGAGGTGGGTACGCTGACGCCGCGTCCGCAGCCGGGGAATCCGAAGCCGAGGGTGTTTCGACTGCCGGAGCATGAGGCCTTGATCAACCGGCTGGGGTTCAACAATCCGGGAATCGAGGTGGCGGTGCAACGGCTGAAGAAGCGGAAGTTTCGCGGAATTGTGGGTGTGAACATTGGGAAGAATTTTGACACGCCGAATGACGAGGCGGTGGAGGACTACCGGAAGTGCCTGAAGGCGGCGTATCCTGTGGCGGACTACATCGCGGTGAACATCTCGTCCCCGAACACGAAGGGGCTGCGGGATCTCCAGGCGGAGGAGTCGGTGAGGCAGCTCGTGGCCGCGATGAAGGCGGATCAGGAGACGTTGGCGACCGAACATGGGAAACGGGTGCCGATTGTGGTGAAGATCGCTCCTGACCTGAGCGGCGACCAGGTGGAGGCGCTGGCGCGGGTGTTCAATGAATTGAGCGTGGATGGGGTCATTGCGACGAACACGACGATCATGCGCGATCCGGTGGCTGGGCATCAGCTGGCGGTCGAGACCGGTGGATTGAGCGGGAGACCGGTGTTGGAGCGGTCGAACGACATTCTCCAGGCGTTCCGAATGCTGTTGAAGGAGGGGACGCCGATCATTGGTGTCGGCGGGGTGCTTTCTGGGCCGGATGCAGTGGCGAAGCGTCGTCTCGGTGCGGATTTGGTCCAGGTTTACACGGGATTGGTGTATCGGGGGCCGGACTTGGTGCGGGAAGTTGCGGAGGCGCTGAGGGAATAGACCGGGGCTGGAAACGCTCTCATGCCGAGTGATGATTGAGAGATTCCTTGCCACTGCTTGCCGGACGGGCGTAACGTCTTCCCATGAGCGATCTACCCAAAGTCCACGACACCAAGCCCTGCGCCATCGAACTCGAAGCCGGGGATCATTTTTGGTGCGCTTGCGGCCTTTCGGGCAACCAACCGTTGTGCGACGGCAGCCACAAGGGGACGGGTTTGGGCCCAAAGAAATTCTCAGTCGCGGAGAAGTCCAAAGTGTGGCTGTGCAATTGCAAAGCCACCAAAACCCCGCCTTTCTGCGACGGTACTCACAGCTCTCTCTAACGGGCATGCGATCTTTTTTGGGTGCGGCAGTGATGCTCGCGGTGACGGGGGTGGTTTCGTTTCTGTCTGGGCAAACGGTGTCGTCGGTTCCCGCGTTTGGAGGAGGTTCGGCGAAGCAAGTGTCCGCTGCACTTGTCTCGGAGGTCAGCGCCGCAGCTCCGGGAGAGTCATTCCGGATCGCGGTGAAGCTGGATCATCAGGAGCATTGGCATACCTACGGCAAGGTCTTGCCAGAGGGCATCATTGGAAAGCCGACCCGACTCAGCTTTACTGCGCCGGAAGGTTGGACGGTGGAAGAACTTCCCTGGCCAGCGACGACGGAAGTGGATTCGACAGGGGGGAAGAAGAGCGAAGGGTATGAGGGGACCGTTTATCTTCCGGCCAAGGTGACGCCTGCTGCCGATGCGGCGATCGGGTCGACGGCGGAGATTCAAGTCAAGGTTGATGCGCTGGTCTGTGATCCGCAGAATTGCATGCCGATCAAACCTGAGGCGACGTTGCGCATCGCGGTTGCGGCCCAATCCGTGATGGATCCCGATTCAGTGGGCGTGTTTGAGACGTCGGTAGCTCTGGCAGAACCCACACCTACCGTCCAATCCGAAGACGCTGCAGTGGACGTTCCGAAAACAACCTTTCTCGGTTACCTCGTTTTTGCGTTCATTGGGGGCTTGATTCTCAACGTCATGCCCTGCGTTTTTCCAGTGCTTGGAATCAAGGTGATGGGGGTTGTGCAGCAAGCGGGTGGAGAGAAAAAGCACATCATTGGCCACAGTCTCGCCTACACGGCCGGGGTGTTGCTTTCGTTCTGGATTCTGGGTGGTGTTGTGGTGGCCTTGGGGAAGGCATGGGGCTTTCAGCTTCAGATCCCGGGATTCAATTATGCTCTCGCAGTTTTCTTCCTGGTATTCGGATTGAACATGGCGGGAGTGTTTGAAATTGGGGCTTCCGCCGTCGGGGTCGGAGCGGAGTTGCAGTCCGCTCATGGAACTCGTGGCTCGTTCTTTTCAGGGTTTCTTGCGACGGTGGTCGCAACGCCTTGCTCAGCTCCGATTTTGGGCTCGGCCTTGGGTGCCACATTGGCGTTGCCGCCTTTTCAAGCGATGCTGATTTTTACGCTGATTGGCCTCGGGTTGGCGAGTCCCTTTTTGGTGCTCGCGCTGGTTCCAAAACTCGTGTCGGCGCTTCCACGTCCCGGTGCATGGATGGAAAGTTTCAAGCAGGGCATGTCATTTCTGCTCTTTGGCACGGTGGCGTACTTTGCCTGGGTGCTGACAGGAATGATTGAAGGGCAGGCGCTTTTGTTCATGCTTTTGAGCCTCGTGCTCGTGGCTGTCGGTTGCTGGATTTATGGGCGGTGGGCGCTGCCCCACAAGCCTGTGAGGACTCGGCTGATTGCGGTCGCCGTGGCGCTGGCTTTTGCCGTGGGCGGAATGGTCTACGGTTGGCCACATCGAGAAGCTTCGGAGCATTCTGGAGCGACGGTGGTCGAAGGCGGCTTGGAATGGGAGGCGTGGTCACCTGAAAAAGAGGCGGAACTTCGGGAATCGAACACGCCAGTGTACATCGATTTCACTGCCAAGTGGTGTTTCACCTGCCAAGTGAACAAGCGGGTCTACAAGGACTCCGCGCTCCAAAAACTCATCAACGAGCGAGGGGTGATCCTATTGAGGGCCGACTGGACCAATGAGGACGAGCGGATCACGAAGGCACTGGGAGCTTTGGGAAAAGCGGCGGTTCCGGTGAACGTGCTTTATGTTCCCGGAAAAGACGCGCCGGTCGTGCTGCCGGAACTCCTTTCGGTCGAGAATGTCAGTGAGGCGTTGAGGCTGGTGGGAGAGTGATCGGAGTCTCCAATTCGATGGCCTGAGAAAATACGAGGGCTTGCCGGAGCGTTTGTCTTGATCCGGCGCGGGGGCATGGGCCTCTCACAGCCAACGCCCTCCTGAGAGGCGCGGGTTAGCTGCCGCTCTCCATCATCTTGGCGAACTCGGCAAAGAAATACCGGGCATCGTGGGGCCCAGGGGCGGCTTCAGGATGATATTGAACGCTAAGGACCGGTTCGTCCCGGTGGCGCATGCCTTCGACGGTGCCGTCGTTGAGATTGATGTGGGTGACCTCGACGTGGGAGGGCAGGGAGGAGGGATCGATGGCGAAGCCGTGATTTTGGGAGGTGATGGCCACCTTGCCACTGCGAAGGTCCTTCACCGGTTGGTTGCCTCCGCGATGGCCAAATTTGAGCTTGAAGGTCTTTCCGCCGAAGGCGTGTCCGAGAACTTGGTGGCCGAGGCAAATGGCGAAGATGGGCTTCTTGCCGATCAATTCGCGAATCTCACTGTGGATGTAGTCGAGCGCTCCAGGATCCCCAGGGCCGTTGGAGAGGAAGACTCCGTCAGGGTTCTTGGCGAGGACCTCGCTGGCTTTCGTGGTTGAAGGAACGACATCCACCCGGAAGCCCTGCTGGCGGAGGCGCCTGAGGATGTTCTTTTTGACGCCGAAGTCGTAGGCGACCACATGGAACCGTTGCTCCGGCAGATCATGAAACACGCCCGTCTCACCTCCGAGCGAGTCTTGGGAAGGGTTGGGAATGCCCCACTCTCGGCTGTCTTCGTCGTTGGGATCCCAGCGGTAGGCTTCCTTGGTGGAGACTTCTTTGACAAAATCGGAGCCCTCCATGCTGGGGCTGGCCTTGGCGGCAGCCACGGCTTCCTCGATGCTGCCCATCTCATCGCTGATCACGGCACGCATGGCTCCGAGCGTTCGGAGATGACGGGTCAAGGCCCGGGTGTCAATGCCTTGAATGCCGGGGATTTTCCACTCTTTTAGGTAGGCGTCGAGAGTCTGCCTGGAGCGCCAGTTGCTGGGGACCTCGCAGAGTTCTTCAATGACAAACCCGCGCACGTGAGGTTGGTGGCTCTCGTTGTCGAGCGGATTGACCCCGTAATTCCCGATCATTGGATACGTCATCGCAACGATCTGACCACGGTAGGAAGGATCCGTCAGGACCTCCTGGTAACCCGTCATCGAGGTGTTGAAACAGATCTCTCCGGTCATCGTGCCAGAAGCACCGAATGACTCTCCTTCGAAGTAGCGCCCGTCTTCAAGGGCTAGGATGGCTTTCGTCCCCATAAAAATGCAAATTGAGTGCCCTTAAGCCATTCAGAGCGCAATGCAAGGGCAGACGTGTTCTTGATGGGAATCCGTCTGCCCAAAGTGGTCAAAATGGACCGATTTCTGACCCGGCGTGCAGAAAATAGAATTGGATTCCCGCCGAGGGTCGTGTCCCTTAGGCAGATGAAGAAACCGGTACCGTTTTTTGCGCTCGCGCTCGCTCTTTTCACCGCAACCCCAAGCTTGATGGGTGAAACGGCGAAGGAGATCATCGAGAAATTTGAGGCTCAGAAAGCCGAGGCGTTGGAAACCTACCTCGGGAGTCAGCCCGAAGCACCGGATCGTGAAATGGCGGTCGAAGCGCTCGTGGGAGCCTATCAGGTGACGGGCAATAGTGATCGAGTGATTGAACTGCTCACAGCCCGGTTGAAGAAGCTTCCCACGGGGACGGACATGGAGCCTCGGGAGTATGTGGGCGTCTTGCAGGGTTTGGTGGAGACTTTGACCATCGCTGGGAAGAAAGACGACGCGCTGGCATTGATCCAGCAGGCGAAAAAAGACGCCGTGGGCCATCCAATGGTGGGACAGTTGACGGAGTTTCTTGAGCAGATCGAAAGCGGCTTCAGTCAGCCTTCCGTGGGTGACACGCTGGAGATTGCCTTTACCGGGTTGAATGGCGAGGCAGTGGATCTGGCCGCGATGAAGGGCAAGGTCGTGCTGATCGACTTTTGGGCAACGTGGTGTGGACCGTGTGTGGCGGAACTGCCCAATGTTTCAAAGACCTACGCCGAGTACCATGACAAAGGCTTTGAAGTGATTGGGATCTCGCTGGACGAAGACAAGGCAGCCCTGGAAAGCTTCATCAAGGAGAAGGAAATGCCGTGGCCCCAGGATTTCACGGGCAAGGGGTGGGAAACCGAACTCGCGGCCAAGTTTGGAATTCAGGGCATCCCAGCCACCTTCTTGATCGGCAAGGATGGAAAAGTGGTGGCCAAGGATCTGCGCGGAACAGCGCTTGCCGAGTCCGTGGAAAAAGCGCTGGCGGCCGAGTGAGCGGCTCGGTTCGCAAGGTTGTGCGAAGGCATAGGGCCTGTTGAATTGAATGGCCCGGGCCAACTTCGATCTTGTGATCCACAGGGCGGGATCTAATCTTCGACTTCGATTTGTCCCATGAGCCGAGGAATTGTTCGCATGCTGGCTGCTGGACTGAGTTTTGGCTTGGTCTGGAGTCTTGGCATGTTGAGGGCGGCGGACGACGATGGGGAGACGGATTTGGAATTGATGCGCCTTCAGTTCGCCAGATCGTTGATTGCGGGGAGTCTCCAGCCTCTGAAGCAGCACATGGATGAGCTGCTTGTTTTGGAGCGATCATTGGCGAAGCAGAGGGACTACCGAGGGGCCATCGAGGCTCAGCAGCAGCGTCGTAGGATCGAGTCCCAGCTGGAGCGAGAGGACAAGGAACTGCTGCTGCTGGAGACTCGGGAGCAATCGCTTCGGGCGAGCTTGCTGCCGGAAGTGATTGAGATGCCTCTGGAGGAGGCCAAGCTGAAGGGGCTGAGCCGCCCGAGTGGCGGGGGGGTGATTGAGGGATGGTCGAATCCGGGGGTCGCGGCGGAGTGGGTGCTGCCCGATCTGCCGCCTGGAGGTTATGAGGTGTATCTGCGGTACCGTTGTGGCACGGTGGAAGGCGGATCACTTTTGGTCGAGGAATCCCGATTCACCCTCACAGGTCGGATTGAGACGACGATGAAGGGGCCTGAGCGGCGCTTGCTTGGGACACTGAAGGTAACGGATGGTGATGGGCCATTCAGATTGGTCGCGAAGACCTTGGTGAAGGACAATTTGATGCAGCTTCTCGGGGTGGAACTGGTGCCGGCCAGCCGCTAGGGTCGGGGCAGGAATGACGATGGGAACTTGGAATCCATGGGCAGTTTGGTTTCGGGGCTTTGGCCTCGGGGCTGCGGTCTGTCTGGGAGTCTTCTCAACGACAGGTGTGGGGCAGGGGGAACCAGAGGCCCCCGACAAGGAACCACCAGCGGATTTGGTTTCTGCGCGAACAATGTTTTTGGAGGCGGTTTTGAGCGAGTCGCAGTTGCTCACGGAGCAGTATGGACGGGCTCTGGGAAAAGCCGAAATCGAAGCCGCGGAGCGGGGAGACTACCAGGAGGCCCTCCGCGTCCAACGGAGAAGGGATGAACTCAGTTCCCTGTATGCAGGTACCGCTTCGACGCTGGTTCAGACGGAGGCGATCTCTCTGCCCGTGGAGACGGCCTATCTATCGGGTGGACCGGAATTGCTGCGAGGCAATCTCGAGGGGTGGCGCTCAGCGACCAGCTATGCGGAATGGCGGGGTGTGTCCCTGGTGCCCGGTGACTACTATCTGGAATTCGATTGCGCAATGGTGGAGGCACCCTTGATCTCAGAGGGCCGGCCGACGCGCCAGCCCGACAAGGAGCCAGTGGCCAAGGCCGGTTTTGAATTCTTTGAAGTTTCGCTGTTGCCGGGGGCTACCGACAATCGGCGCGGGTTCGACGTTGAGCTCACTTCGGATGGCGCAACATTTGAGTCGTATCGAATCGGTCCGATTTCCTATCCGCGCAGTCCCGTGACCTTGCGGTTGACGGCGCAGGACGGTTTCCCGCTGAACATCATTCGCTTTCATCATCTGCGATTGGTGCCGAAGCAGTTGGAAGACGAATTGCAGGCGGAGGCACCGCAAAAGTCAGACGCAGCGGATTCGGGACGGACATTGAAGGCGTTTCAAAAGTCATTGGGTGAGCTGCTGCAGGAGGGCTATCAGTCGGTGGTGACGTCGTATGCGTCGACGCTGAGGTCGTGGGCTGGCGACGACAAGAACCGCAAGGCCCTGGTTCAGTCCGAATTGGCATCGCTGAAAACGCAGATGGCGGAGTTGAAGAAAAACCCGGGCATGCCGCCCCCGGTGATGGGGATGTTGGGAGGATTCGGCGGCTTTGAGGATGTGCCGGAGGCAATGTATGTGGCGGGCTCTGCGACGTCCGGAGACGAATTTCAGTTCCACCATGAAGGGGGCACTTTTACCGTGAGGTTGTTTGGAGTGCGGTGCATGCCTCCCGAGGGTGTGGACGGCGAGGACGCGACGTTCTTTGCCCAGCATTTTGGGATCTCCAAGGAAGCAGCGACCCCTCTCGGCCTGGTGGCCATGGAATTCGCGACGGGCTATCTGGAGGGAAAAATCGTTCGAGTGCTCGTTCAACCTGTGCGCTCCAATGCGCCCAATCAATCGCGGTTGGCGTTGGTGTTTCTTCCAGATGTCGGGTTGTTTCAAAACGTGCTCGTGGATCAGGGCCTGGCTGCCGTGAGAAAAGAAGATGCGCAACGGCTCAAGGGGGCGATGCCGAAAGCGGTGATCAGCTCCTTGGAGGTGCGCGAGAAGGCCGCCCGGGAGCGCAGTCAGCCCCCCGGTGCTTGGGCCCTGCAAACGGAGGGCCGCTCGCCTCAATGAGATTGATTTTGTCTGTCCTGATGATGGCTGGAGGGGCGTTCCTGCCCTTGGTGGCGCAAACCGTTTCAACGCCCGTTGCAGGCGTGGAAGCGGGTGGCGCAGAAAGCGCCGCACCTGCGCAAGGGCCGGGGTTTGAGGATCTCGAGGCCATTTTTCGGGAGCAGCTCAAGGCTCGCCATATCCCATTGCTGGGAAGCTATCTGTCGATGCTTCAAAGTCTCGCAGCGGATGCGGCTGATCCGGCCCCCTATCAGGAGGAGATCCGGCGGGTTCAGGGTTGGATCGAGGCGGGTGGCGTGGTCAACTTGCAAATGGCTCGGAATGCGCTGGAGACTGAGGACAAGATGGCCGAGCCCGAGCCGGAACCCGTTTCACGGAGGATTGGCAAACTGGGCCCACTGGGCGAGCGATGGATCGTTTTGACGCCGGATTTGGCGAGGGATATTAAGCCCGACTCAGACGCGGAAGGTCTCTCGAACGCCGAGGGGTTGGAGGTCCATTCGGTCGAATGGCGGATCGAGTACCTGCCGGAAGGGCAGTATGAGGTGGTGCTTCGATATGCATCGGCGGACGATCGAGATCTCGCCACGCCAGTGAGAGTGAATTTTGCGGGTCAACGACTGGATGACGAAGTGCCACCGGTGAAACGGGATAAGTCAGGTCAGACGATGCGTTTGGCCGGACTCGGGCGGTTGCAGGTGATCGCACCGCTGGAAGCAGAGGTGCTGACGTTTCATGTGCTGGGTGGTGAGGATGCCCGGATTCGGCTGAAGGAGATCATCATTGTGCCACAGAGTCCATTGCAGAGGGGGCCGATGGGAAATTGAGTCACGGCATGCATTTTCTTCTGACCAATGACGATGGGGTGGACGCACCGGGATTGGCCGCGCTGGAATCCGCCGTTTGCGAATTTCCCAGCGTGCAAGTCACGGTCGTGGCTCCGATGAGTGAGCAGAGCCAGTGCGGGCACCGAGTGACGACGGCCACGCCTCTGGTGACCGAGCAGCGCGGGGAGCGGCGATTCGCTGTTGAGGGCACTCCGGCCGACT
Organism: uncultured Verrucomicrobiales bacterium; assembly: GCA_963976915.1. Taxonomy (GTDB): domain Bacteria; phylum Verrucomicrobiota; class Verrucomicrobiia; order Verrucomicrobiales; family Verrucomicrobiaceae; genus CAXBNA01. The sequence continues at coordinate 13,168 of CAXBNA010000083.1, forward strand.
GCGTCCGCGTGGCGTTGTTCGGACTGGCGCTGGACGTTGATTGGGTGTTGTCGGGCATCAACCAGGGAGGCAACCTCGGACAGGACATCGTCATTTCCGGTACGGTCGCGGCCGCGAGGGAGGCGACGTATCACGGGGTGAAGGCGATGTCCTTTTCTCACTACGTGAAACGCGGATGGCCGCTGGATTGGACTCGGGCGGCGAGTTGGGTGCGCGGATTGATCACGGAGCGAATGCGGGCACCGATCCAAGCGGGACAGTTTTGGAACTTCAACCTGCCGCACCTCGAAGCCGAGGCAAGGGAGCAGCCGGAAGTCGTGAGCGCTCTGCCGGCACGAGGCCCATTGCCCGTGGCCTTCGTTCGATCCCCCGAGGAGGGTGCGGAGCATCGCACAGAGTACCTCTACGCAGGCTCCTATGCGGATCGTCCGCGCGATCCCGGTTCGGACGTGGACGTGTGCTTTGGAGGCAAAATCTCGATGTCGGAGATCGCGATCTGAGGCCCGGCAGGATTACTTTACTTCCGCCGCGTACGCTTTGAACGCTGCTTCGATGCCGGCCTGCGTCTCATCTCCTTTGTGGAAGATGAAGCGGTGGTGGAGCTGCAGACTTTCTCCCTCCTTGAGGGTCAGGGTGCCGTCTTCTTCCTCTGGGTTGAGCTGGCTTGTCCCAAACGGGTTGGCGGTAAAAAGGCCGTAGGTGCGGGCATGCCATGGCGTGGGGTAGCGGAAGCTGGAGGGGTGGTTCAGCATCGCGATGCCGAGTTTTTCGCCCTCAACGGGGCCGTTGAAATCGCACCAGCGGGCGCGCTTGCCCCAGGCCTCTTTGTCCGTCTGGCCTTCGCTGTTGATGACGCGACCACCTTCTCCAGCATCGGCGGACATGCTGTGCGGGACGCGAATGCTGAGCCCGGCGTCCTTGCGGTCACCGATCTCCACGTCGCCGTAGGTAGCGATGAGCTCGAGATCCACGTCGATGACGCGAGTGTCGGCTGTGGCATCAAAAGTGAAGGTGCGGCGTTCCTCGATGAGCTTCTTCCCTTCCTGATCCACGTAGTCGCTCACAGCGACGAGGACGCCTTTGTCGCCTCCCTCAAGTTTCTCAAAGCTGCGGTGCTGAATCTTTCCGAGGTGCTTCAAGCGCTCCAAGGACTTCTCGGAGACCTTGCCGTCCTTTCCGGGTGTTTTGAAGGTGCCTTCCTCGGCCCAAGTGTCATAGCCACCGATGCTTTCATGGCCAAACCAGAGGCCCCGGTGGTGAATATGGTCCTGCTTTTCACCCTCGACATCCTGCATGGGCCAGGCACGGGTCATCGATTTGCCTGTGGGGCCGATGATCGGATAGAGGTAGGGCATGTTGGCCTCATGAATATTGTAGGTCGTGAAAGGCTGGCCATCTAGGGTGATGGAGGCACCCGCTTCGGAGGCTTCGATGGCGAATCGGCCCTTGGTGGCAGACTCGGCCCCTTGGACTGAAATGAATGGGGCGAGCGCGAGTAGTGGCAGAATGGAGGTGAGGCGCATGGTCATTGGGCGGATTCGGATAGCTAGAGAGGAGAGAACGGTCTCGAATGCGTGCTTTGTTCAATGAATCCGGTTTGCCAGACCGTGAAGGACAGCCTTCAAGATGCACGAGGTGCGTTCCGGCACTTGTGTGATGGGAAGTGACCGCTAGGTTGAGCACTTCGTTTTCATGTTTCCGACCATCTTTGATCGCTATTTGGGAAGGCAGGTGGGAGCCGCGACCTTCATGGGCGTGGTGCTTCTGAGTGGGGTGATGGTCCTGGGGAACGTTTACAAGAAGCTCGGTGAGCTGCTTGGGAACACCGAGCTGCCGCTCTCGGTCATGGTGGAGTTTGTGTCCCTGGTGGTGCCGTTTTCCCTGATCTTCACCATTCCGTGGGCCTTTCTGACGGGGATCCTACTGGTGTTCGGTCGTCTCTCAGCGGACAACGAGCTGATTGCGCTGCGGATGACGGGGATGTCAATGATCCGGATTTGCCTTTCTGTGTTCGTTCTGGCGGTGGTGCTGTCGGGCGTCTGCTACTGGGTCAATGTCAGTCTGGCCCCATCGGCAAAAAACCGGATCAAGCGAATGTTTTACGAAGTGGCGCTAAAAGATCCAGCCTCGCTGTTCCAAGAGGGGCGAGTACTGGACAAGGTGCCCGGTTATCGGGTCTTCACCGGATCGAGAGACGGGAATGAACTCAAGGACCTGCACATAGTCGAGTTCAAGGAAGGGGCCGCGCAAACATGGATCAGTGCCAAGGAGGCTACGCTCGTTCCGCAGGAAGGTGAGCTGGATTTTGTGCTTCAACTTCGCGGAGCAAAGATCGAACGGGTAATCTATGGACCTGACGCGAAACCCAACCAGGTGGATCCCGTGATCAGTGAGACGATGCCGCTGGTGTTTCCCTTGTCCCGGTTGGCCGAGGACACCGTGCGGGTCAATGCCAGCATGAAATCCACGCCGACCTTGTGGGAGGAGGTTCAGTCGTGGAAAGACAGTGTCACCGGTGCTGAACTCACTCCCGAGACGCGGTCGCTTTCTTTGACCGAATTGAGCAAGCGCTACAGCTTCTCACTGGCCTGCTTCACCTTTGCGCTGGTGGGGATTCCGCTCGGGGTGACCGCTCAGCGCCGGGAGACGTCCAGCGGTTTCGCTCTAAGTCTGATCACCGCCACTGTCTACATCGGGATCATCATTTTTGCCGACGGACTCAACGACAAACCGGAGCAGTATCCGCATCTTGTCATGTGGGTGCCGAACGTACTGTTCTTGGGGATTGGCGCTTGGCTGTTTGCTCGGCTGAATCGGAAGTAGGAGGTTTGGAGCTGGCCGTTTGCCCGAGAGGCAGGGGCGAAAAAGTCGGGTGTAAAACGGTTGTATTCGGGCGCGTGTGAGGCGCTGAGTCATTCCTCCCAATCCTGTGCATCGGATCACGCGTGGGCTTTGGCGGCCTTGTGTGGATCGGTAATTTCGAATGCTGAATTTGGTATTTTCGATGGCACTTTGGAGGGCCTGTATCCAAGGCCCCACGGGCGATTCCGGTCAGCTCTATCGGGCGGCGAGCCCATGACCTCATCCCGTCAAGGGGGGATGGGGGGTGGTGTGGAAGAGGGACGAAAATTACCCGGTTCAGCCCATACCTCAGGGTTCTGGAGTGCTGTTCTTTACGCCGTTCCTAAATCCCCCCATGACAACACTACTGACTTGGAAACCCCTGATGTTCGCTGGCTTGGTCGCCAGCATTGGTCCAAAAGCCTGCACACCCCACGAGGTCGTGCATGAAGAAGAAGAGGCCAAAGTTGTGGTGACCCATCCCCTAAAAAAGGACACCAACATCACGAGGGACTATGTGTGCCAAGTTCGCTCAAGTCGGCATATTGAAGTCCGTGCAATGGAACGGGGGTACCTCGAGTCCATCGAGGTCAAGGAGGGGCAGCACGTCAAGGAAGGTCAGCCCATGTTCAAAATTCTACCTCTGGTCTACCGGGCAGAGTTGAAGCGTGCGGAGGCGGAAGCCCAGGCTGCGAATCTTGAATATCAAAACACCCGCCGCTTGGCAGAAAACAATGTGGTGTCCGACACGGAACTCGCCTTGACCAAGGCCAAGTATGAGAAGGCTCAGGCTGAGGTGAATCTTGCTGAGGCGCATCTTGGGTTCACCGAGATTCGCGCACCGTTCCCTGGGTTGGTTGACCGGTTGCTCTTGCGTCAGGGAAGCCTGGTCGAGGAGGGCGAGTTGCTGACCACCCTTTCAGACAATGATGAAATGTGGGCTTACTTCAACGTGCCTGAGGCTGAGTATTTGGAGTATGTTTCTCAGGCGCAACCGGACGAATTGAAGACCGTGAGCCTCGTGATGGCTAACGCCCAACTGTTCGAACATTCGGGAAGGGTTAACGTTATCGAAGCGGACTTCAATAGTGATACTGGCACTATTCCGTTTAGAGCGGATTTCCCGAATCCGAAGGGTCTTCTAAGGCATGGAGAGACCGGCAATGTCCGGATGAAAACCAAAATCGACGGGGCGTTGCTGATTCCGCAGAAAGCGACGTTCGAAATTCTGGATCACCACTACGTGTTCGTCGTTGGAGACGATGACGTGGTGACCCAGCAACGTGTCCTCATCAGCGACGAGCTCGAAGACGTGTTCATCGTGAGCAGCGGCATCACAGAGAAGGACAGAATTGTGGTGGAGGGATTGAGGCAAGCCCGCAATGGCAAAAAGGCCGAGTGTGACTATGAGGAGCCAGACGAAGTGTTCTCGAATCTGAAACTGGCGGCGGAATAACCGGAAGAGGCAGCCATGTTTACTAAGATTCTACACAGGCCGGCTCTGGCCATTGTGATCTCCCTGATCATCTTGTTTTTGGGCGGGCTCTCGATTTTCACACTGCCGGTTTCACAGTTTCCGTCTGTGGCGCCGCCCGTAGTGCTCGTCAGCATCGCCTACCCGGGAGCCAGCGCGAAGGTCCTCGAAGACTCGGTGCTGATTCCTCTGGAGCAGTCGATCAACGGCGTGCGGGACATGAAATACATGGTCTCCGACGCCACCAGTGCGGGGGAGGCGACGATTCAGGTTGTCTTTCACCTTGGTACGGACCCGAACCAAGCGGTCGTGAACGTGATCAACCGGGTGGATCAGGTGAAGAACCGGCTCCCACCACTCGTCCAGCGTGAGGGGATTATCGTGAACAATCTCAGTCCGAACATGCTGATGTACGTGAACCTGTACAGCACGGACAAGAACGCGGACATGAATTTCTTGTTCAACTATGGCTACATCAACGTCATCCCGGAGTTGAAGCGAATTCGCGGTGTGGGGAACGCCAAAATCCTGGGTACCCGAAACTACGCGATGCGGGTCTGGCTGAAGCCAGACCGAATGCGAGCCTACAATGTCTCCACTGAGGAGGTGATGAAGGCGCTCGAAGAACAGAGCGTGATTGGTTCGCCTGGGCGAATTGGTCGTGCGGACAGCAAGACATCGCAGTCGCTGGAATACGTGCTGACCTACGAGGGCCGTTACAACACGACGGAGCAGTATGAGAACGTCATTCTCCGGGCCACGGAGGCAGGGGAACTGCTGCGTCTGAAGGACGTGGCTTCGGTGGAACTCGGAAGTGAGTTCTACGACATCTACTCCGACCTCGACGGGCACCCTTCGGCAGCCATCGTGATCAAGCAAAGCTATGGCAGCAATGCCCACGAAGTCATTGATGAGATCAAGGCGAAACTCGCGGAGATCAAAGAGAAGTCGTTTCCCGCCGGGATGGACTACGAGATCAGTTATGACGTTTCGAATTTCCTTGATGCTTCCATTGAGAAAGTCCTTCACACCCTCGTGGAGGCCTTTGTTCTCGTGGCGCTGGTGGTCTTTATCTTCCTGGGAGACTGGCGCTCGACACTGATTCCGACACTCGCGGTACCGGTGTCCTTGGTGGGCGCGTTTTTCCTGATGCAGCAGTTCGGGGTGACGATCAATCTCATCACGCTCTTTGCGCTGGTGCTGGCGATCGGCATCGTGGTGGACGACCCCATCGTCGTGGTCGAGGCCGTGCACGCGAAGATGCGTGGTTCCGGCCTGGGGCCTTATCGTGCGACGCAGAAGGTGCTCCATGAGATCAGCGGAGCGGTCATTGCAATCACGCTGGTCATGACGGCGGTGTTTGTTCCGGTGACCTTCATGACCGGGCCGGTGGGTGTGTTTTACCGGCAGTTCTCCATCACGATGGCGGTGGCCATCATTCTCTCCGGCGTCATGGCACTCACGCTGACGCCGGTGTTGTGCGCGATGATCCTGAAAAAGGTGGATCATCATGGTCCGCGCGGTCCTCTTGGTTGGTTCCTCAATCTGTTCAATCGTGCCTTCGAAAAGGTCACCGATTGGTATGGAAACCTGCTCAGGTTGATCGTTCAGCGTTGGGTCGTCACCTTGGGGATTCTAGCCGGGGCGGGAGCGGGCATCTACTATCTCAATCAACAACTGCCCGCCGGATTCATCCCCGCAGAGGACCAAGGGATGATCTATGCAATCATCCAGACGCCTCCGGGTTCGACCTTGGAGCGAACCTACGCAAAATCTCGCGAGCTGCAGAAGATCGCCAACCAGATCGAGGGTGTCGAATCGGTTTCATCGCTGGCGGGTTACGAGGTGCTGACCGAGGGGCGGGGCTCGAATGCGGGCACATGCCTGATTAGCCTCAAGAAATGGGACGAGCGCCACCTGACCGCGCCACAAATCGTGGAGGAATTGGAGGAGAAGTGCAAAGAGATCGCAGGTGCCCAGCTTGAGTTTTACGAACCCCCGGCAGTCCCTGGGTACGGGGCCGCTGGCGGGTTCTCGCTCAGGCTGTTGGACAAGACCAACACTGGCGACTACGGGCGTCTTCAAGAAGTGAACAACAAGTTCATGGAAGAACTTCACAAGCGGAAGGAGCTCCGCGGGCTCTTCACCTTCTTCAGCGCGAACTACCCGCAATACGAACTGGTCATCAATAACGATATCGCGATGCAGAAAGGCGTTTCGATTGGCAAAGCGATGGACAATCTCAACATCCTCGTCGGGAGCACGTATGAGCAGGGCTTCATCAAGTTCGGGCGCTTCTTCAAGGTTTACGTTCAGGCTGAGCCCAAATACCGGAAGCTGCCGAAGGATCTCGAGGATCTTTACGTGGGGAACGAAAAGGGTGAGATGGTGCCCTATTCAGCCTTCATGACGATGAAGCAGCAGCAGGGGCTGAATGAAATCACCCGCTACAATGCCTATCCGGCTCCGTCCATCCAAGGAGCTCCTGCCGAGGGGTACAGCAGTGGTGACGCCATCAAAGCAATCCAGGAAGTGGCGGAGCAGACGCTCCCCCGTGGATTTGATATTGGTTGGGCGGGTCTCTCGATCGATGAAGTCTCTCGCGGGAATGAAGCCCTGTACATTTTCATCATCGTCCTTGTCTTTGTCTACCTCGTGCTGGTGGCACAGTATGAGAGCTTCTTGCTCCCGCTGGCTGTGATCCTCTCCCTCCCGATCGGGGTCATGGGTTCCTTTCTGCTGCTCAAGGGAATGGGATTGGACAACAACATTTACGCGCAAGTCGGGCTCATCATGCTCGTGGGCCTGTTGGGCAAGAATGCCATCCTGATCGTCGAGTTCGCCACACAACGGCACCAAGAGGGGCTGTCCATTCTGGAATCCGCCATCGAGGGCGCGAAGGTGCGCTTCCGCCCGATTTTGATGACGTCCTTCGCCTTCATCGCGGGAATGGTCCCGTTGCTGCGCGCTTCGGGTGCGGGCGCCATCGGCAACAAAACCATCGGTGCCTCGGCTGCTGGCGGGATGCTGCTCGGGACCGTGATCGGCCTGCTGGTGATCCCGGGGCTCTATTACATCTTCGGCAAGCTAAGTGAGCGGCGGCAGCTTCTCCCAGACGAGCATGACCGACCTCTGAGTGAACTCGGCGAGTTCCCGAACAAATGACCATGATGATCAAAACGCAACCCCTCCTTTCCATTGGTGCCCTTGGCGTGTGTCTCCTCGTGCAGGGCTGTACCTCGATGAAGCTTGGCGACAAGCCGTCGAGTGAACCACCGCTGCCGACCCAGTTTCCGAACGCAAGTGGGTCAACGAGCACCGCGACCATGAGCTGGAGGGAGTACTTCAAGGACCCTGTCCTCGTCTCGCTCATCGGCACCGCGCTGGAGAACAATCAGGAACTCAACATTCTCCTCCAGGAGATCAATGTCTCCAAAAGCGAGGTCCGTGCCCGCAAGGGTGCCATCTTCCCGTTCCTAAGACTTGGTGCGGGTGGTGGACTGGAGAAAACCAGCCTGTTTACGCGCGACGGCGTTGTGGAGGACAATCACCCGATCGAGCCGGGCAAAGCCTTTCCAGAGCCGCTTCCCGATTTCACTTTCGCCGCAGACTTCGACTGGGAGGTGGATATCTGGCGGAAGCTGCGGAACGAAAGAGACGCTGCTGTGCTGCGTTACCTCGCCACTCAGGAGGGGCGGAATTTTATGGTGACGAACCTCGTCGCCGAGATGGCCGAGAGCTACTATGAGCTTCTCGCGCTCGACAACCAGCTGATCATTCTCAATGCGATGATCGAGAATCAGCAGAACGCACTCAAGGCCGTCCGGTTGCAGAAGGACGCCGCCAAGGTGACCGAGTTGGCCGTGAAGCGTTTCGAAGCTGAAGTGGCGAAGAATCAAAGCCGTCTCTACAACATCCAACAGCAGATCACGGTTACCGAGAACAAACTTAATTATCTGGCGGGCCGCTATCCCCAGCCGATCCGGCGGAAGTCAGGGAACTTTGATCGCCTCGCGCTCAGTGCGGTTCATGCGGGACTGCCAGCCGAGTTGTTGCGGAACCGTCCGGATGTCCGCCAGGCCGAATTGGAGTTGGCAGCTACCGGCCTGGAGGTGAAGGCCGCAGGAGCGCGTTTTTATCCGTCGCTTAACATCTCCGCAGCCCTCGGATTGCAGTCCTTCAGCATGGACTCCGTATTGAGCACTCCGGAATCGATGATTTACAAGGCCGCTGGAGAAATGGTCGCGCCTCTGGTCAATAGGAGCGCCATCAAAGCCGCATTTGCCAGCGCCAATGCTCGCCAGGTTGCGGCGATCTACGAGTATCAGCAAGCGGTATTGAAAGCCTACATCGACGTGGTGAATCAACTCGCGCAGATCCGCAATCTAAACCGGAGCTTCTCCCTCAAAAAGCAGCAGGTGCAGGCCCTGGCGGACGCGAACTCGGTCGTTGGCCAGCTCTTCAACTCCGCTCGCGCGGACTATACGGAGGTCTTGCTTACCCAGCGAGACGCTTTGGAATCGAGGGAAGACTTGATCGAACTCAAGCAGCAGCAACTCACCGCCTTCGTAAAAGCCTACAAGGCCCTCGGCGGAGGCTACGACCGGAACGTAGGCGACGGAGGGAAGCCATTGTGACCGGCGACTCTCCAGAAACGCCAAAGTTGTCCCCGTCTGCGAGCGAATGATTTGTCCCTCGTGGGGCCGTTCGAACGCGGGGCGGGCTGTGGAATATCCTCGTCGTGAAAATCCTCATTTTACCGGACCAACAAAAATCGGACTGTCGGTCAGAAGAGCGCGCTTTCATTTTGGGGCAATCCGATGCGCTCACCTCGATCCTTCCTTTCGGTATGGTCGACTGCAAAAACAACCAAGCGGCGCCATTTCAGCGAACGCGGCGCAGGGAGCCCGCCCAGTATTGAAGGAGGGGAGCACTGCCCGTGACGGATGATACCATCCGTGTAGATCGAACGTTGGTGCCTCCTGATCGTGCCTTTGGAAGCGGCACGCTCGGATCTCGGGTTGGCAGGGGGAGGGGAGTCCGTGTCAGTCCGAGGCATGGCTGGGCCAAATCGATGGCGGTCAGCTCCCTTTATTCGTTCAAAGGCTGCGATTCCGCTGGAGACTCAGGGCTGTTTGAGCGCTCCTCTAAAGTTAATTATCCTGAAATATACAGTTGCATTTGAAATTGTGATAATTATACTCACAATAGATGCAGCTTTTGCCATATTCCAACCTTTCCCCTCGCTCCTTCGTGAGCTTGGCACGGATGGCCATGAACCTTTGGGTGCTTGGGATGGTTGTGCTCAGTCCGCTTTCCATCCGGGCCCAAAGCTCTGGCAATGCGATCAAGGTCAATTTCCCGAATTCGCCGATCCAAGCGATCATTCCGTTTTATACCGAACTGACGGGCAAGAAGATGATTCTGGATTCCAGCCTTCAAGGCGATGTTCTGAGGATCACCTCACCCAAGACCCTGACCAAGGAGGAAGCGGTGATGTTCATCGAAGCGACGCTTCTGTTGAACGGCTATGCCGTGATTCCCGTGGACGGGGATACCGTGAAGCTGATTCATCACAGCGGAGGGAAGAGTCCCACTCCCGAAGGGCTTCCGGTGTTCAGTTCGCTATCGGATCTACCAACAGGCGAGCAGATCGTGCACTATGTCATGCCGCTTCAGCACATTTCGCCCGACGAAGCGTCGAAGGCCTTCCAGCAGGTGATCCAACTTCACACCTACGGAGCCATCACACCGGTGTCGAACGCATCCGCCCTGATCATCACGGAGAACTCGGCAACGATCCGGAGCATCGCGAACATCGCCAAGGTGATTGATGTGCCCCCGGCGGAAATCGCCAACGAGATGATCAAACTGGAGCGTTCTGACGCCGAGAGCATCGCGGAGATCATCAACGAGATTTACGAGCAGCAGGAAGAAGCTCAGGGAACGGGAGCCGCCTCGGTCGCCCAAGGGCAGCCTCAACAACCCGGTCAAGCTGCGCCTCCAAGCCCGATGGGCATCGCCAATCCTTCGAATACCAATCCAACGGCCGCGCGCGTGAAGGTGATTCCGTATCGGAGGACGAACCATCTTCTCGTGATCGCCCGTCCGGTGGACATCATGTACATTCGCGACCTTGTCGAAAAGCTCGACATGCAGGCGGACAACATCAATTTCATGAAGCGGAAGCTCGCCTACATGGACGTGGGCGATTTTCTGCCCGTGGCCTACAATGCCCTGGCCAAGGACACCGACATTCAATCCGATCTGACCAGCGGTCCCACCGGCGGCGGTGGCAGCAGTTCCCGGCGTCCGAGTGGCTCGTCCAACACACCATCCACGGACTTCAATCGTGGGTCGAGTGCAGGCGGTCTTGGTGGCAGCCAAACTGGGTTTGGTGGAAACTCCGGTTTTGGGGGTGGCGGC
>CAXBNA010000084.1:0-23589 GCA_963976915.1 uncultured Verrucomicrobiales bacterium
CGGGTGCGTTTCACAGTCTCGCTCTCAAGGCTGATGGCACGGTGGTCGCCTGGGGTTGGGATGACGGAGGGCAGAGCACGGTGCCTCCGGGATTGGACAATGTGACGGCGATCTCGGCGGGCTACTCGCACAGTGTGGCTTTGAAAGCGGACGGCACGGTCGTGGCTTGGGGCGACAATGCGCTGGGCCAGCTCGATGTGGTGGAGAATCTCGCGAACGTGATTGGCATTTCCGCCGGAGATCATCACACGCTGGCGCTACGGGCGAATCTGGTGCCCGCGCAGGTCGCGCGATTGGATGAAACCAACGTGTTCCGGGGTCGGATCGGGATTGGCCGGGTGCCTGCGGTGAACACACTTGAAGTGGAGGGACAGGCATCGAAAACCACGGCGGGGAATTGGGCCGCGAACTCCGACCGCCGGATCAAGACGGACATCCATCCGGTGACGGGTGCGCTGGGCATGATCGAGCGGTTGAATCCCGTGACCTTCCACTACACGCCGGAGTATTTGGAGGAACATGGCATCATCGACGACGTGCCGTATTACAACGTCATCGCGCAGGAGTTCCGGGAGGTGTTCCCCAATGCGGTGCGCGGAAGTGGCGACCGGCTGCCCGACGGCAGCGAGATCCTCCAGGTGGACACGTATCCGGCCACCATCACGACCCTCGCGGCGGTGAAGGAACTCAACGAGAAGCTGAAGGAGAAGGACGGCGAGATTGCTGATTTGAAGGCGCGGCTGGAGGCGCTGGAGAAGGCGATGAATCGCACGCCGAAAGCGACGGAGGAGGGCCGGTGAAACGCTGGGCGGTAATCGTAGCCAGCATCACGTGCACCGCGATTTCGCAGGCTGCCATCGTGCTGCCGCCGGGGGAGTTTGTCCTGACCGGCGCGGTTCAAGTGCGGGAGGGAGACCTGACAGGAGTCACTTTTCCCGAGGGTACGGCGACGAAGTACAGCTCGACCACGATTGCGGGCAGCGATCAGAGCGTTGTCATCTCGTTGAGCCCGACCAATGCCGATTTTTTCTTCAACTACGGTTCCGTTGCGCTCGACATCAACGGTGCGGACGCGGGAACCGGCCTCGACTCGGTGGTGTATCGGTATGTCGAGATTCACTACAGCCTTTCCGACGACTTCGTTGGGTCGAGCCATGCCCTGCGATTGGATACGACCGTTGAGCCCGCCGCTTTTGACACCTGGGCCGGCACGGCGTCCATTCCATCCACGGCGGGCAGCCACTCCATCGTGATCGATCTCTTGTCTGATGATGGCACGACTCTGAACAACACGTGGACGGGAGACTGGACGCTACTGCGCTGGGATTTTTGGAACAATGGAGGCAACGAGGGGAAAGGGTTCACTCTCGATAAGGTCGTGTTTGGCCCGTCGGTGAATCGCACGCTGGCGAGACCTGCAGCGGTGGTGATGGATGCAGGCGGTCGACGCACATCGAATGGTCTGGTGACTCTTGATGGCAGCGTGGGCGGTATTGGCGGCATCTCGTCGCAGTCCGTGGCGATGGTGAAACACAGCTACGTGGGGCAGCTCTACGACTTCGCCGGACTGCAACTCGCGGCATCGCCACAAACCGTGGACGAGGACGGCACACGGCAGCTTTCGGCAGCTCTGGCGATGGACGATGACACGACACTGGCGGCAGCAGGAGGATTCGCGTGGAGCGTGACGGATGGACCGATGACCATCGACAGCAACGGGTTGGCGTCCGGGCAGCCGGTGTTTCAGGATACCTTGGCCACGGCGCAGGCGAGTTCTGGGGGGCTTGTCGGAACACTGGACCTGACGGTTCTCGACACCCTGAAGGACAACTTCGGCAGCTATGCAGGCGATGGGATCGATGATGACTGGCAGTTCCAGTTCTTCGGCCTCAACAATCCCTTGGCGGGTCCGACGCAAAACCCAGACTTCGATGGCCAGAACAATCTCTTCGAGTTTCTGGCGAAGGTGGACCCCACAGATCCAGCTTCGTTTTTTGAAGTCACGGCCAAAGCGGTGCCGGGGCAGCCGGGACAAAAAGAGATCGTCTTTCAGCCGCGCCATCCCGACCGGATTTACACCGTGCAAACCAGCACCCTGCTGACGGAGCCAAGTTGGTCCACGCTCACAGGGGCGAGTGTGAGTGACAGTGGCACTGAACGCACGGTCACCGATCCGAACGCCACGGGCCCGAGGAAGTTCTATCGAGTCCAGATCTCGAGGTGAGACAAGCGTTTCGCGAGTCCAAGGAGCGGGGCTTGCCAAGCCCCGGCTTTGGTTGATGGGCGCACTTGTCAAGGGCGACTGCTTGGGGCACCGCGCTTGCGAAGGCGACTGCAAGCTGCCGCCGACTACTCCTCGTCGTCCAGATCGTCGTCGGAGGCTTTCTTGCCGCGCAGCTTGGCTTCCATGAAGGCGGTGATGTCTCCGTCCATGACGTCTTGGATGTTGGAGGTCTTTTCGCCGGTGCGGAGGTCCTTCACCATCTGGTAGGGCTGGAAAACGTAGCTGCGAATCTGGTTGCCCCAGCCGATCTCGGTCTTCTCGCCGTATTGACGATCCAACTCGGCGCGGCGCTTGTCTTCCTGCATCTGGTAGAGCTTGGCCTTGAGCATGCCCATGGCTTTGGCGCGGTTCTTCGGCTGCGAGCGCTCGATCTGACAGGCGACGATGATGCCGGTGGGAATGTGGGTGAGGCGGACGGCGGTCTCGACCTTGTTGACGTTCTGGCCACCTTTGCCGCCGGAGCGGTAGGTATCCATCTTCAGGTCGGCTTCCTTGATCTCGATCTCGACATCGTCATCGGTGACCGGAGTGACATCGACGGAGGCAAAGGAGGTGTGGCGCTTCTTGGCCGAATCAAACGGGGAGATGCGGACGAGCCGATGAACGCCGCGCTCGGTCTGAAGGTAGCCGTAGGCGTTCTCGCCGGAGATTTCGAGGGTGGCGGACTTGGTGCCGACTTCCTCTCCCTGCATGTGGTCGATGAGATCGACTTTGTAGCCGCGGCGCTCAGCCCAGCGCTGGTACATCCGGAGCATCATGTAGGCCCAGTCACAGGCCTCGGTGCCACCGGCGCCGGAGTGGATGTTCAGGTAGGCGTTACCGCGGTCGAACTTGCCGGAGAGGAGGAGGTCCAATTCATAGGCGGCGAGCGCCTCTTCCATCGACTTAAACTCCTTCTCCACCTCGGCAAGGCTGTCGGCGTCGCCCTCTTCCTGGGCGATCTCAACAAGGACATCGAAGTCGGCGAGCCGACCGGTCAGTTCGTCGTAGGGCTGGACCTTCTTTTTGAGGATGTTGACCTCGTCGATGACTTTGCGGGCGTTTTCCTGGTCGTCCCAGAGGTCCGTGGCCCCAAGCTTTTCTTCGCCTTCTTCGAGTTGTTTGCGCAGGGTAGGGAGGTCAAAGATACCTCCGGAGCTCGTTCAGGCGTGCCTTGAGGCTTTCGGTGCTGAAGGATTGAAAATCGTCGTTTGAGGTGGCGTTGCTGTTTTCCATGGAGGTAGATACAAAGGCCGGGCATGGGATTCAACCGGCATTTCTCCGTGCTTGCCTCGGTCGGGCATCGGAACAAGGTGATCTCAGTGCGGCATGACCGTGTGAAACTTCATGGATACGACGGAAGCCATCTTGATCGGGCGCAATCGCTACTCGGAGACGAGTTTGATCGTCCATTGGTTTTGCCCGGAGGCAGGCCTCTTTCAGACCATGGCCAAAGGCGCGTTGCGTCCGAAGTCGGCCTTTGCCGGACGACTGGATCTCTTTGTGACGGCGGATCTTCGCTGGGTGAAGAGCAAGAGTGGGGATTTGCACACCCTGGCCGAAGTGAGCTGGAAGTCAGGCCGGCTGGAGCTGAGATCCAGCTATGGGAGGGTGCTTGCGGCGACTTACTTCACACGATTGATCGAGCAGGTGGTGGAGCCCCATGCGCCGGTTCCGGAGGTTTACGAACTGTTGACCAAGGCACTGGACTACCTTGCGGGAAAGGATCCGAGCGTGGCGTTGGTGAATCGATTTGAGGCCCGAATGGTGGAGTTTTTGGGACTGGGATCGGAGATGGGAAATGCCCGCGCGGTGCGCTTGCTGGAGGATGCGGCGCACCGTTCGATGCCGGTTGTGCGAAAAAACCTGCTGGATTGGATTCAATCGCATGCGGGAGAATGATGTTTTCGCTTGATGAATGGGGAGATTATCCCCGATGGTACGCGCTCTCCCAACCGTATCCTTTATTAGCGCCCTGCGGGGCCTGCCATGTCTTCCAGTACTTCCCAACTGACCTCTCTCGTTGACAACCATGCCGCCAGCCTTTTGGCGCAAGGCCGGGTTGAAGAAGCCCTGCGAGCTGCCGATACGGCACTGGCGACGGTGCGAGACCAAGTGGAAGACGATGCCTCAAAGCTTCCGGCGTTGGCCCATACGCTGCAAACCTTGGGCGATGTCCAGCGGCAGGCCGGAGACGTGGTGGCCTGTGAGGCAAGTTACGAGGAGGCTCTGGAGGTGGCCGTCGAGTCGAATGCAGATCTCGCCTTGATCGCGCAAATTCGGACGAATCTGGCCACGTTGCTGGATTTCAGCGAACGCGAAGCGCAGGCGGCGCCGCTTTACGAGCAGGCCATTGCCGACTATGAGGCGATGAATCCGCCAAATGAGGAGATTGCCGCGCAGTTGCGGAACAATCTGGCCATGATTTACAAGGGGCTTGGAAAGTTTGCCCTCGCCGAGCAGCACTACCTTCGCTCATTGGAAGCCCTCGAAAACAAGCACGGACGTGAGTCGGACGCCGTGGCCTCCGTGTACAACAATTTGGGCAGCCTGTACTATTCCGCCGGATTCCCGGATCAGGCGAAGGAGATGTTTGTGGAGGCGCTCGCCGCTCGCATTGCGCTTCTGGGCAAAGATCATCCGGATGTTGCCCAGTCCTACTGCAACTTGGGCAGTGCCTGTCATGAGCTGGAGGAGAATGCGGCGGCCTTGGAAAACTACGAAGCGAGCCTTCGGATCTTGGAGATCCACATCAAGGACGAGGCCGCCAGCTACGAAGCGATTGGGAACGACTACATCTCGCTGCTCGAGGCTGCGGGCGAGGAGAAGAAGGCAGCGGCCTTCCAAAAGCGGATGGAGAAAGTGCTCGCGTCCGCTTAAGCACGGTCAGCAGCGGGAGGACTCGCGTATCACTTTTCTGTGCCGATCTTTTGATGGGTGATGAAGGCCTCCCGCGCCTCGGTTGATCGGCCCGCCTTGCGATAGGCATGGGCGAGATTGAGCCACGCCTGTGGGTGTTTTGGGCGCAAGCGGGTGGCTTTTTTGAAGGCTTCCGCCGCTTCAAGGTAGTCGCCTTTCCAGTCGTAAACCAACCCTTGATAGTACCACGCTTCC
This sequence comes from uncultured Verrucomicrobiales bacterium, assembly GCA_963976915.1. GTDB lineage: Bacteria > Verrucomicrobiota > Verrucomicrobiia > Verrucomicrobiales > Verrucomicrobiaceae > CAXBNA01. The sequence goes on from CAXBNA010000084.1 coordinate 5,378, forward strand.
GACGAGTCTGGATCGAGCTTGAGACTCCGGGCAATGGACTGCTCCGCGCCTTTGAAGTCGCGCAGTTTTCCCCTGACATAGGCTTGGAGGTAAAAGCCTTGGGCGTAGTTGGGTGCCATGAGGGTGAGCCGCTTGAGGGTGTCGTTGGCCAGCCCATAGTCGCCATCTCTAACGTAGCGCGACGCGAGCAGAAGAAGGGCAAGTTGGTCATCCGGCCGTTGCTTCACGGCCAGTTCGAGGGCCTCCCGGTCCTCGATGGACTTGGTAGCACCGGGTTCTGACTCCCGAATCTTCGCGAGGGCGAGCTGATGCCAGTAGAGACCGCTCTTCGGATCGAGCGCCACAGCCTTCCGCTGGCAATTGATCGCCTCAGGCCCAGCCCCGAGGTAGCTTGCGCAGAGTCCGAGCAAAGCCCAGCACTCGGCACTCCGAGGGTATTCGGCGGTGAGGTTGAGCCACTTTTTCAGGGCGTACTCCAATCGCTTCCTCTGGAGGGACTCGAAGGCGTCCAAAAAGCGAGGGTTCTTGACGACCTCCGCCAGTTGAGGGGACGTGGGCAACTGATCCAGAGAGCGAAGCGGTGGCCGGCTCTTTGAGATTTCGAACGCGGCTTGATCGATGGGCAGGGCAAAGTTCATCCAGCTCTTGATGGGGACCTTCATGCCCACCATCGCGACCACTTTGCCGTCGTGGGTGACGACGGGGGATCCGACGCCTCCGGGAGAATCCGCCCCCTTGACATTCAGCCAGCCGAGGCCGGTGAGGTCGGGGTCGCGTTTGACCTTGGCCTCGGCCAGAACCAGGCCTCGTTTTTCTGAAATGGCGAGAACCATGCAGGGAAGTTCCGAGGCGAGATCCGTGTCAGGCTTGAGGGCAATCGGCTGGGTCGCCTTCTGGCTCGATTGAAGGAGGGTCACTCCGGTGTGAAGGTCCGCCGCGTAAAATCCGGTGACTCTGGCTGAACTGCCGTCTGCGCCCGTGAGCGTGATGTAGTCGATTTTGCCGGCCCACTCGGGATGAAGGAGCCCGGTGTCGGTGAGAAGTAGGCCGTCATTGGTGACATAGGAGCCAATTCCTGAAGCGAGTTCGGTACCAAACTCGTCCCAGACACGGACACCTACGACGGACTGCGCGATGCGCGCTCCGAGCGCCATGAGGCGCTGCTCGTCCGCTGTCGGCGGTTCATCGGGCCTCAGTGGCACCGGAGTCTCGGGAGGGAGGGGGACCAAAGGAGGGAGGAGATCGGGATTGAGATCATCTGCCATGGGCAGGCCCGCCTGATCTCCCTGGAAGAGGAGCAGGGGGTTCTCGTAATCGTTCACGTCCACGGGTGCCCCGTCGTGGATCGGCAGCCCGAGTTCATCCATGGGCAAGGGCAAGGGGGGCGCGGGTTCTTTGGAGGGGACGAGCGGATTGAGAACCGAATCCGGCCACTTTTTCTCAGGGTCCGTCTTCTTGTCCTGTGCCCAGGCCATGATTGGAGCGAGTAGCCCTGCGCAGACGCAAAGCTGGAAGGCCCAAACCCGCCCAGACGTGGGTTTCACAACAATATTGGCTGGGGCGGTTGGGGTCATGGTAAAGAAGGTTGACGCGATTCCCTGCATCGGACACCAGTCTCCTCGATTTCTCCGGTGACAATTTCTTCACCTTGATCTCATTTCAAGGAGACATCCCAGAAGCTAAAGGAACCACTCTTATGCATCCAACCATCCACAGATTTGCCCCTGCGGCCCTTGCAGTGCTCGTTTTCGCCGTTGCGACTGCCCCGGCTGCAGAACTGGAACTGAAGTCCTTGGGAAATCTTCAGGAAGCTTCGACGGCCCGGAAATATGGTCCCTATGTGGATGTTTCAGCTGGGGCGACGCTGGGGCAGACCGGCCAAGTCAGTGCAGGCGGGAGAAATTTTTCACTCGATGACATCGACGGTAGTGCCATTTTTTCGATCGAGGTGGGCAAGAGCTGGAAGATGAAGCGCCTGCCCTTGATGACCTCTGTGGGTTTTGAGGGGACGTTCATGTCCACATCGGTCTCCGGGAAGAGCGCCGATGCGAGCACCCCGACCGGTGGTGCTTTTGCGGCCAATGATTTGGTGGCCTATAGCGGAGACATGAACTCCCTGATGTTCACCCTGAACGCATCGCTCTCTCTGGACCTGTATCGCTACCGGGCACGGATGGGCAAAATTCTGGCAGGGTTCCGGCCCTACATTGGTGCGGGTGTGGGTGGAGGTCAGACATGGTTTCGCAACGTTAAGAACCAGTCCCGTGCTCAGTTTCAGAATACAGGCACCAACACGGCAGCTCAGACCGTGTTTTCCGTCGATGAATTCATCAATCAGTGGCATTGGTATGCCGGGTTGGAATGGACTTGGGAAGATCGTCACAGCGCCTTCATTGAATATCGTGACTTCAGTTTTGGCGACCTTGACAACCTGACGAACTTCGATACCAACGGCTATGTGATGGGTTATCGCTATCGCTATTGAGTCCCCCCGTCGCCAAGTCTTTTGATTCCCGATCCCCAATGCACAAATACTCCCTCTTCGCTCTCGCCATCGCCTCGGCTGCTCTTGTATCTGGCTGCAAGACCATTGAAACGGCCCGCGTCGTTTATCCGGACACACCCGTCGCCTACCAATTGGTCAGCGACATGGTGGATGAGGAAACCATTGAGCATTCGGTCAAGTTCAGGAACATCGGCAAGGAAGTCATCAGTTTTGACTACACCATCACGGATGATCCGACCGTGCCTCACATCGATTGCCTGGGCCCCAATTCCGGTCTGATCGAGAATTTGTATCCTGGTGCCGAGATCTTGGTCAAGAACCCCACCAAGCCCACTGAACTTGTGGGTCCTGTGCCTGGGGTTCTGTCCGGCAAGCGTGGCTCCGTCCACATGGTCTTGGGACGCATCACGTATGGCAAGCGGACCAGCGACGAGCTGGCCCGTTCGTACAGGCCGAGCACCGTCAAGGAGACGGACGCAGGCTTGGATCTGGCCGCTGAATCATTGCTGGGCGACAGCTGAGACTTGGCTCGCTGATCCCTGCATCTGTTTTCCCCCTCGTGAAACTTCGAAATGCGCTGCCCTTGTTGGCAGCGCATTTTTTGTGGGTGACTTGTGCGGAAGGTCAGCAAACGAGCGCGGATCGAAATGCAGAGATTGCTGAGTCGGCTCTCCGCCGCGCAGAGGCTTTGATTCATTCGGGAGACTTTGTGGATGCGCTGGAGCGCTACACGGGAATTGCCAAACGTTATCCTCAGACGGATTGGTCCGCAGCAGCTCTTTGGCAGGTGTACCGCCTTCAGGTGCGACTGGACAACCCTGAAGGAGCGTTTGAGGCCCTGGATCGTCTGGCGACGCAGCAGTCCGGTCATTTTGAGCAAGCGCAGACGCTTCAATTGGAACTGGTGCGACGGCTGATGGGGGATATGGAAGGTGAGCGGCGTTCCTTGGAGGAAGTTCATCCTGCCGAGAGGGTGAAGTCAGCCACGGTGACGGCGATGCTCAAACGGATCATTCAGATTGGCCCGTTTTCCGAAGCCGGGATTCAGTCGGCGTTTTACTTGGCGCTGGCGCTTGAGGCTGACGGCAAGGGTGAGGAGGCTGCGAAGCTCCACGAGGAGTTTCTCGATCGACACCCTGGGCATGAGTTGGCTGATGATGCGGCCTATCAAGTGGCCTACATTCGCTACAAGCGCTGGAAAGGGATGCGAGGTGAGAGCCCGCGGTATCGGGAGGCCGCCGCAGTCGCCCTGGCCTATTTCATGGCCAGATACCCAGAGAGTGCCATCCCAAGCGAAAAGTTGTCTCTCAGACGTGAAGGCCTCGGAGTATCGTGAGCTGAAGAATCTGGCCCTCTACTACGCAAAGTTGGGCAATGAAGAGGCGGCCCAAGTCTACTATCTGGAAATCGGAGGGAAGTTTCCGGAGATCGTTCAGCGGGATCCTGATTTGCGCGAGGGTGTGAAAGCCGCAGTTGGGGCGCGATCCGCCGGGGGCCGGGGGAGCGAAGTCACAGCCTCCGACGACGGGGATGTCCAGAGCGTGGGGCCAATCCGTCAGGAAGAGATGCCTAAACGTTAGGCGTTTCGTTACTTCTGCAGTCTCCGGATCTCCTGAGTGGCGCATCGGAAGCCGCCCTCACTGATGATGCTTTCCACGAGGGCAGGGTGGAGTATCAGATCGCATTCAGCTTCGGCGAAAACCCTTCTCGCTTCCGCATCGAAGATCGGGAGGCAGCTTTCAAAGCTGTGAGCCCGCAGGCGGCGTTCGGTCGGCTCATTGGGCGCGGATTGTGAGTCGAGAACGACATTGGAGAATCCGATGGGGAAGTGCGCATGGGGTTGCTCTGCGGCAAATTTAGGATGGTTGGCGATCAGTGGGGTCGGGATCATCAACATCGGTGTGCGTCTCACTCGAAGCCCATTGGTGCGAAGGTGGGTTGCCACCAATTCCAAAAAAGCAGACAGCCCGGCGACACGGGCTGAACGCTTCCAACGAGTCAACGCATCACGAAGGTCGCGGGGTGGAACCCGGATTTGAAAGCGCCGTGAAAACTCCGCAAGTTCCTCGTCGCTGACTGTCCCAAGAAGCTCCCCCCCTTGATCGAGGTCGCCGAGGATGGCGGTGTCAGACGGGCCACCTGGAAGAATCGTCAACAAGGTGTCCAAGTCGATGTCATTGCCTCCTCCAAGACATCGAACGAATTCAGAGTGCTCCATTCCGGGAGGCGTGGAAGGCCAGGGATGAACCCATTGGACGCGGTGGCCGCCCAGTTTGCCAAGCTCCTCAGCGGAAGCATTCGCGGCTTCTGAGAAGGAGTTCCATCCGTCGATGTCGTTGAGCTTCTGGACATCAATGCCCTGAAGGTTCAGCCGCTTGAGAATTTGAGTCTCGATCGAATGGACGCTAATCCATGGGGATTCGGGGGTGAACAAAAGGTGTCCGCCGTGAAAGTGGAACGGCGCTTGAGACCAAAAGAGTGGGCCGGTGAGCGACTCAAACTCGGAAGGGGTACCTTGGATCAGCTGTCGAGGAATGTTTTGATCTTGCTCGCGCCCCTGTTGAGAACCTGCACGGTTGATGAGAACGAGTTGCTGGTCTGAATCCCGACCCACGAGGATCGGATCCCGAAGCCAGGGTGACGGGGATGGGCCCAGTGGCGCAATGAGGTAGGCACCGAGAGCTCGGGCCTCTGCCCGGAAGCTTTCTGCGGCAGTCCCATCGTTCGCCGTGTAATCACTGATGACGGCCAATGCGACGCTTGGGGAACTTTGATGGACGGAGTCCAGCAGAGCGATGCAGTCCTCCGCATCGAACATGCTGGATGGAAAGGAAAAGAGCAGCGCCTGAAGAGGGCTGACGCCATCGGTACAACTCAAGGGGACCAAGTCCTGAAAGGGCCGCTCTCGCTGGCTGCTTGGGCGATTGGCGATGCCCCATCCAAGGCCGATGGGTTCAAGTTGATCAAACCCGATGGCCGGAATCTGTGAGAGCGTGTTCAGCAGGCGGCGTCTGAGCGAGTCGGGTGCTGTGTCCTCAATGGCAGTTGGCAAATGCTTCAGAATGATGGCCTGGAAGACCGGGTCCTGGCCGAAGAATCGATTGGGGTCGACAAACGCCAAGGTGAGGATCTCATTGATCTCGGAATCGCCCCATGGAGCCTCTTGTCGGGAGATTCGCAGGGTCCTCGCTTTCGAAGCCGAGGCCAAGAATCGCAGGAGACTGTTTTGGTCTGAGGGTTGCGTTGTGAGCGCTTGGCTGAGTTTAGGAACCACCCGTTGGGCAAAGTTCGGGTCGGATCTGAGGCGTTGCTCGAATTCCGCTGGTGAGCCCCGGATCAAAGACTCCACCGAAAATGCGACCTCCTCAGCCGGCAGGTGGCTGAAGGCAACAATGGAGAGAAGGGGGGCGACCCATCGGGCGGACATGGCTTCGGGAACTATGCGGAGAACGCTCGGACCTTCCAGTTCGATTCATGGGGGCTCTTTCCAAATTCGGGAATCTTCTCGACCGGCAATCCGTGCTTACCCATCTAAAGGTGGTCGTTTTGTCCGCGGGGGAATCAGCACGTCCCTGTCATTATTGCGACTTGACGGGCCAGAACTCGTCTCCCAAGCCTGATTCATTCGATCCATGTGGGGGCTGAGTGACAAAACTGTTGCCCGGAAGGAATTGGATCATGGCTGGGAGCCTGTAGAAATCGTGGCGGGTCGATCTCAATTTCGGCCCGTTCAACACCAATCGACACCATACCCCAACAATGATTCGAAAATTCCGACCCCTCGAGCTCATCGCTCTGGCCGCGCTCAGCGCCGGTTCAGCCTTCGGTGCAGCCGACGAACTCCCCGTTAGCCGCACGGCTGGCGTCGTCACTGTGGATCTCCCCGCAGCTCAAACAACGCTCATGGCGCTTCCGCTTGTGGAAATCATCGCCTCGGGTGAAGTCACTGCCGTGAGCGGCAATGATCTGACGCTTTCCTCGACACCAGCCTCTCTGCCCGATGTGCTGGCCAATCCTCACGCGATTAAGATCACCAGCCGGAGCAATCAACTTTCTGGCAGCACGAACGCTTACGGTTTGTCGGCTCAAATCACAGCTCAAGCAGGACAGCAAGTCACTGCGGCCTTGAGCGTCGCTCCGAACGTGGGGGATGAATACGTCATTTATCGCCTTGAGACCATCGGTTCGTTGTTCGGAGCAACCAACACAGTTGGTTTGCTGGGTGGCGGTGACGCTGGTTCGGCGGACCTGATCTACGTCGAAGTGGGTGGAACATTGACCGCATTCTTCTACAAGAACACATCAGGATTTGGAACGACGACCGGTTGGAAATTGGCTTCTGGTGGAGATGCGAGCCAAGATGGCGTGGTGATTCCGGCGAACCGCGGGGTTCTTGTTGTGAGAAAGCCAGGCGGTGGAGCTTCTTCCATCACGTTTACTGGAGACACTCTTCCAGGGAATGACAAGTCGGATGTAGCGGCTGGTTTTAGCTTGATCAATAATCCATTCACTGTCCCGACGACTCTCGGTGCCAGCTTTCTTCAGGACTATGTCACTCAAGGTGGTGATGCGGGTTCGGCGGACTTGGTTTACGTTGAGAATGGTGGTGTATTGACCGCCTACTTCTACAAAAACACGAGCGGTTTTGGAACCACTGCGGGCTGGAAGTTGGCTTCGGGTGGCGACACTGATCAAGGCGCGGTTGCTCTTTTGCCGGGTAAGGCTATTCTTTTCGCGGAGCAAGCTGGTAGTGCCGGATTTACTCTGCCGGAGCCATTCGCCGAATAACAAAACGTTCACACAAACCTCCTTATATTTACAATCATGAACAAGACATTTGCTCTTATTGCTTCTCTCGCTGTGGCGGTCTCTCAGGCCAATGCCGCAAGCTTCTTCACTGGCGACACCACCAACGGAATCACTCGTGCCGACGGCACGACAGCTTTGACCAGTGGATCGGTTCTCTACGGCACGTTTACTGCAGGATTTGATGTTGCAGCCAACGTGAATGACTTTGCCGCACTTGATGCTGCTTTCATCCAAGTCATTGGATACAATGGTGCATCCAACCTTGCCCCTGGTGTCTTCAATCTCACTGGCTTGACCTACAATGAGGGCGCTGCCTTTGAGACGGTTCAGTATGACCTCAGTGCGGACACCAGCAACGTCGTAAATGATATCGCTGGATCGACTGTTTACGCTTGGGTGTTGAATGACACAACGCCTTCAAACGCGACTGAACATGCAATCTTTACCAAGACGGGATCGACTTGGACGGATGCGCAGACCCCCGGTTCGAATGCCACATCCTTCAGTTGGGCTACAACTACCGGAACTGATGTTCTGGCGCTTGCTGGTACGGTTTTGGGTGGTGCAAACATCGGTGGATCTGCCAACTCGCACAGCCTTCAAGCAATTGGAGCCGTTCCTGAGCCAAGCCGCGCTGTTCTCGGCTTCCTTGGCCTTGGTGCCCTCTTCTTCCGTCGTCGGCGCTAATTGAACCTCGAAAATGCGTTCGTGCTGGCGTGAGCTGTGCCCGGACGCGACTTCCAAACTTTCAAAATCTTTAAGACTGATGAACAATTATTTCAAAACTGCTGCCACCGCCGTTGCGGCGCTTGCGGCCTTCTCAGGAGTCGCCAAGGCGGACTTCATTGAGGTGGCGGCCAACGTCACTCAAGACACGCGTTGGACTCGTGACAACGTGTACATCATGCGGGAGATCATCTATGTTCTTCCTCCGGCCAAGCTGGTCATTGAGCCGGGCACCGTGATCCGTGGCGTTCCCAACGCGTTGTTGACCAATCCAGGTGGAACGGCTGCCACCAGCTCTGCTGCGGCTTTGGTTGTGTGTCGTGGCGCCAAGATTGTCGCCAACGGAACCGCTGACGATCCCATCGTTTTCACCTCGATTGACGACCCCAGGGTGACGGGTGGGGACAACACCATCCCTGATTTCATTCCGGTCGGCTCGAATGCTGGAACGGCGCTGTGGTTGAAGAGTGATGACAAACTGAGCTACGCAGCCGATGGCAGCAATGCATCGGGCACCAACATTGGTCTCGGATTCGACGTGGTTGACAATGCGTTCGCTGCAGAGGGTCTCTGGGGTGGCTTGATCCTCCTTGGACAGACTCCGATTGGGTATGATGCGGACGGAGACACGGACTTTCTTCACTACAATGGTGGTGGAGTCTACGCGACGGGACCTGGTGAAGAGACTCGTTTCGAGCCTTCTGGGCAAACGTCGGTTGGCGGTGATGTGAAGGGCGGCAACGGCGTGGGCTTTGCGCTCATTGAAGGTCTCCAGCTAAGCACTCTTACTCTTGGCGCAACGTATGACAATGGTGTGGATGGTCCATCGACTTCCTTCCGACCTGCCGTCTATGGTGGCACCAACGAAGCCGACAACAGCGGAGTCGTTCGGTTTGTATCCTGCCGTTACGGTGGCTTCAAGCTGGCTGACGCCAACGAAATCAATGGTATCACCCTCGGCGGATGTGGATCCGGCACTGTTTTGGAGTGGGGCGAGGCGATCATCACTCAGGATGACGGCTTCGAATTCTTCGGGGGCTATCACAACCCGCGTTACCTCTTCTCAATCTTTCAAGGGGATGACGGTATCGATGGTGACCAAGGCTATCAGGGCTTCGTCCAAAATGCCTTTGTGATCAACAACAACATTGGTACTCGCAGCGGCTTTGGCAACGACACCATCACGGGTCGTGCCAGTGGCAACCAATCCGACAACGCCTTCGAATGGGACGGTGCAGAGCAGAATGATTCGGGCATCACGCCCAACACGAATCCAACGATCTTCAACTTTACGGTGGTCGGTCCTCGGTTTGAGACGGGGGTTAATGCAGGCAACGATGGCCTGCGCATGCGCCGGAGCACTCAGGGCACTTGGAGTCACGGTATTGTCGAAGACATCGCTGACGACATGGTTCGCAATGACAATCCGAACACGGCTGCGTTCAACAACATCATCCACTTCAATGTGAATGACGCCATCATTGGTTCCGGCGGGTCGGCTACATCGAGCAATCTGACTGCTGCTGGCAGCGCTCAGTTGCGCGGTAAGGGTCACGTCGTTGCTGGCGGTCTCGATCCGCGGATCGTTGATGGTGGGGCAGCTCGCGCTCTGAGCCAGGCGGATCCTTCCGCTACTTACGCTGGATTCGCGCCATTGAAGTATCAGGGAGCCATGCGTGACAACAACATGCTCAAGGGTTGGACGCTCGCTGACGCCATCGGTATCGTGGCTTCGGGTAACGTGACTCGTCCTTCGGTCACTGTCAGCGTGGATGCTGGCAATCCCACCATTAGCTTCCCTGTTGATTCCGCTGGTCTCACGGGTGGTGACAAGGTTCTCTACGTGATCGAGAAATCGGTCGATGGCAAGGCCTTCGCTCCTCTGGTGGCGTTGCAGGACGACGATGCGGGTGACACGGCGGGTGCCGGAACCATCACCTTCAAGGACACCAACACAACAGTGGGAACCACACCGGCCCACTATCGAGTGATTCCTCAGTAATCGGGAGCCATCTGATTCAAGCGTCGAATTTGTCGACGATTGAATCATCCTGTGATGGATTTTTGGGGGCGGGCGACCATAGGTTGCCCGCCCCTTCCATTGAATACGACGACTCCAAACACGTTTGCATATGGTAATTCTTAGAAAATTGATCACACCGTCAAGGTGTGTGCCGACTCTTGCTCTCTTGGTGACAGGGCTTTCTCCCTCCGTTTTATCTGCGGAAGAGAACAACCCTGATGTCAAAATCACGACACTCGAATTGGCACCGGGACTTGAGGTGCCTCTTGCAGAGCCAAAACCTATCGATTGGGACACGGTCTCGCCGTCACGGCTCCTGAAGCTGTTTCTGGATCAACTGCGCTCGGATCCGAGTGATGAGTTCGAGTACCGCTTGAAGGTCATGCGCCAACTCGTCCAGCATGGTGACTTTAAACTTGCCAAGGAGGTGGTCGAAGGTTTGGGGCAGGCGAACAAATCGGAGGCTTTGGCGGAGTTGGCTTGTCTGATGATCGAGTCTGGTCGAATTGAGGATGGAACCGGGATTTTGAACGAGGCCGATGGTTGGCGGGTTCATGCCCAAGAACTGCACCAGGAGTCTGCAAGGCGTTTTCTGGCCATCGGCTATGGTCGAACAGGCAAATGGGAAAAGAGCGAGGAGATGTTAAAGGGGATCAAATATCCCATCTATCGGGAAAGTGCCAGGGGAGCCCTGCTGTCCCCAGAGTCGGATTCAAAAGACGTGGAGGAGTTCCTCGCTCTCACCGATGAGCCAGCGGTTTTGCCTCAGATCGATCTCTTGGTCAGACTGGCGGACGAAAAGCTGGCGGGGGGAGAAACGGAGGCGGCGGTGAAACTGCTGGATGATGCCGGTCAGCGGGCCTTCAAAATGGGGAAGGTGACCAGTTACGCGAGAGTTGCTGAAATCGTGAAGGTGCTCCTCAAACATGGCGAAAACTCGGAAGCGGAAGTCCATTTGGCTTCGTTTGTGCGCGGGATCCGGCAAATGGCCAGCGAGATGGACGAGAAAGGGGTGTCACTGGCCCGAGCCGCAATCTTCGCCATGGAGATCGGGAAGATGACTCTGGCGGAGGAACTGCTGACCGAGGCTGAGGACAACATCGAGCATGTCTTTGTCTTGTATGCAGCCCGACCCTTGGCGGCCATTGCAGAGGCAAGGGTCAAAATGAGGAAGCCAGAACGAGCGATGCAGTTGATCGAAATCGCGGCCAAGACATCGGCTGCATACGATCATGTTCGGGGCAAGGCGATGGGTGCGGTCTGGGTGTGTCTTTTTTGTCACGTTACTGGACTTTCCATGGAGCCAGAGATCAGGGAACAGATGAGACGGGCGGCAGGCGGTTAAGTCAGTCGAACGTGGTTGATTTCCAAGGTTTGCATGGGCTTTACCGCCAAACAGTATCAGCTCCCATTTCCGTTGCTTTGCCTTCTCTGGCTTTGCTTCATGGCCGTGTCTGTGTCTGGGCAGGAGGCCGTCGGCGGTGTCCGAGTCTCCGTGCTGGATGCTGACTTCTCTTACCCGCTTGCCGGCGCGTCGGTGCTCCTTGAAGGAACCACCTCCACGGGGTCCACGGACGAGGGCGGCTCGATCTTTTTGTCGCAGGTCAATCCTGGCCGTTATTCGCTGCTCATCTCGAAGGATGGATACGTGCGGGAGCGGGTCGACAATGTGGTCGTGTCAGGCGGCAGTGTCCGTGACGTTTCCGTCACAATGACGGGTTTGGTCGTCGATTTGGAGGCATATGAGGTTCCGAAGTTGGAAGAGGAGGTTCAGAGCACGGCCATCTCGGAGATCAATATTGAAACCAACCTCAAGTCTTTGGCCACCGTTCTGGGCAAGGAGTTTCTCACCCAGACGGGCGCGAGCGATGTTGGGAAAGCCTTGGCCAAGGCGACTGGGATTAACGTCGTAGATGGAAAGTTTGTCGTGGTGCGTGGACTGAGTGATCGGTACAACACCGTCTCACTCAACGGTGCCCGTGTCCCGAGTTCAGATCCTGACCGTCGAGCGGTGCCATTGGATCTTTTCCCGGCGAGCGTGGTGGAGTCGATCTCGACATCGAAGACCTTTCTTCCCTTCATGTCTGGTGAGTCTACCGGGGGGGCGATCAACGTCATCACCAAAGCGCGCCCAGTGGCGTCCTCCACCACCTTCAAGCTGGGGACGGCATACAATACTCAGACGACCGGGGCGCCTTTTCTAAGCTATCGAGGTGGTGGGACAGGGATGTTTGGCACGTCTGGGAATCGGGCTCTGGATGGTCAGGTGAGGGCGGAGGACAATCTGCCACTGAACGTCTCCGGGAGTCGCGCTGAGCGACTCGCCAAGATCAATCAAAAGGCCGCCTTCGCGGACCTGCTTCCCCAAGTGTTTTCCACCAGCAGCAAGACGGCCCCGATGGATTTCAACCTCTCGGCCAGCGTGGCAGAGCCGAAAGAATTCATGGGATTGCCAGCTGGAGTCCTGATGGCTTTCGATTATCGGAAGTCGTATTCAACCAATCCAAACGATGCGGTTGGCCGGTTTCAATTCATTCCCGATCCCGCAGGAGGCGAGGGAATTGTGGCGGACCGGCTTCGCGGGGGGAGTGTCATTCGCAGCAAAGAGAAGATGCGAGCGAGTGCCCTGTTAGCGTTGGGCGTCGAATTGCCAAACGATGGGAAATTAGGGTTCAATTTCTTTTGGAATCGGTTGGCCGAGGATACCGCTACGTTCCAAGCCAATACGGACGCGGGCGGGGATGGATCGCTTCGCGAAGCGCTTTCCTATGTCGAGAGACAGATCTCGACTTACGAGGTCTATGGAAATCACGTGTTTGACGAGAACAATGGAGGTCGGATCGACTGGATCATGGCATTCAATCAAACGCAACAACTGGAGCCGGACCAAAGAGTGTTTGAGAGTCAGTTCACTCCACCCGGAAACTATGCGCTTCCCGGAGCTTTCTTCGTTTCGCCATTTCGGCGGTACTGGCGTGAGGTCTTTGATACCAACTATAGTTCGAATCTGGATATTTCGATTCCGCTTTGGTCCACGCTGGAGAAAAACAGCGTGTTTCGATTTGGGGGTAATTTTGACTACACGACCCGAAATTATCGAGCTGACTCCTTCGCTTATGATCAGCGGACGGTCGCAAACGGCTTCATCGCGCCACCCGGAAGCGATACCTCCTACTCCGACGCCTTTTTTGATCTCAGTCCGAATGCACAGCTGTTCCGGATCAACCCCTCGGAGTTTTACAATGCTTCGCAGATCATCCTGTCTGGCTTCGCCATGTTTGATCTGTGGCAGGGTGACAACCTGAACGTGAGTTTTGGGGCGCGGGTTGAAGCCACCGATTTGAGTGCCCAGGCAAGTCCTCTCACCATTTATGACCCCAATCAGGGGATCGCTCCGCTGATGCTGGGTGACAACCCAAGTGCCGCTCTTCAGCAAAACCTTTTTGATGCGGCGGCAGGGGTCGCTGCGCCTTCGGCTGAGTTGCTGGCTCGGAGTCGGGCCTCGATTCAGCAGGTGGATATGTTGCCCGCTCTCAATGCGAGCTGGGAACCCAGGGACGACTGGACCATTCGGGGTGCCATCACCCGCACCGTGGCTCGCCCGTCCTTCAAGGAGATTGCACCGGTGCCGTTCTTCCAGCCGGACAACGGCGACGTATTCATCGGGAACGTCGATTTGGTCATGTCTTCCATCATGAACTACGATGTGCGCTCGGAGTGGAAGCTTGAGAATGGCGGAACGTTTGGTGCGGGTTTCTTTGCAAAGTCGATTCGAAATGCCATCGAGTTGTCGAATGGCTTTATTCAAAAATTCCGCAACACTCCGAGAGCAGAAGTCTATGGGCTGGAGTTGGAGACCCAAATGCCTTTGGATCTGATCGCTGAAGAGTTTCGGTATTTCAACTTTGGGCTCAACTATACCTACATTTCATCACGAGCGGACCTGGTCGCCCCATCCATCTTTTCGACCTCGCGGCGCCTTCAGGGGCAGCCCGACTATATTTTCAATGCCAGCCTTACTTACGACAACAAGGAGACCGGCTGGTATGCGGGTGTCTTTTTGAATGTGACGGGACCGATGCTGGCGCTGGCCGGAGTCGGGACAGAATTTCCAGATGTCGTGCAATTGCCCATTACGACGCTCGATCTTGGGATCTCCTACAAGTTCACCGACTATGCGAAGCTGACTTTCCGCGCATCAAACCTGACGAATCCGGTTGTCGAGTGGCGCTACGGGACCCCGGACCGATCCCTCTTCTCCGCGTCCCGTGCCGGAGTTGGATTCAGTCTCAGCCTTGCCCTCAACTGGTAACTTTTTCTTCGACCCCACAAGACCTCTCCTTCAACTATGAAAACAATCCTTCAACGGCTTCTCCTAATGCTCTGTGCTGTCTTGGTGCTCGTGCCCAGTCTGGGCTTGCAGGCCCAGCAGCCGAACAGCCCAACCAAAGACTACCTGGAGCTGTCCAGGGAGCTTTTGAACAAGTACTACGAGACTCAAAAACTACTGGCCAAGGAGAAGGCGGATTGGAAGCTCGGGAAAGAGATCATGGAGACCCGGATTTCAATGATCGAGACCAACATTGAGGAGCTGAAGAAGAAGACAAAGGAAGAAGAAGAGAAGGTCAGCAAGTCGGATGATGAGCGGCAGGAACTGGTGAAGGAGGACGAGGCTCTGGCCAAGACGGCTGAGGTGCAGAAGGAGGGGGTGCAAAAACTCGAAGCCCGGGTGCATGCGCTTTGGCCCCTACTCCCGGACTATTTGAAGAGCGAGGTCGGCGGTCAGTACGACACCCTTCCGAAGGTGGGAGCGAAGGAGGAGGACATCAAAAGCCCGACCAGCCAACGCTATCTGAACGTGCTTTTGGTGCTGACGGTGGTGAACAAGTTCCAGACCGACATCACGATTCTCAATGAGCGTCGGAAGCTGGCCGACGGTTCGGAGATGGAAGTCGAGACCATCTATTTCGGGCTGGCGACGGCTTACTTTGCAGCGGGTGAGGGAGAGACTGCCGTCGCTGGAGTCGGACTCCCGGGTCCGAAAGGATGGGAGTGGGAGGAACGGCCGGAGATTGCCCCGTTGGTGAAGTCGGTCATCGCCATGAACAAGGGCGGAGAGTTGGCTGAGTTTGTGAATTTGCCCGTGACGATTCGCTAATCTGAATTCGAAAGGACCATGAAAACGATGAAATTATTTCAAACTCTAGTGCTCTTGGCCGCCCTCGGGTTGCCGTCGTTGGGCTTGGGGCAGAGCACGGCCCTGAAAGGCGCTGTGGACGACCTTCAAAAGCGCCTCGATGCGGCGACGGAAGAGCTCTCGAAGGTACGATCTGAGATCGAGGCTGAGAAGGTTCCGATGACGAAGCAGCTCAATGAGCTGGACGATCAAATGATCGAGGCAAAGAAGAAGTACGACGAGGTGCTGCGCATTCGTGACAGCCGAACGCTCGACGTGACGAACCTGAAGAGCCGGATCAAGAGCCGTCAGGATCAGACGACTTATCTGGGCAACCAAATCGATGAGTACATTCGCGGATTCGACAGTCGCCTGCACGTCAGCGAGGTGCAGCGGTATGGAGACTTGTTGAAAAAGAAGCAGCAGGATTCTGCGAACAGCAACCTGACCGACTCCGAGAAATTTGGCGCCCGGTTGGACTTGGTGAATTTGTCGCTGGAACGCCTGGAAGAGAGCGTGGGTGGCGTGGTGTTTGATGGAACCGCGGTGAACAACGTGAGTGGGGTTGTAGCTGAGGGGCGTTTTCTCATGCTGGGCCCGCTCGGGTATTTCGCCAGCAAGGACGGAAGGACCTATGGTCTTGCGGAGGAGCGGGTGAACTCGAATGAGCCTGCGATTTTGAATCTTCCCGAGGAAGTCAATCCGCAGGGGATCGCTGAGACGATCTCAACGCTCGAAGGTCCGTTGCCGATTGATTCGACTCGGGGATCGGCATTCAAGGTCGAAGAGACAAAGAAGACGATTCTTGAGGAGTTCCAAACTGGTGGTCCGGTCATGTGGCCCATTGGGGGACTTGGGATTCTGGCGGTCTTCATTGGCTTGCTGAAGTGGGTGCAATTGGCCCGTGTCGGTCGCCCGTCCTATCGGGATGTGACCCGATTTTTGGAGAATCTGGATCACGGGAATGACGTGCAGGCAGAGATGCTGGCGCGGAAAACCTCAGGCCCAATTGGCAAGATGCTCCAAGCGGTGGTGGCTCACTACAAGGATCCCGCATCGGTTTTGGAGGAATCCATGTTTGAGCGGGTCCTCGATGCGCGGACGAGCCTCAATTCGTGGACGCCGTTCATCAAGATTGCGGCGGCGGTCGAACCACTTTTGGGCTTGTTGGGAACGGTGACCGGGATGATCAACACCTTCAAACTCATCACCGTCTTTGGCACGGGTGACTCAGGAACCTTTTCGGCGGGGATCTCCGAAGCGCTCCTCACGACGCAGTGGGGCCTGATCACGGCGATTCCCTGCTTGCTGATTGCCGCTTTCCTCGGACGCAAGGCCAAGGCGGCCATGGACGACATGGAAAAGCTGGGCGTGCGGATCATGAATCATCGCAACGCCAAGCAGCAGGGTTCTGCCGGTGAGGAGCCACCAGAGAACAAGCCCAAACCAGCCGTCACACCCAAGTCGAACTCCAAAGGCGGTGCTGACGAAGACATGGGCGGAGCGCCCGACATGACCCCGTCCCCCGCTTGATCGACCCTCTCCATGAACTACCTCCCCATCATCGCTGAAGCAGCTGCCACCGCAGGCCAGGTCATGGCCGAGGAGCCGCTGACGTTTGCGTCGTATGTGGAGAGCGCCTTCGACATCTGGGACAAAGGCGGCTGGGCAATGTGGCCGCTGGGAATCACGGCCTTCATTCTCTATGCGAAGGCAGGAGGGATGCTGTACAGCTTTTTCCTGATCAAGTTTCGTCAGCGGCAGTACTTCGGAGGCAAGGAAGTGGTCTCCAAACTGGGAGTGGACAGCGCGGCGTCGATGGGGGCGTATCGGGCCGCACAAACGTACCTGGATTTTCATGAGGTGCGTCTTCCAGAGAACGCGGACTACGACACCGTGGTGTCGGCCTTTGAGGAGCTTCGAGTTCACGAGCTTCCGCCGGTGGATCGGGATCTAAAGTTCATTCAGGTGGCGATCGCCGCGGCACCCCTCTGGGGTCTGCTGGGAACCGTGACGGGGATGCTGACCACCTTTGATGGATTGGCGAAGGGGGGCGGTGGTGAGAAGACCATGAACGTCGTCGCGGGCGGGATTTCCGAAGCCTTGATCACGACGGAGACCGGCTTGATGGTGGCTCTTCCGGGGTATTTGCTGCACTACATCCTTTCGGGCAAACGGAACGACTTTGAATCGTTCATCGAGCACCTTCAAAACGCCTGCGGTCAGCGGGTCCTCAAGTTGGCAGAACGCATGCGTCGTCAGCGGAAACATAAAGACGCCGCTCTCGAAGCGGTTCAAAAGTAATCTCACCCACACACCACCATGGCAAGATTTGGACAGGGCTCACAGGAAGAAGACGACAACGCGATTGATATATCGCCGTTGATCGACTGTATCTTCATCCTCCTCATCTTCTTCATCGTCACCACGACGTTCGTTGAAGAGACCGGCATCGAGGTCGACAAACCCCAGGCGGCCTCTGCCAGCGATTTGGAAAAGCAGAGCGTGATGATCGCGGTCACGGCTGAGGGCAGCATCGTTTACGGGGGGGACTCCATCGGCATCAGCGGTGTGCAGCCCTTGGTGAGGCGCTTCGTGGAAAAAGAGCCCACGACACCCGTCATCATTCAGGTGGATGAGAAGGCCCCTTCGGGTCTGTTTGTTCGCGTAATTGACGAGGCGAAACTCGGGGGAGCTCAAAAGGTCTCGGTCGCGACCGAGAGCTAGGCGGGAATCGATTCATTCAACGGCTCATGGCAAGAGAACTCACAGGCAAGACGGACAAACGCAAGGGCGCAGGCGCTTGGGTCGTCGTCCAGTGGCTGTGGGGGAACCTGTTTGGACTTCTGCTTGCGGTGATCGTCTTTGGGGTGTTGCCGGGACTGCAGATCGTGACTGGCGGAGGCAAGAAGGAGTACATGGTCCGGGAGGTGACTGCCCTGACGGAGCCGCCACCACCAGACACGGTGGAG
>CAXBNA010000085.1:0-23179 GCA_963976915.1 uncultured Verrucomicrobiales bacterium
AGGAAGAGCCGCCTCCGCCGATGGACCAGCCGCCCATGAGTTTGGCCCAGGCGATGAGCAGCATCGGCCCTGTGGGTGGTGGGGGTGCCGCGATGCTCCAACCGGTTGGAGGCGGGATCATGGATCAAGTGATGGGGAATATCGGGGGCGATCTTGACCAAAAACCTTCGGCGATCACTCAGGTGGCTCCGAAGCTTCCGAGCACCCTTTCGCGACAACGTCTGGTGGGCAAGGTGGAGGTGGAATTCGTGGTGGATGCTCAAGGTCGTGTTCAAAGCCCCCGAATCGTCCGGTCCTTCAACACGCTTCTCAACGAACCCGTGCTCAACGCCGTCCGGCAATGGCGGTTCAAACCGGCCACTCGCGGTGGGAAACCCGTGCCCACCAAAACCCGGATGCCTTTCAAATTTGATTCCTGAGATCTCTTACCCTGCCTTTCGATTATGAATGTATTCCAAACTTTTCCTCTTCTGGCCATCTGGCTGCTGGTTCTGTCGGCCTCGGTCGTGCAGGCCCAGCGCGGTAGCCTCTGGGACAATCCCGTGTTTCAGAAGAAATTGATGGGCTCCTTTGGATTCTCCTCGGAGGTCGAACCAAGCTTGTCGGATACAGAGGCGGAGGACTATCGTCAGATCGCGCCGCTGCTCCAGTCGGACCCGGATGAGGCCTTGAAGTACCTGACCGCGCTTCGGGACCTCCCTGACTCCAGTGCCCGTTTTGATTTCCTGATCGGGAATGTGTATTTTCAGAAGAACGACAAGGAGAAGGCGATGGCGAACTTCCTTCTGGCTCTGAGCAAGTTTCCCGACTATCGGCAGGCCCACAGCAATCTGGCGATTCTTTACGTTCAGTCAGGCAAGCATGAGCTGGCGGTGAGGCACTTTACGGAGGCGATCCGCCTGGGTTCGACAGATGGCACAACCTACGGGTTGCTTGCCGTCTCCTATTTGACGCTTGAGAACTATGTGGCGGCCGAGGAAGCGTTTCGCAATGCGATGGTGCTCAATCCCGAAGTCAAGGATTGGGAGATGGGTCTCGTTCGCACGCTCTACGCTCAGCAGCGCTACACCGATGTCATTTCGATGCTGGACCGCATGATCGAGAAGGATCCTGAGAACGATTCGCTGTGGGCGCTTCAAGCGAACGCGTATCTGGGCAAGAAGGAGATGCTTGCGGCAGCGGCAAATTTTGAGGTCATGGATCAGATGGGGAAACTCGATCCCAAGCTGATCGCCACTCTGGGAGACATCTACGTCAACGAAGGCATGCTCGACGTCGCTGCAGAAGCCTACCTGAGGGCCTATGAAAAAGACAAGGGAGCAGGTGCCAGCGGTCCTCTCCGGGCGGCTGAGATTCTACTGAGCAAGGAGGGCTATGAGGCCGCACGGGGACTGCTCAAACGCATTCGGGGTGATGGTGGCACCTTGACGCCTGACGACAAGAAGCGGGTGATGAAGGTGGAGGCGAAGATTGCCCAGGCCGATGGTGACGAGGATGGGGCCGCCAAGATCTTGACGGAACTGGTGACCGTTGATCCCCTGGATGGCGAGTCGCTGATCCTTTTGGCGAAGTATCACTATGCCAACGACAACAACGCCAAGGCGGCGTTCTACTATGAGTCGGCGGCCGGGATCACGGCTTTCGAAGCAGATGCCAAGGTTGCCTGGGCTCAGATGTTGGTGGCGCAGGGTGAGTATGAGGAAGCACGCAACAAGCTGAAACAGGCTCAGGATGTGAACCCTCGGGACAGTGTTGGAAAGTTCCTTGAAGATTTGGAGCGGTTCCTGAAAGGTAGAAACTGATGCCGGTGATTTTCGACAAATTTTGTTGGCCCACATGGGCCGTGATCGCCTCGGCTTGTCTGGGGACCGTGGTTGCGCAGGAGACGGTGGTGACAACGAGCCAGGGGATTCCGCTCCTGCCTCTGCCGGGGACGAAAGTCATGATGGCTGCCCATGAGACGCGTGTCTCCGACTGGAGCGCCTTCATTCAAGCGACGAGTTACGACTGGAGATTCGACGTGCCATTTGAGCAGGAAGTGGATCATCCCGTTGTCGGTGTGAATGCGGCGGATGCAGAGGCTTTTTGCGCCTGGTTGACCCGAAAAGAACGTGCGGAGGGGAGGATGACCTCAGTTCAGCTGTATCGGTTGCCGACGGATCAGGAGTGGCGGGCCGCAACATCGAAGACGGCCGATGGGGTGCCGGCAATCTATCCTTGGGGCGATGCGTGGCCCCCCCCATCGGGAGTAGCGAACTTGGCTGAGCGATCTCCTGAGGGATTTAAGGATGGATTTGAGCACACTTCGCCCGTCGGGAAGCTACGGGCGATATCGACCGGGTTTTATGATTTGGCCGGCAACGTTTGGGAGTGGACCCTCTCCGCAAACGGTTCTCGAGCAGCCCTGCGTGGTGGGTCTTGGGCTTATGCTCGCCGAAATACCCTGCGGACGGACTATGTGTATGAAGTGCCCTCCGCATTGAGGGCACCCACGGTGGGGTTCCGACTGGTTTTGGGTGAAGGCGCAGCACCGGCACAGGTGGCGGCGGCGAAACCTTTGGAAGATCGCAAGCCCGAAGTGGCGATGATTCGTTCTGCTATCGCCAAAGAGGACACCAGTGCGTCATCGGTGGCCGTTGAGTCCGCTGGCAGTACCGTGGCGGCGACGCCAAAGGAGGAAACAACCCCGGCGGCTGCCGCGCCCATGAATGCTTCGTCGCAGAACAGCTTTTCATCCGATGTCGATGCTCTCCTGAAGGAATTGGCGGGCGGTGTTGGAGCGATGGATCAGTCGGTGCAGGAAAACCTTCGACCTGCGGCTGAAGGGCAGCCCTTCACGAATTCGCTTGGGATGGAATTTGTTCCATTGGACGAGAGTTCGAAGGTGTTGATTTGTCGTCATGAGGTCCGGGCCAGAGAGTATGATCGTTGGCTCAAAGAGACGGGAAGACGGTGGGAAGGAAAGCCTGCGTTCCTGCTTGGCGGAGAGAGCGCGGCGGCAGCCGTGAACTACGAGAATGCGAAGCAATTTTGTGGGTGGCTGACCTTGAATGATCGAAAGAGCGGCCTGATCCCGGGTACGGCGATCTATCGTTTGCCGACGGATCGCGAGTGGTCACTGGCGGCCGGACTGGGGCGTGAGGTTTGGGAACAACCGGAGCAACGGCATCTCGCCAACGAGGAGCATTTCCCATGGGGAGCCGGTGTCTGGCCGCCTCCCGCCGGAACCGTCAATTTGGACTCTGGAAAGATCGAGGGTTACGAGGATGAGTTTCCATACACGGCTCCGGTGAACACCGGGAGTGCCAATGATTTGGGCCTTTTCAACATGGGTGGGAATGTGGCGGAGTGGTGCGAAGATCGATGGTCCACGCGGTCGCCCGAGTACGTGATTCGCGGCGGATCGTGGCTGATGTCGGACCGGGAATTGGTCCTGACGTCCCATCGTGGAAAGGCACTGCCGCGGCTGATTCGACCTGATGTTGGTCTTCGATGTGCTTTGGACTTGGAGGCGCATTCGGGTCGCTAGTTTTTCAATCTCATGAGTGACAACAAACAAGAACCCCAAAGTCAGGGACTTCCGACAAAGCCGAAACTGACCGGGAAGCTGCCATGGTTGAACTGGATTTTGCTGGGGGTCTTTGCCGTTGTGGTCGTCGGCATCGTTTATGGCGGTCGCATCCTTCTTTGGGGACGTGGAGTCTATGCCGGCACGTTGGCCGGGAAGGCGGAGACCCTGATGGAACAGGAGGAGTGGATGGGAGCCGCAGAGGCCCTTCGGGACGCGCGGAGCATGCAGGGCGATCAAAACGGCGTCTTGCGGGCGCAGGCGCGATTCTTGCAGAAGACCAAGATCGATCCGGTGCTTCTTCAGCAAACATTGGAACTCTTGATTGAACGGGGAAAGGAAGAACCCGGGGATCGCCTCGAAATAGCCAGGCTGCACTTGGCAAATGGAGAGCTGACGGAGGCGAAACGTTGGTTGGATTCTTTGCCGGCGGAAGTTCGGGACGGTCCGGAGGGGCTGAAATTGCTGGCTGGAATTCAGATGATTGAAGGGCAGAGCACGAATGCTACGAAAACGATGAAGAAGGCGTTGGACGTGGATGCGAGCGCACCAGAGTCCGGGGTGCGGTTGGCGCTTTTGAACAGTGAAAATACGTTTCCTGAGATTCAGAAGCAGGCGGTGAACAAGCTCTGGTCCTATGCTGAACGCGACGACAAGGTGGGAATGGAAGCGCTTGGGTACTTGATCAATCGCAAGGATTTGAAGCTCGAGCAGGCGGAGAAATTGTTGGCCTTGGTGGAGAAGCATCCCGATGCCGAACCCCGGCATCGTTTCATCGTATTGTCCGCCATTCTTCGGTTGGACCCGACGCGCAGAGAGAAGATTTACGAGGAGGAGATGGCCAAGTTCGAAGGGAAAGGTGAGGGAGTAGAGGACCTTGTTCCGATCCTGTCGTGGCTGGCCCAGGAAAAGCAGCACTCTCGAATCCTAAAGCTCGTGCCAATGAAAGTGGCGTCGAAGTCACGAGAGGTCTTCCCCTTGGTGGCGCAGGCGTTGATCGAAGGAGAACGTTGGGACGAACTGAAAGCACTGCTGCTCGAGACCGAAGAAGTCCCACTTCCCAAGCCGCTCGTGGATCTTTGGCTGGCTGAAGCCTACAGCCACTTGGAGCCCGACATGATCGAGTCGCAGCAGCGGCTGCGAGCCGTATTCGATGCTGGTCGGCGAGAACGGAGCCAGGGGCTGTTGGTGGCTGCGGCGAAATTGGCGGACAAAACCAAGCAATGGAAGCTCTCTCTTGAGATCTACGATGAACTGGCTGCGCTGAATCCACGGATGCGCGCCCCGATGATGGAGCAGGCGTTGAAGCAGGGGAGAAGTCAGAATGACCCCGAGGTGATGTTGAGTGCGGCCAAGCGTCTTTTTGAAGCCCGTCCGGAGAACGCGGAGCAGCGGGATCAAATGGACTTTCTTCGATTGGTGCTGGGTGAGGAGATCGAACTCGTTGATCTCTCGAAGGCAGTCCTGGCCAGCGAGGGACAGGAGGCGGATCGGGCGGCGATACTGGCTGCGCTGATGGCTTTTCGACTTTGGTTGCCCGATGAAATGGTCCTCAATTTGAAAAAGGTGGCCGATGTGAAGTCCCTGAAGCCGGGCTGGCGTGCAATCTATGCCGGATTGATGGCGGAGGCGGACAACCCTGCGAAGGCCTTTGCGATTGCGGAGCGGGTTCCCGAGGCACTCCTGATCGATGAGGAGGTCTACTTTCTCAACTTGGCCAAGTGAGTGACCTCGACGAAATGACGATCATCGAGTGACCGGCGCGCCGAGAATCATTGATGCGTTCGGGTCGTGAGGCCGCAGGCGAAGCACCTCTTTCGCTGCCCAGGTGTCCTTTTGGAGAATGAGTTTTTCCAGGTAGGCATCCAGCCCTTCTGCGTGGAGTGGCGTCAGGCCTCGGTCTTTGCTGGACTGAATCAACCAAGACGCCCACTGATGGGCGATGGCTTCCGAGGGACGAGGCTTTTTCGGGATCGCGGCGATGGCTTGACGGAGTTCCTCCAGTGAGACGGGGAGGATCTTTCCTTCATCATTCAAATGTTGGCGTGCGAGCGCTTCGGCCAAGCGAATGAACCAGGACGGCAACGCTGAGGCCATGGGTGGCAGTGGCAGGGCGAACCAGCCTTCATCGACGACTTGAAACTGGATGTCCTTGCCGTCGTCGGAAATCTGAAGGTTCGAGATGTGTTGTCCGACATGAATGCCGGGTGTGAGGCAGTCTCCACTCTCGGTCAGCCAGACCCGAATCTCGCCGTCTTCAGTGACCGTGACGATTTTCGAGCTGTCGGGCGTCAATGCGAGGTGCTCGACAAAAGATTCGTGCCTCAGGGCAACCCCCGTGCGTTCTCCCGTCTCGGTGTTCCAGACCCGGACGGATCGGTCGCGTCCCGACGTGACAAGGCGGGTGCCGTCACGATTGAGCGCAATCACACCCACGGCGGGTGGATGTGCAAAGGCGTTGGGTAGGACTTCCCAGTTGTGAGCATTGTAGACGCGGATGTTGCCGTCATAGTCCGAGGCACCGACGAACGCATGGTCCTGGCTCCACCCGATTGCGGCAGCACGGAGCACCTCTTTCGGGGCGTCTTCGGGAATCGGCGGCGCACTTCCCCCCAAGGGCTCCTCGGGGGCGGCCAGATAGCGGCGATGAGCCATCCGGTTGTGAATGCTCCAGGCCTGAACTGTGGGTTCTTCCCGGGGGGCAACGAGGAGGGTGGAGCAGTCGTTGGAGGCATTGATGCTGGCCACGCTTGTTTGCAGACGGTGTTCGACGCGCTGGCCGGTATTGGCATCCCAAACTTGCACCTCTCCGTGAAGCGAGGCACTCGCGACCAGATTTTCATCGGCAGCAATGGCCGCCAAGACGATCTCTCCGTCATGCTGCCGCGCAGGGAAACGAAGTTTGCCAGTTTGGATGTCCCACACGTGGAGGTACCCACCGGCATCGCCGACGACGAGACTCGACCCATCGACACTGATTTTGACGCTCTTCACCGGGGCGGGATGAAAGAAGGGCTCAATGATCTGCTCTCCAGTCTTGTAGTTCCCCGCATAGACAAGCCCGTCGTTCATGCCCAAGGCAACGAGGTTTCGGTTGGGATGCATCGCGACGCAGGCGAGTCCCTGATCGACCTCAATGGCATCACAAACAACTTCGCCCTTGAGCAGATCCCAAGACAGGACTTTTCCCTCGGAGCTGGCCGTAACGGCCTCGATCCCAAGGAAGTCGATCGCGAGGCTGGTCACGGGGAAGGGTTGTTGAACGGTGGCGGCTTCGACGTCAGGCGCGTCGAGATTCCACAAATGGATGGTGCCGTCTTCGCCTCCGGCCAGCAGTCTGCTGCCATTGCCTGAGATCGCCATGCAAAGAATCGCGCTGGGGAGGGCGGGTTGAAGCGTGACGGAACGGTCTTGTCCGAGCACCCACAATTCAACGTGTCCGTCGTCGCAGGCGAGAATCGCCAAGCCTCCATCCGGGGTGATGTCGAGGCAAGTGCCGATCACTCCAGCGGGCAGGGGATGGTCGGTCCTGATTTGGGTTTCCAAATCCCAAAAACTGAGCACCTCTTGCCTCGGTTCGGTGGCGGTGGCGATCCGGCTGGTGGAGACAGCGACGGCGGTTTGGGCCTCCCGACTGACGGCGGTGAGTCGTGCGCTGCGGGCTCCTTCGGGCAGTTCCATCGGAGGCGTGATCGGCTGGAGGAGATGCACGTTTTCCAGCAGACTCAGCAGGTTGGTGGTGGCGAGCCCGTTTTCAGTATCGGTACGCAGAGAGCGGCAAAGGTAGGCCACGGCAGAGGCATAGCGGCCACGCTCCGTGAATTGTCGCGCCATTTGCTCATCCGAACGACTGTAGGACTGACGGAGATCCTCCCGGCTTTGGGTGGCCTCTTTTCGGGACTCTTCTGCTTCGAAGTACAGTGCCGTGCTGGTGACTCCGCCCGCGACGACAGCTCCAAGAATGGAAAGGCTCGCGGCCACACCGACGCGGTGTCGGCGAACGAATTTCTGAGTCAGGTAGATGCGGCTCGGAGGGCGTGCCGTGACGGGTTGGTGGGAGCGATAACGGCGCAGATCATCGGACAAGGCATCGGCGCTGCCGTAGCGGCGGTCCGGATCGCGTTCGAGCGCTTTGAGGACGATCCAGTCCAAATCACCAGCCAACTCGGGTGCAAACGTGGAGGGGCGGGGTGGATCTCGGTCTGCAAGCTCGGACAAGAGCTGATGGAGTGGCTTTTGAGCCATGTCCATGGGGGTGACCAAGGGCTTGCCACAGAGGAGTTCAAATAGGATCGAGCCCAGCGCATAGACATCGGATCTTGTATCAACCGCGGCTCCGCCCTGTTCGACCTGCTCGGGGCTCATGTAGCCTGGTGTCCCGATCAATTGGTCCATCCCTGTGAAGACGGTTTCGTGAGCCAAGGGCCCCTCGAGGGCCTTGGCGATGCCAAAGTCGATGACCTTCGGCACCGGTTCTCCCTCGTCGGTCATCACCAAGACGTTGGAGGGCTTCAGGTCCCGGTGAATGATCCCTTTTTGGTGGGCGTGATGAACGGCGGCGCAGACATGGATGTAAAGCTCCAGCCTCTGATCCAGCGTGAGCTCATGGCGGGATGCGTAGGTCGTGATCGAGCTTCCTCGGACGAGCTCCATCACGAAGTAGGATCGCCCTCCCTCGGTCTCACCCGCATCGAGCACCCGGGCGATGTTGGGGTGTTCCATCAGCGCCAGGGCCTGACGTTCGGCCTCAAAGCGACCAATGATCTGGCTGGTGTCCATCCCCGCCTTGAGGATTTTCAGCGCGACCATCCGCTGGATGGGCTTGACTTGCTCCGCCCGGTAGACCAAGCCGAAGCCGCCCTCGCCCAGTTTGTCGATGATGCGATAACGGTCACTAATCCAACCGTCGTTGATCAGCATGGGATCGCTGGCACCGGTCGATTTCCCGGCATTTCTCTGAGATCGGCCAACGATGGACTGATCGTTGCGGACCACCGAGACGATGGTGGGTGCGTCTGAATCGGATGTCTGAGCGGCGCACGTCGGGCACTCATCCGCCGTAAATCCGGTGGGGAGCTCAATGCGACAATGGGGACAGATTTCAGCCAAGGTCGGAGACGATAGGAGTGTGTGGTGTCAGTGCAAGCGTCGCGACCCGTAGTTTGGTGTCCAAGATCGTTTTTTCGCGGGTGTGGGAGGGTGGGGCGTATCGAGCGCTTAAGGTATGGAAAATATGAAAGTAATTGAAATTAACCAGCGCGACACTATATTTTCCATAACTAATGACCGCTTCACTCCGTCTCAGCCTGACCCTCGCTGCCTTCGCCGCGACGGCAGTGCGGCTTTCTGCCGATGTGGTGACGGAGTGGAACAGCAGTGCTTTGGAAGCCATCCGATCCGTCAGTCAAGACTCACCCTACGCTGCGCGAGACCTCGCTCTGCTTCAGACCGCGATCTACAATGCGACGGAGAGCCTTTCAGGCAACTACGCCCTGTATTCGGGCAGTGGTTACGCAGGGCCCTCGGGTTCAGCACCTGGGGGGGCCTCCGCGGAGGCTGCGGCCGCCGCTGCAGCAAACACCATTCTTCAGAGCCTCTATCCGACGCTGAGTGGGAGTTTCACGTCGCTCTACTCGACTCAGTTGTCGGGGATCGCCGACGGACAGGCGAAAACGGATGGGATTTCATGGGGCCAGGCGGTGGCCAACGACATGTTGACGTGGAGATCTGGCGATGGTGCATCCACCGCTCAAGCCACTCCCTACACGCCGGTTGGTACCGTGGGTCATTGGGGACCCACTCCATCCACCTACAGCCCGGCGTCACTGCCGGGTTGGGGGGCGGTGACGCCCTTTGCGATCTCGAATCCGTCGATTTACACCAGTGGCCTTCCTGGTTCTTCGAACGCCGACTACTTGACCTCGGCGGCCTATGCAACGGACTACAATCAAGTCCTCAACCTCGGTGGTTCGACCAGCGGAACGCGGACGGTGGATCAGACCAATGCCGCATTTTTCTGGTCGGCTGGCTCGGGAACCATCACGTCGGCGGGGATGTGGAATGAGGTGGCACAGACGGTGGCGGCCAGTGCGGGATTCACCACGCAGGACACGGCGCGACTCCTCGCGGCACTGAATGTGGCCTTGGCAGACAGTGGGATTGTGGCGTTCTCTGCCAAATACGATGTCGACTTCTGGCGACCAGTTTCGGCGATTGTCTTCGGCGACTTTGACGGCAATGCCTCGACTACAGGGGATGGCTCCTGGCTGCCGTTGATCGATCCTTTGGCAACGCCGGGCTACATCTCAGACGAGGTGGCCATGGCTGCTGCGGCGGCGCAGGTCTTGGCTGCCTATTTCGGGGATCTCACCTCCTTCACCTTCGGAAGCGACATCGATGGGGACGGGTCCACCGACCTGACACGAAGCTTCTCCAGCTTTTCTGAAGCGCTGGCAGAGGCCGGAATGAGTCGGATCTACAGCGGTGATCAGTTTCTGACGGACGTCACGGCGGCGCAGGCCTCGGGGGCCTTGGTGGGTGCCTATGTGACGGACAACTACTTTAGCGTCGTGCCTGAGCCATCGGCCGCACTGTTGATCTTCGCGGCAGGCGTGCTGACCGTGATTCGTCGCTCATCACGTGTCTACCGGCGGACGGCAAGGTCGTAGTGGTTGTGGCTGAAGCGCTCCGGACTGAAAAATTGCGCCGGAGAAGTGGAAAAAAGTATGGACCGGCATTGGCCGTGCTTCATGGTCGGTGCAATGCCTGACACGACCCAAACCTCGCTACGGACCGACGGATTTCGTTTTCTTGAAGAAGAATTGAAGTTCTTGATGGAGGCATTTGCAACGGTCCTCCGACGCATTGGAGAATCTGAGATTGCCGAGCAATTGCCTTGGATGGGAGAGAAGGCCAAGAGCGGCGACAGCATCCCGAGTCGCGCTTTGGGGCAGGCCTACTCGATCGCCTTTCAACTCCTGAATGTGGTCGAGGAACGGGCTGCGGCGCAGGTGAGGCGCTGGAGGGAAAAGCAGAACGGGGCGACGGCGGAGAAGGGACTGTGGCCGGACAATTTGGCGGCAATGCTGCAGCTGGGCCTGAGTGAAGACGAGTTGTTGGAAGTCTTGAAAAGCGTTGAGGTGGAGCCTGTTTTGACCGCGCATCCCACCGAAGCCAAACGGGCGACGGTGCGGGAATTGCACCGCGAAATCTACGGCCTGATCAATCGCCATGAGAACGCGGCCTACACTCCCCGGGAGCAAAAGCGGCTGCAGGCCCAGATTGAGAACCGTCTTGAGAGCCTGTGGCGCACCGGTGAGATTCATCTGACTCGCCCAACGATCGAGGCCGAGTTGGAGAACGCTCTTCACTACCTCCGCGACATTTTTCCAGAAACGGTCAAGCGCAGTCACGTTCATCTCCGGGAGGCTTGGGAGAACGCTGGACTGGACCCTCTCAAACTGGATGAGGTGGGCGCCTTGATCCGTTTTGGAACGTGGATCGGTGGGGACCGGGATGGTCATCCTTTTGTGACTTCGGATGTCACCGAAAGGTCCCTGGAGATGCTGAGAAAGAACGCATTGCGGGTGCATCGTCGTGCCTTGGAGGCCATGGCGCAGGATGTGCCGTTGAGCTCCCTCTTTCAGCCGCCGCCGGAGCGTCTTGCCGGTTTGATTGATAAACTCGTGTCCTCGTTGAAGTCGGCTCCGGGCGTCGATTTGGACTACATCATGGAGAGAAATCGGGAGGAGCCGTGGCGCGAGGCGGCCTACCTGATGCGGGCGAAGATCGTCACGGCGATGGAGGGGCCATCCGCATCGGGCGGCTACGCGAATCCCGAGGAGTTGATCGAGGACCTTGGTGTGCTGGGCGAGTCCCTGGAGGATGTTGGAGCCCAGAGCCTTGCCCGTGATCTGGTGGTTCCTCTTCGGCGGCAGGTGCGCACCTTCGGATTTCACTTGGCAACGCTGGACGTTCGGCAGAATTCGGCCTTTCACGAGAAAGCGCTCGCTCAGTTGCTCAAGACGGCGGGGATCGTGACGTCGGGTTCTTTCTCCGACTGGTCGCAGGCGGAGAAGCGGGCCTTGATGGATCGTGAGCTGGCTTCGCCGAGGCCGTTTTTGGCTGACGGCATGAAGGCGGGACCGGAGGCCGAGGCCGTTCTGTCCTGCTATCGGGTTCTGGCAGCGCAACGGGCGCGGTTCGGTCGTGGAGGATTGGGGTCCTTGATCGTGTCCATGACGCGTTCGACTGAGGACCTTTTGGCGGTTTACCTTTTGGCGCGCGAAGCAGGCTTGGCGGAGTGGACGGACGAGGGGCTGAGCTGCCCGCTTCCGGTGACGCCCCTGTTTGAAACCATGGGGGACTTGGAGAATGGGCCCGGCATCGTTGACGACTTCCTTTCCCATCCCATCTCCCAAAGAAGCCTGGGGTTGGGCGGGGAGACCAAGCCGATGTTTCAGATGATGGTCGGGTACTCGGATTCGAACAAGGACTGTGGGATCCTGGCCAGTCAGTGGGCGCTTCATCGGGCTCAAAAAGCGCTTTCAGACGTTGTGGCCAAGCACGGAGCCGACCCGGTGTTTTTCCATGGCCGGGGTGGAACGGTGGGCCGAGGGTCCGGCCCCACCCATTGGTTCATGGAGGCCTTGGCGGACGGGTCGTTGGCGGGCCGGATGCGGATGACGGAGCAGGGGGAAACCATCGCTCAAAAGTATGCCCACTTTTCCTCGGCGGTGTACAACGTGGAACTGCTGACGGCTTCCGCTGCATCCACGACCGCAAGGCACCGGCACGGGAAGGCCATGGACGAGTCCAATTGGCCGGCGGTGGATCGGTTGGCGGAATGGAGTCGTGATGCGTACCGCAGTTTCCTGAAAGCTCCAAATTTCATGGACTTCTATCGGCAGGCGACGCCGATCGATGCCTTGGAAAATGCCAGGATCGGATCTCGTCCCGCACGACGGACCGGTCAGGCTTCGCTGGATGATCTTCGTGCCATTCCATGGGTGTTTTCGTGGACTCAGAACCGGTTCTATCTGCCGGGATGGTTTGGATCGGGGTCGGGATTGGAACGAATGAAGCTGGAGGACCCGGCGGGATTTGCAAAGATCAAGGCGGACGTGAAATCGTCACCGTTTCTGCGTTATGTCCTGACCAACATTGAGAGCTCCCTTGTGAGCGCCAACGAGTCGATCATGCTCGACTACGCTTCCTTGGTGAAGGATGCGTCGATTCGGACGTCGTTCATGGATGTCGTTCTGGCGGAGTTCCATCGCACGCGGGAAATCATGGAGGAGATTTTTGAGGGCACGTTCCGGGACCGTCGTCCGCGGTTGGCGTACACCTTGGACATTCGTGAGCAGGCGCTGACCGAGCTTCATCGGCAGCAGGTGTCTTTGCTTCGCGAGTGGCGGCAGCGCACTGCGGATGGCAAGACAGCGGACGCGGAGGCCTTGCTCCCGGACCTCCTGATTTCGATCAACGCACTGGCGTCGGGACTTCGGACCACGGGTTGATCCCGTTTCTGGCCTACCAAAGTTTGAACCACTGATTCAGCCAGATGGCCGTTGCAGTGATGCCTGTGGCGACGACGGCCAACTCAAGAAGCAGCATCGTGACCCGCCGGTTCTGCAGGCGCTTCTGTTGGAGGGGAACCCGGCGGTTGCCCCCACTCTTTCGGGCGGGGGAGTCGAGTTCCATGGGCGGAACGATGTTGATGGAACTAAGACGTTGCTGCCTCATCTTGGCTGGTGCCTCGGCGAGATAGCACTCGAGCCGGTTGATTTCGCGATCTAAATCCTGTTTCCGGGCCTTGATGACTCGGGGGCCTGTGGCGCGGGATTCACGAGCCAGTTCGGAGCCGGTGCGTGCGGTGCGACGTGAGCGGATGCGTTTGTTGGCGGCCATGATCGGGAGGGACTGGGGTTGAGCTGAACCGGTGGGGGGATTGGAACTAGAACATGAACTTGGCGAAGATCAGGCCAACGATGAGCGTGGCGATCAGAGGAAGCGTGAAGGCGAATCCCCGGCGGAACCAGAGTGCGATGTCGTCTCCATCAGCGCTGTGCGTGAAGGAGACGTTGCGTTGCTCTTGAACACTGCCGTCCGCTTCTTCGGCGGCGACGCTTCCAACAGGACCTTTGTTCTGCTTCTTGGGTTGCCCGATGCGGCGCATCCCTCGCTCGTAGTCTTCATAAGCGTCTTCGATCAAGGACAGTGCCCGGTCGAGCTCTTCGTCGGTGTGACCGTTTTGCCATTTCTCAGGTTGAAGTCCCCGGATCAAATTGATGTGCTGGGAGAAATTGTCTCGAGTCACGGTGAGGTGCTCGAGCTGCTTGCGGGTTTCCTCCAGCGTCACTTCGATGTTGGAAAGGGAGCGGGTGAGCTTGTCGGACATCTCGCGCTTTCCGGCGACGAAGGTCTCCTGTTTCTTTTTGAGCTCTTCAAGCTGTTGCGCCTGTTTCTCGATCTCTTCCTGCTGCTGGCGAAGCTGCTGCAGGTGCTCCTTGGCTGCCCGTACCTTTGACTCGACGTCTTGCTCAGGAGGAAGCGTATCGGAGTCGCGGGACTCGCGGAATTCCGGGGCATCTTCAAAGACGAGGACGTTGCCCTCGGTGTCGGCTGGAGCGGTGGTGGAGGAGCGAGACATAGCGGGAGACGAGATTATTTAAACCGCGTTATATTACAGGTATGTTAATTATTCCAGTCATTTTTCTGGCTTGTGTGGGAAGTTCTTGAATTTCAACACCTTTGATTTCAGCTCGGACGGTTGTTTTTGCTGGTGGGGAGGGTCGTCAGGGAGTTTTTTCATGCGCGGGGACGGGAAGTTTGATCTTGGCAAGCCATCGCGACGCTCCTTTGATAGTCGCATGGTTCACCGTTTCTTTACCGCCGCCTTCAGTCTGTGTTTTTTGGCCGCCGCTTCCACGATGCAGGCGGAGCTTCCATCGAAGCCGAACGTCATCTTCATTCTCGCGGACGATTTGGGCTACGGCGACTTGTCATGCTATGGCCAGGGGAGAATCCAGTCCCCGCGGATCGATCAAATGGCTGCCGAGGGGATGCGATTTACGCAGTTTTATGCGGGCAGTACGGTTTGTGCGCCATCGCGCAGCGTATTGATGACCGGGCTGCACACAGGGCATACCCGAGTGCGGGGAAATGCGGGATCGACGAATCCGGTGGCTCAGATGCTGAAGGCCGAGGATGTGACCGTTGCAGAGGTGGCGAAGGGTGCCGGGTATGCAACGGGACTGATCGGCAAATGGGGCCTGGGAATGTCGGGTGATGAGGGCGTGCCGAACAAGCAAGGCTTTGACTATTTCTACGGCTATCTCAGCCAGCACCACGCGCACAACCATTTTCCGGACTTCCTGTGGCGCAATGAGAGCAAGGTGCCGCTATCGAATGTGGTGGTGCCCGTTGGCGATCAAGGGGGTGGCTATGCCACCAAACGCGTTGAGTACTCGGGTGACCTGTTTGCTGAAGAGGCAGTGGCCTTTGTCGATCAGCACAAGGACGAACCTTTCTTCCTCTACCTGGCGTTTGTGGTGCCTCACGCGAACAATGAGCGGACGCGCGCTTTGGGAGACGGTCAGGAGGTTCCGGACTATGGCATTTACGAGGACAAGGACTGGCCGAATCCCGACAAGGGGCAGGCGGCGATGATCACGCGGATGGACACGCAGATTGGTGCATTGCTCGACCGACTGAAGAAGCACGGGATCGACGAGAAGACGCTGGTGATGTTCAGCTCGGACAATGGCCCGCACAAAGAGGGTGGAAATGACCCTGAGTTTTTCGATGCCAACGGTCCGGTGCGCGGGATCAAGCGCGACCTCACGGATGGCGGCATCCGCGTTCCATTCATTGCGCGCTGGCCGGGGGTGATTGAGGCCGGGCAGGTCTCCGGTCATGTGGGCTTCTTTGGCGACATCATGCCAACCGTGGCTGAATTGAGCGGCGGAGAGATGCCGGACAAGACGGATGGGATTTCGCTGGTGCCGCTCCTCACGGGTGACAAGGCGGCTCAGAAGGAGCATTCGCATCTGTACTGGGAGTTCCACGAGCGCAGCCCTTCGCAGGCGGTGATTCTGGAAGGCCGATGGAAGGGCATTCGCAAACCCAGGGAAGGCACGTTTGAGCTCTACGATCTCAAGGCGGATGTCGGAGAGGAGACCAATCTGGCTTCCGAGAAGCCGGACCTCGTCGCCAAGCTCTCGGCCCTGATGGATGAGTCGACCCAACCCAACGAATACTGGGACATCCATTCAAGTGCGGCCAAGTCAGGGAAGAAGTCGGCCGCGACCAAGAAGAAGTGAGCCTCTGTATCCCGAGCACATTTTCGCATCATGAAATCACTCCTCCGCATCTCTTTCGCAGTTCTGGCTCTGGCCCCTTTGATTTCGGCCGAGACGGCCGATGGGAAACGCAAGCTCGTGCTCATCGCGGGCAAGCCATCTCATCCACCTCTCATGCATGAGTTTCGTGCGGGGACGATGGTTCTGGAGCAGTGTTTGGCATCCGTTCCCGATCTGGTGGTCGACCGTCATGAGATGGGCTGGGTCACGGACGAGGCGACTTTTGCCGATGCCGACGCCGTGGTGATCTATGCCGACGGCGGGCCCAAGCATCCGGCCGTCCAGGACAATCATTTGGCGACACTTCAAAAGTTGATCGGGCGCGGGGTTGGTTTCGGATGCATGCACTACGGTGTCGAGGTGGTGCCAGAGCAGGCGGGGAGTGAGTTTCTCTCATGGTTGGGCGGCCACTACGAGGGTGCGTATTCCTGCAACCCAATCTGGGAGCCGACCTTCGATTCGTTTCCCGATCATCCGGTCACTCGCGGGGTGAAGCCCTTCACCATTGAAGATGAGTGGTACTTCAACATGCGGTTCCGTCCAGCCTTCGGCGCTGGAATCGCCGCTGCCAAGGACGGGAAGGCGTCCTTTGTCCCGATCCTTGTGGCCACACCCTCCGATGCGACGCGCGATGGTCCCTATGTCTATCCCAAGGGGCCGTATGAGCATATCCAAGCCGAGAAGGGGCAGCCCGAGTCGATGATGTGGACCGTTGAGCGGGAGGACGGCGGGCGAGGCTTCGGGTTCACCGGAGGCCATTTTCATCTCAACTGGGGCAACGACGATTTCCGAAAAACGGTTCTCAACGCTCTCGTTTGGGTCGCTAAAGGCGAGGTTCCGGAGGGTGGCGTCGCCTCCGTGGTGGCGGATGCCCAGTTGCATCAGAATCTCGATGACAAACCTGCGCCAAAGCCCAAGAAGGCCGCTGGGGTTTCGGTTCAAACCCCTAGCGTATTTGCGCGGGTCTCGCGCCAATAGCGGGCTGCATCACGGGCATGATGCCTCCGCCTTGATGCCGACGATCGGGCGAATGATGGCTTACCACATCAGCTTCAACCCCTTGAAGGTCGCGAAGGCGGGATCCGAGGTCACGAGGCTCGCTTTCTCGGTGATGGCTTGGGCAGCCAAAAGGCGATCAAAGGGATCCTTGTGCGGGGAGTTGAGTTGGCCGGCTGCGAGGCAATGAATGGCGCTGAGTGAAAGGGGGGTCCAGCGCTCTTCGCGGACGATGTCTTCGAAATTTTCCAAGAGTTCCCCGGGGAGGGAGAGCTGTCCGCTTCGATCTTTGAAGGCGAGCTCGTAGGCGCTGACGCAGCTGACCAACACCTCCGTGTCGGTGCGACAGAGCTTGGCCAGAGTCGCCTTGCGAAAGCGGTCGGGATCGGTCCACCACCAAAGGATCGCGTGGGTGTCGAGGAGGACTCTCATGACTGGGTGCGGGACTTGGCTTTGGACGTCGATTGGCCCTTTGCCTTTGTGACCGGGGATTCTCGCATGGGGTCCAGGAGGTGACCGGCACTCCAGAGATCGAGTTCGCCGTCCGACATGGGGGCAAGGGCGGTGTCCGAGTGCAGAATCTGACCCACAAAACGCCCAGGCTTGCGGGGTTTCTGATTCTCGACCGACACCAGCTTGGCGAGGGGCGTTCCGCTCTTGGCGATGATGACCTCGTCCCCCTGAGCGACCGCGACCAGGAGCCTGGAGAGATGGGTCTTGGCGTAGTGAATGTTAACCGTTTCGGGCATGGGGGATGATCTAGTTTAGTTGTCAAACTAAGTCAAATTGTGGCTGGGTTTGCGTGTGGGTGGACGGCTGGAATCAAGGCGGCTCGGTTGGGTTCTCGTGGTTTGCCTTGTGGCGTGATGCTCTTGATTGGTGATTAGTTTGGTTTGAAGACTAAGTTCCATCCAGTGGCGCATTCCAGCCGCTGTCGCTCCTGTCTTGATTGCAGCTGGCACCCCTCTGGAGCCTTGGTTTGTCCTTTCGTCTAAAGGAGGAAGATGCGAAGCAGTGTGAGGGATAGCGAGGTGGTGAGGAGGCTAAGGAGGGTGCTGTAGTAGACGCTTGCGGTGGCGAAGCTGGCGTCCCCTTTGAATTCGTGAGCGAGGAGGGCGGTGTTGACTGCGGTTGGGGCTCCTGCAGTGAGGATCAGGACGGCGGAAGTCAGGGGGCTGAACTGGAAGGCGGTGGTGACGGCCAGCATGAGGAGGGGGGCTGCGATGAGGCGAATGCCCAGAGCGGAGAGGAGGGGTGTTTGGAGGGGGCTTGGTCGAGTTTTGGAGAGCTGCACGCCCAGCGTGAGCAGGGCGATGCCGACGAGGGCGCTGGCTTGCATTTCAAGGGGTTGCCAGAGCCAGATGAGCTTTTCCGGGTGGAGGTCGAGTGACTTGCAGCCGACCGCGCAAAGGACCGCGTAGATGGTTGGCTGTCGGAGGGTGGCTGACAGGGCCTTCCAGTGATTGCCGCCGTGGGATTCGTCACTGCTGGCCAGCAGGAGTCCCACGGTGAAGGTGCTGACGTTCATGGTGACCAGGGCATAGACTTGGACGGCGGCGCCTTCGGGGCCAAACGCAAGGGTCACCAGCGGGATGCCAAAGTTGCCGCAGTTTCCGAACATGGAAGCCAGTGCGAGCGACTTCTTGGCGGGCAGGGTCATCCGGGTGAATCGGGCGACCGTGAGCGCGAGCGTTCCACAGAGGAGAACCACCGAGAATGCCGCCGCAATGATTTTGAGGGATTCGCCCCCGGCCATCGGTGTGCTCATCAGTCTCACAAAAATGAAGCTGGGGACCAGAAGGTAGAGGTTGACCTTCACGAGGGTCTCCAGGCTCAGATTGAAGCGACGGTCCAGGACCCAGCCCATGCCGACCACAGCAAAGATTGGCAAGCAGACCTCGATGATGATGGAGGCAAAGAGTGAAAGGGTCATTGGGGGCCGTGCGGACGATAGCCGGGGTGTGGGAGCAAGGAAGCCCGAAAAACGGCGCCTCAACAAGCGGGATTGTGAGGGGCATCTGTCGGATACGGGTGAGCCTAATCGGCTCTACTCAATGAGAACGGTTGGCGCAGCCTATCCCCAAAAGGAGTCAAACAGGCTCCTTCGAAGCCTGCTTGGAAGGGTGTCATTGTGCTGTAAATGACTGAAAAACAAACACTTGGGCCATAGTTGGGTGGTTTGGCATGATTTGGGCGTAGTAGGTTGGTATATGAACCCTGAAAAATTCACACTTAAACTCCAAGAGGCCTTCAATGCCTCCCAGTCGGTGGCGACCCGCCACGGGCAGCAAGAGGTCAAGGCGGCACACCTGCTGAGCGCGCTTCTCGCTCAGGAGGGAGGCATTGCCGTTTCCCTGCTCGAGCGTGCGGTGCCGGACTCGGGGAAGATCAAGGCACTGATTGCGGGGCTTGAGAGCCATTTATCCCGCCAGCCCAAAGTTTCCGGTGCGACGGGACAGCTCTACCTTTCGGGCGAGCTTCGCGACGTGATGTCGAAGGCGGAAGACGAGCAAAAGAAGCTGAAGGACGACTTCCTCTCGGTCGAGCATGTGCTGCTGGCCATCCTCAAGGCCAAGACGGAGATCGCCGACCTGCTGCGTGAGGCAGGTTTGACGCACGACGGCCTTTTGAAGGCGATGACTGAGGTGCGTGGATCGCAGCGAGTGACGGATCAAGACCCGGAAGGGAAATACCAGACCCTGGAGAAATACGGTACCGATCTGACCGCGTTGGCGAGGAAGGGGAAGATTGACCCCGTGATTGGACGCGATGAGGAGATTCGACGCGTGATGCAGGTGCTGAGCCGCCGGAGCAAAAACAACCCGGTGCTGATTGGTGAGCCTGGCGTCGGGAAGACGGCCATCGCGGAGGGCATGGCCCGACGGATCGTGGCTGGGGACGTACCGGATTCACTCAAGAACAAACGTCTGATTTCCATGGACCTCGGCGGCATGATGGCCGGTGCGAAATTCCGTGGCGAGTTCGAGGAACGCCTGAAGGCGTTCTTGAAGGAAGTCACCTCCAGCGAGGGGGAGATCATCCTCTTCATCGATGAGCTTCACACCATCGTTGGTGCGGGCAAGGCGGAGGGAGCGATGGATGCGGGCAACCTGCTCAAGCCTCAGTTGGCCCGCGGGGAACTGCGCTGCATCGGTGCGACCACTCTGGATGAGTATCGGAAGCACATCGAGAAGGACCCCGCCTTGGAGCGTCGTTTCCAGCCGGTCCTTGTCGGCGAACCATCGGTGGAAGACACCATCGCCATTCTGCGCGGCTTGAAGGAACGCTACGAGGTGCACCACGGGGTGCGCATTCAGGACGGAGCCATTGTGGCGGCCGCCACGCTTTCCAATCGCTACATCACCGACCGCTTCCTGCCGGACAAGGCCATCGACCTCATGGACGAGGCTGCGAGCCGGATCAAGATCGAGCTCGATTCGATGCCGACCGAGATCGATGTGATCGAGCGCGAGATCATGCAGCTCGAAATGGAGCGGCAGGTTCTGAAGAAGGAAAAGGACGCGGGCTCCATGGCGCGCCTGGAGAAGATCGAAAAAGAGATCGCGGACCTGAAGGAGACTTCTGGGGGACTGAAGGCTCAATGGATGAAGGAGAAGGAGTCCGTGGACGCGAGCCGCAAGATCAAGGAGGAGATCGACCACCTCCGGACCGAGTTGGAGCAGGCCCAGCGCCAGGGCGACTTCGGGCGGGCAGGGGAGATCCAGTATGGAAGCATTCCTGAGTTGGAGAAGAAGCTCGCTGAGTTTGCGGTGGCTCATGACAACGTCGAAGCCGGTTCCAAACCGACGCTGCTTCGCGAAGAGGTGACGGAGGAAGACATTGCGAAAGTGGTGTCGTCGTGGACCGGGGTGCCGGTGTCGCGACTGCAGGAGGGTGAGCGCGCCAAGCTCATCCGGATGGAAGAGGGTCTGGGCGACCGGGTGATCGGTCAAAAGGCCGCCATCTCCGCGGTCTCCAACGCCGTTCGCCGCGCTCGCGCAGGCATTCAGGATGAGAATCGCCCCATCGGGAGCTTCCTGTTCTTGGGGCCGACTGGCGTCGGGAAAACGGAGCTGTGCAAGGCCCTGGCCGAGTTCCTCTTCGATGATGAGAATGCCATGACTCGGATCGACATGAGCGAGTACATGGAGAAGCACAGCGTCAGTCGCTTGATTGGCGCTCCTCCGGGATACGTCGGTTATGATGAGGGTGGCCAGTTGACCGAGGCGGTCCGCCGGAGGCCCTACAGCGTGGTGCTTTTTGACGAGGTCGAAAAGGCGCATCCGGATGTCTTCAACTCCCTCCTGCAGGTGCTGGATGACGGCCGGATCACGGACGGTCAGGGTCGCACGGTGGACTTCAAAAACACGGTGCTGATCATGACGAGCAACATCGGCTCACAGGCCATCAGCGAGGAGTCGAATCCGGAGCAGCGTGACGCGTTGGTTCGTGAATCGCTGAAGGAGTTCTTCCGTCCTGAATTCCTCAATCGAATCGATGAAGTCGTCATCTTTGACCGGCTCGATGCGAGTGAGCTCGACAAGATCGTCAAGATTCAACTCCGCCGGGTCGCGGATCGTTTGGCAAAGCAGGGGATCCAACTGGAACTCAGCGAGGCCGCCATCCGTTTCCTTGCCGATCAGGGCTATGATCCGGTGTATGGCGCACGGCCGCTCAAGCGTGCGATCCAGAGGCACCTGCTCGACCCGCTGAGCATGTCGGTGCTCGAGGGCAACTTCAAGCCCGACGACCAGATCAACGTGGACATGAAGGACGGGAAAATCGTCTTTGAGAAAGCGTAAGCGCGGTCAGTTCATCAACGACTCAATCTCATCCGCTTCGATGGGAATGTCGGCCATGAGGTCGATGTTCCCATCGCTGCCGATGACAATGTCGTTTTCAAGACGGACGCCGATGCCTTCTTCGCGGATGTAGATGCCGGGCTCGACGGTGAAGACCATGCCGGGCTCAATGGGCTTCCAAGTCGCGCCGACGTCGTGGACATCCAGCCCAAGATGGTGGGAGGTGCCGTGCATGAAGTACTTTTTGTAGAGCGGTTTTTCCGGATCTTGGTTCTTCACTGCCGCCGCGTCGATCAGGCCCAGGCCGATGAGTTCGGACTCCATGAGGC
Organism: uncultured Verrucomicrobiales bacterium; assembly: GCA_963976915.1. Lineage (GTDB taxonomy): Bacteria > Verrucomicrobiota > Verrucomicrobiia > Verrucomicrobiales > Verrucomicrobiaceae > CAXBNA01. Next base: position 22,058 of record CAXBNA010000085.1, read on the forward strand.
GCCCGACTTCCTCCTGGTACTCGCGGATGATCACACCCGGGCGCAGCATGTCGCAGCAGGTGCGGAAGACGCGGAGCACCGCATTGTAGACCGCACGCTGGCGCTCCGTGTACCGGCCATTGACCGGGATGGTGCGGGTGAGGTCGGAATTGTAGTTGGCGTAGTTGGCCGCGATGTCGAGCAGGAGGAGATCGCCGTCCTTGCAGGGAGCGTCGTTGGTGAGGTAGTGGAGCGCGCAGGCGTTGCCGCCGGAGGCGATGATGGGCATGTACGCAAAGCCTCGTGAGCGCTGGCGGATGAACTCGTGGGCGAGCTCGGCCTCGACCTCATACTCCATCACCCCCGGTTTGACGAAGGACAGGAGGCGCCGAAACCCATCTCCCGTGATGCGACAGGCTTCTTGGATGGCCGTGACCTCGTGGGGGCTTTTGATGATCCGCAACTCGTGCATCAGGGGCGCGAGGCGGCGATAGTCGTGCAGCGGATACTCGCTCTTGCAGCGGCGGATGAAGCGGCGTTCACGGGAGTCGGTCTCAATGACGGCGCGTGGATGTTCGTTCGTGTTGAGGAAGACGGGGCCGGCCTGGCACATCACCCCGCGGAAAAGCATGTCGAATTCCGTCAGCCAATGGACCTGCTGAATCTCCGTGAGTTCCCGCGCCAGTTCCTTGGTGAGTTTTTGACCTTCCCAGATGGCGATGTGCTCGGAGGTCTCCTTGAGGAAAAGCATCTCGCGATGCTTCGGGTCGGGCGCATCGGGAAAGAGAATGAGCAGGGTTTCTTCCTGATCGACGCCGCTGAGGTAGTAGAGGTCGCTGTTCTGAATGAAGGTGGTGGTGCCGTCGGCATTCGTCGGCGGCAGGTCGTTCGCGTTGACGATGACGGCAGAGCCCGGCGGGAGTTTCGCGCTCAGGCGACGACGGTTTTCGACGAAGAGTTCGGATGGCAGCGGTTGGTAGCGCATGCGCAACTATGGCGGTGGGAAGGCTGGGATGGCAAATCCCGATTCCACTCACACTCACACTCACTCAGAGAGGGGGGGCAGCCGAGGGCGTGCTGTAGCTGGGCTCTGTGAGCCCGGAGGGGAGGAGGTGAGGGGGTGAGGGGGCGTTGGCCGGGAGG
>CAXBNA010000086.1:0-23103 GCA_963976915.1 uncultured Verrucomicrobiales bacterium
CATCCCACCTGGCGCCCGCGTGCTGCTGGCGCTCGGCTGGAAACCCAGCCGCATCGTCCGCATGGTGCTGTGGGAGTCGGCGTTGCTCGGCTTCCTTGGCGGCGTTGCAGGCGTGTTGATCGGTGTCAGCGGCATCAAGCTACTGCAAAAGACCGAAGCCATCCGCGGCCTGCTGGAGCCGGACCTCGGTATCGGACTGCTGCTCATGTCCATCGTCATCGCCATCGTCGTGGGTGTGATGAGCGGCCTCTATCCCGCCTGGCGCAGCTCCCGCATCACTCCGGCCTTGGCGCTTCAAGGCTAGACCCCGATTTACATGAAAACTCTCCCCGCATTCCTCGCGTTCGTCCTGCTCGTCTCCTCTTCAAATGCCGAAGATACAGCAGATGAACTCGCCACCAAGCTCAGTGCCGCGCAGCAGGATGGCTCTTCCTACGTTCGGCTGAAAATGGAGTCGCAGGGAGTCACGCTCCAACTCCAGATCAAACAACGCCGAACCGCCGCTGCCACCGAGGTCGTTTATCAAATCCTCTGGCCCCAAGAGCGCCTCGGCGAATCCGTGCTGCTGCGCCAGGCCGGTAGCCAACCCGCTACCGGCACGCTGTTTGTGCCACCCGCCACCCTGAACCAACTCGACATGAAGGGCACCTTGTTTGGCAGTGATGTTTCCCACGCCGATGTGCTCGAAAATTTCTTCGCATGGGGGCAGCAGGCCATCATTGGCGCTGGAGTTGTGAACCGTGTGAGCTGCCAGATCCTCGAATCCCGACCCGGCATCGGCCAACGCTCAAGCTATTCCGTTGTTCGCACCTGGGTGGATGTGCGCCGCGTCGTGCCGCTGCGCATCGAGAAGTACGACGCCGCCGGCCAGGTGATGCGTCGCATCGACTCCGACCGGATCGTGACTGACGACATTGGACGGCACGTTCCCACGGGCCTGACCGTGACGAATCCGCAAAGTGGGTCATCTACCGAACTGGATGGTTCCAAGCTCAAGCACGACGTCACCTTCACCGACGCCGATTTTACCGCCGAAGGCCTCAAGCAGGTCACCCCACCCCGGTGAAGTAGGGTTACACCCCATGGCGATGTCCAACGCCATGGAAGATAATCACGTCCTATGACAACTCTCGAAATCAAGGGCGACTGGAACATCATCAAGGGCAACCTCAAACAGAAGTGGGCCAAGCTCACAGACGACGACCTCCAATTGATCGACGGCAAGCAGGACGAACTGCTCGGGCGTATCCAGAAGCGTACCGGTGAGAGCCGCGAAGCGGTTGAAAAGGCCATCAAGGAATACCGCGCTGCGCTCGCCCAATGAATCTCAACCTCAGTTCACACCCAACCCACAAACACATGAAAACAAAACAGACCCGCCTCCTTCTCCTCCTTCTGGCCTCCGCGCTTTGCACCCTCGGTGCCACCAGCTGCAACACCTTCCGTGGCTTTGGCCGAGACGTCGAACATGCGGGCGAACACATCGAACGCGCTGCGCGGTAAGCGTTGGCCCGTACTCCCTGCGAAACAGCTCGTCAGGGGGCTCTCGCCAGTCGGCCGATCAACCCGTCGATCGGTCGTTTTTCCTATCCCATTCAATTCAAAGGACTTCCTATCATGCTCCAAATCATCGCTGTCGTACTTATCATCCTGTGGCTCCTCGGTCTCGTGACCAGCTATACCCTGGGTGGCTTCATCCACGTCCTATTGGTTGTTGCAGTCATCTTCATCCTGCTGCGCATCATTCAAGGCCGCCGGGTGCTCTAACCTGCTAGCTGTCCGTACCTGTTGTTTCGCCACCTCCAAAGGGTGCATGGTCGAAGTGACCACTCCGAAAAGAGAGCAAAAAGCCCCACTGAACCGCGTCAACCATCCCCCCTTTCTTGTCGCTCCCAGAGCCGAGCGGGCTCACGGGTTCGGGACGGTCTGGCTCAACTGACTTTTGAAATCCACAACCATCTTATCCATGAAACCACTGTTCATCGCCGCCATTCTGCTTATCGCTTTGGGCATCGTCGCCATCGCGTATCAAGGCTTCACGTACACCACCAGAGAGGACGCCGTTGATTTGGGACCGATCCACATCACAGCGGAGAAGACCCACTCGTTTCCCATTCCTCCCATTGTCGGAGGCATCGCCCTCGTGGGCGGAATTGTGCTGCTGATCGCGGACAAAAGAAAAGCCTGAACGATCCCGACCCTTCATCCCACCTTCATATGAAAATGCCCAGCAACCTCGGTCGCATTCTGCTTTCCATCTATCTCATCCTCGTCGGTCTCAGCGGTGCCTTCGGGTTCGATCTCGGCCAAGCTGGCATCGTTGTGCCACTGCTCGCCATCGGTGCCGGAGTCCTGATGCTGTTAGGAAAATAGGGCTCCAATGATCGACCGCAGGGGTGAAGTCCGCGGTGACAGGGCCGGGCATCGTGGCCTCGACTTGGCTTTGTGCAGCAACCGGGGAAGGCCCTTGTGTCAGCATCCGTGGGATTGATGGGCGAAAGAGGCGGGTTGGGGCTTGAACAATGGCGTGGAGACTACATTCTGACGCCGAAAATTGTATGGCTGGATCGAGGCTCGGCGGATGTTTGCGGATTTTGATCACTGTGGTTCTTGTCGCGGTGGTGATCGCCTACGTGTCGGCCGAGGTTTTTCTCAACCTGAACAGCAACGTGGTGGCGCGGCTGGTGAAGGACTCGCGGCAGCCGTTGCAAGTCCGGTTGGAGTCCGGAGAGTGGCGGGTGCTGATCGATGTTTCGAGGGAGGAACTGCGGGCAGCGATGAAGAAACGCCATGCGGAGACGGATCTGCTGTGGTCGAGCTTTCGCGTTCGTCGAGGTGCTGGAATGGCGGGTGACGCGGCGCAGGCCCTCTTTGGAGCGGAGGTCAACGTCGTGACGATCCGGCCCGAGACCTTTGATTTTTCCGTGAGCTACCGAGATGATTTTGAGGTGACAACGGCCAAGGAGCGTCTGAGGGAGGAGAACGCATGGTTCGCGATCAATGCCAATTTCCGCTATCCCGGCGGCAAGCCCATGGGCTGGGTCATTCACGAGGGTCGGGAGGTCAATCAATCGTTTGGCGATTGGAGTGGGTGTTTCTTTGTGAGCGAAGGGAAGCCGTTTGCGGGGCCGAAGTCGCTCCTCGACGAGGCTCCCGGTCGCATCACCGAGGGGGTGCAGGTGTATCCGTCGGTGATGAAGAATCACACCGTGTTTTCCTACGTGGAGCAGAAGCCGGATGAGCACTTCAATGGATCGCAACTGTCCTACCGGTCTTTGGCGGGCATGAGGAAGGATGGGGCGATCATGTTTGTGCTGTCAGGTGATGGTGGATTGATGAATGTGGCCGAGGTGGCTGCGGTTGCCCAGAAGCTGGACATCCAGCATGCGACGCTGATGGACGGAGGGAGGGCATTGCAGTACTCGATCCGCACCACCAAGGGGCCGTGGCATTTTCACGCGGCCAACACGGAGTTGCCGATCGACCGGCATCCGTTTGATCGGCAGAGGTCGCCGGTTTACATCACCGCAAGGAAACGTGCGCCGGAAGTGATTGCGGCGAAGGAACTGTCGAACTAGCCGAGTCATGCCAACCATGGACCATGAGCGCGTTTTGTGGGAGGCCGGCTACGAAAGTGTGGCAGGCGTGGATGAAGCGGGACGCGGTCCTTTGGCTGGGCCAGTGAGTGTGGCGGCGGTGATTTTGCCCCAAGATTTTCAGCACGATCTTTTGAATGACTCGAAACAGGTCTCGGAAGCGAAGCGCGAGGTTCTGTTTGAGGAGATCGTCAACGATCCGCGAATTTGCTGGCACAGTGAGATGGTGAGTGCCGGAGAGATCGACGAGATCAACATCCTTCAGGCGACTTGGTTGGGGATGCGGAGAGCGGTGCTTGGGCTTCGACTCAAAGCGGGCGCGGCATTGATCGACGGAAAGCCGGTCCGGGATTTTCCGATTCATCAGGTGGCGTTGGTGAAGGGGGACAGCCTGAGTTTTTCCATCGCCGCCGCCAGCATCATCGCCAAGGTGACGCGAGACCGCTACATGAGGCAGTTGGCGGAGACGTATCCTCAGTACGGCTTTGAGGCTCACAAGGGTTACGGGACAGCGAAACATCTCGCGGCGCTCCGCGAGTTTGGTCCATGTCCGGAGCATCGCCGATCCTTCGCTCCGGTCGCGCAATTGGAATTGGCTCTTTAGCCTGGGTCGGAGGCAGTCGGAATGAGGATCTTCACGAGGTCATATTGGGCGAAGCGGGTCCGCGCGTGGGTGATCTGGGTGACGTTCGGGTTGCATCGCCCGGTCAATCTTGAGGTGCTGGGGCAGCGGCTGAGCCGGGGTGAGATTGGGCGGCTGGGAGAGCGTCTGGCTGCGGAGTGGTTGAGGACGCGTGGCAGAAAGGTGTTGTATCGAAATTTTCGGGGACCCTTTCGGGGAGAGGTGGACATCGTGGCCCGGCACGGGCAGGTGCTGACCTTTGTGGAGGTGAAGACGCGAACCAGCACCGCCTTTGGAAGGCCTGCCGATGCCGTGACGCGAGACAAGCAGCGGCTGATCCGTCGGGGAGGGTTGGAGTGGCTGCGACTCTTGGGGAACCCAAAGATCCGCTCCCGCTTCGACATCGTGGAAGTGCTGTTGATCTCCGGGGCCCCGCCCGAGTTCAATGTGATCGAAAATGCCTTTGAACTTCCAGATTCGTCGATGACGGGCCGATGAAGGATTCGTGCTTTGACAGTTCGCAGTGCTCCCGCTAGAACTTGCAGCTCACGTTTTATTTGTCTTTTCCGACCATGAGCACCAACACAGCCAAGAAAATCATCAACGATCCCAACGCCTGCGCCGACGAACTCTTCGAGGGACTTGTCATGGCCTATGATGGCAAGGCGAAGCGCGTGGGCACACGCTCCATTGTGATGAACGATCTTCGTCCGGATGCCCCTGCGCTCTTGGTGGGTGGCGGTGCCGGCCACGAACCGATCTATCACGGATTGATCGGCAAGGGCATGGCGGATGGTGCGGCCGTGGGAGAGATTTTTGCGGCCCCGCCTCCCGACATCGTGCTCGAGGCCACTCAGGCCGTCGATCGTGGCAAGGGCGTTCTGTATCTCTACGGCAACTATGCGGGTGACGTGATGAACTTCGACATCGGTGCGGAGTTGGCCGAGGAAGAGGGCATTCAGGTCAAGACAGTGATCATCAACGATGACGTGGCTTCGGCTCCGATGGATCAGAAACACAACCGCCGGGGCGTGGCCGGCTTGGTGCCAATCACGAAGCTTGCAGGTGCGGCCGCCCAGACGGTCGACAGCCTCGACGAATTGGCCCGGATTGCTCAGAAAGCGGTCGACATGACACGGTCGGTCGGTGTCGCGACCAAGCCGGGTTCCATTCCTGCCACGGGTGCCCCGACCTTTGAGCTGGCGGATGACGTGATCGGTCTGGGGATGGGGATTCACGGTGAAAAAGGCGTGGGTCTGATCCCGATGTGCACCGCGGATGAGCTGGCTCCGAAGATGTTGGACGTGATTTTTGGCGATGACCTTGAACTCAATGCGGGAGACGAAATCGTGTTCTTTGTGAACAGTTTGGGTTCCACCCACATGATGGAGCTCTTGATCATTTTGCGTGCTGCGAAGCCCATTCTGGAAGCGAAGGGAATCAAGATCCATCAGACCATCGTCGACAGCATCGTGACCTGTCAGGAGATGGCCGGAGTCTCCTTCAGTGTGACCAAACTGGACGACGAACTGAAGAAGCTCTGGGACATGCCATGCGAGAGCGTGGGGTACACGAAGCTGTAACCTGAATCGGCAAGCCAGAGTTCTCCCGGTGGTCGTGATCGTCTCAGGGAGAACGTGTTTGCGGGATTGTGGGGGTTCGAGACGCTTGGCGCGACGCCTCTGCCGGCTGTGTCGGATTCAGCCAAGGATGGGTACACCTTGGTTATTGACTTGCCGCGCACAACCTTTCAGACTTCCGGCCCACCATGGCCAAGACCTCACTCTCGAAAGACCAAGTCAAAGAAATGCTGCTCCAAGTGGCCGATGCCATCATCGCTGCTGAGCCGAAATTGTCGGAAGCGGACCGAAATCTGGGCGACGGCGACCACGGTCTGGGAATGCAGCGGGGCATGACCGCCGCGAAGGAGAAGCTGAATTCGGCGGATCCAGAATCGATTGAGAAGGCCTTTTCCTCCGTGGGCATGGCGATGATGAGCAGCATGGGCGGCGCATCGGGGGCGATTTTTGGGACCTATTTCCGCAATGGCGGCAAGGCCCTGGCGGGCAAAGAGACCTTTGACGCTGCTGGACTGGCCGCGTTTCTTCAAGCGGGCGTCGATGGCGTGAAACAGCGCGGTGGTGCCGCCGTGGGCGACAAGACCGTGGTGGATGCCATGCAACCTGCTGCCGAAAAGGCCGCTGAAGTGGCGGACCAAGAACTTCCTGCCGCTGCCGCTGCGGTGGCGGCTGCTGCTCAAGCGGGTCTCGAAGCCAGCAAGGCGCTCGTTGCGAAGTTTGGCCGTGCCAAGACACTCGGAGACGGCTGCATCGGCTTCCCGGATGCAGGTGCGATGTCCGTCACGGTGATCATCGACACGATGAACGACTACATCGCCGCCTAACAATACTCATTCCCATTCACACAACCTCAACCGACTAGACAACTACCATGGCAGATATCTCCACCAGCGCCGCTGACAAGAAAGAGAAGGAATACTTCACCGACGTCCCACAGGAAGCCCCGGGCTTTTTCCTCAAGGGTGCCCATCAGTATGACTGGGGCCTCAAGAACCGCCTCAGCCGCGTCTTCAATCCGAAAGATGGACGCACCGTGATGCTGGCCTTTGACCACGGATATTTCCAAGGTCCCACCACGGGCCTGGAGCGCGTGGACCAGACCATCCTTCCCTTGGCCCCCTACGCGGACTGTCTCATGCTGACTCGCGGCATCCAGCGCAGTGTCATTCCTGCTTCCACCACGAAAGCCATCGCTCTTCGTGCCAGCGGTGGCACCTCGATGGTCAGCCAGTTTGAAGAACTCGAAGGCGAATACGATGGCAAGGCGATCAAGCTTGGCCGTCCAGGCTTTGAGCCGCTTTCCAACGAGAGCACAGCCCTCAACATTGAGGAAGCCATTCGTCTGAACGCCAGCGTTCTGGCGGTGCAGGTGTTTATTGGCAGTGCCTACGAGCGCCAGTCCTTGAAGAACCTGACGGATCTGGTGGATGCCGCCAGCCGTTACGGCATCGGAGTCATGGGCGTGACCGCCGTTGGTCGTGCAATGGCACGTACGCCCCAGTATTTCCGCCTCGCCACCCGGATCATGGCTGAACTGGGGGCCAACGTCGTGAAGTGCTACTACACAGACACTGAGTTCGACACCGTGACAAGCTGCTGCCCGGTGCCGATCGTGATTGCCGGTGGCAAGAAGCTGCCCGAACTTGATGCCCTGAAGATGTGCTACAACGCCATCGAGCAAGGCGCCAACGGCGTGGACATGGGACGGAACATCTTCCAATCGGACGCCCCAGTGGCGATGATGCAGGCGGTTCGTGGCGTGGTCCACGAGGGGCTGACTCCCGATCAGGGCTTTGCGATGTACAACGACTTGAAGGCTGGAGCCTGATCCACCCGCCAGACATCGAATCATTCCATTCAAAAAAACGGCGACTCGGAAACGGGTCGCCGTTTTTTCATGCAGGCTGACTACTTTTTGACCATCACCTGACCGTCTGCATAGTGGAGGAGGCGGTTTTTGAGGCCGTTGCGGCTCTGGCGGTGAATGAACACTTCGACGCCGCCAATGGAGTGTCGCTGATTGATGGGAGCGTTGAACTCGGAGATCCAGCTGAGTTGCCACCAAGAGTTGCCCGCGTTCGCCCCCTCCGACATGCGGACGTAGTCGAGACTGAGGATCTTTCCGAAGTGGTCGACCTTCTCGGCGTCAAACTTCTGCCGGAGAAAATCGGCGAAGTCTTGGGAATGAATGATCCCGCACTGGAGGCGCATCATGACCATGATCAGTGGCTCAAGGAGTGGCGAAATGGAGCGGATGCAAGCCAAAGAAAAAGGCGCGGTCATGGGATACCATGCCGCGCCTCGAGTTCATGGGGAAGGAAGGTTAAGCCAGCGCCGCTTCGTAGTTGGCGGCCACGGCATCCCAATTCACCACATTCCACCATGCGGAGATGTAGTCGGGACGTTTGTTTTGATACTTGAGGTAGTAGGCGTGCTCCCAGACATCGCAGCCGAGGATGGGGGTGCCGGATCCGTCCATGAGGGGATTGTCCTGATTGGGAGTCGAGGTGACGGCGAGCTTGCCATCTTTAACCACGAGCCAAGCCCAGCCGGAACCGAAGCGCGTGGCACCAGCCTTCGCGAAAGCTTCCTTGAATGCCTCGAGGGAACCGAAGGCTTCACTGATGGCGTCAGCGAGTTTTCCCGAGGGAGCACCGCCAGCATTGGGGCCCATGACGGTCCAGAAGAGGCTATGATTGAAGTGACCGCCGCCATTGTTACGGACCGCTCCGCGAATGGCTTCTGGCACTGCATCGAGGTTCGTACAGAGGTCCTCAATGGACTTGCCTTCGAGGTCAGCATTGCCGGCGATGGCGTTGTTGAGATTGGTGATGTACGCGTTGTGGTGACGGCCATGATGGATCTCCATCGTGGTTTGGTCGATGTGCGGTTCGAGTGCGTTGTGGGCGTAGGGAAGGTCAGGGAGGGTATGGGCCATGATGTTCGTTTGGTTTTTTGGTTCAGTTTCTGGGAAAGAGTCCCTTATCGTGGATACGCCCGGCGGCGAGGTCAAGGTGCAAGGGCAGGTTTGGACCGCGAAGTCAGATGTTTCGGGTTGCAGAGATCACGGGCGACTTTCACCCTGAGGCGTGAGCCAACGAATGTTCCGTCGATTGTGTGTGTTTTGTGGATCAAGCAGCGGGAGCAACCCGATGTTTGAGGAAAAGGCAGGTGAACTGGGACGGATGCTGGCTGAGCGGGGAATCGGACTCGTCTATGGTGGGGGAAATGTGGGCTTGATGGGTGTTTTGGCCGATGCGGCGCTGGCGGCTGGGGGAGAGGTGATCGGGGTGATTCCCCAAGCGCTGCTCGACAAGGAGGTGGGGCATCGGGGACTGACGGACCTTCGAGTTGTGGGATCGATGCATGAAAGAAAACAGATGATGGCGGACCTGAGCGACGGCTTCATCGCTTTGCCAGGCGGGGTTGGAACTCTGGAAGAACTGTTCGAGATCTGGACTTGGCTCCAACTGTCGTTCCACGACAAGCCTGTCGGAATCTGGAACGTCGCGGATTTTTTCGATTGGCTGATGATCGGGGTGGGGAAACTCGTGGACGAAGGGTTTCTCAGGCAGGAGCATGCGGATCTCCTGCTCCGATCCAGTGACATTGCGGACCTTTTGGGCCAGATGCAGGCCTTTGAAGCGCCCCCGGTGGCGAAGTGGGTGGATCGGCCACCCAGCCCTTCTGAGCGTTGATCCGACCCTTCCGGGGGATCCGCAGCGGGTAAAAACTTCACCGTTTTTCTTGTCACTGGAAGGGGGCTGGCCTATTTCATAGCCTCTCGACGGGCGGTCTGCTCCGCTTCCAAATTTCCATTTTTCTGGCTGTATGTTCTTCTTTCGACTCCGAGTGGCCTTGATGGGTGCTGTTCTTCTGTGCCCGGTCCTCGCCAGTTCGCAGTCCATCGTGGACTCGTTGACGAGTAATTTGGACATCGAAGGGATGGAGACGTCTTTCAATCCCGAGTTGGGACTTGCGACCGCCAGCGGAGACGTTCGGATCCGGTACGGAGATGTGGAGATCCTGTGTGGCCGGGCTGAGTACAACGCGAACACAGGCGAGGTGATTGCCCGCGAAGACGTCACTGTGTGGAAGGCTGGGGTGACCTACAAAGGCGACTACTTGATCTACAACACCAACAATGGTGAGCTCAGTGGTCACCTCGTTCGCAGCAGCATGCCGTTTGAGACCGGTACGTTCTTCTATGAGACCGACGATTTCGAAACCGAGACGCGAATGATTGACCGGGTGGACGGGCAGGACACCATCTTTACCACCCACGATTCCGCAGACCCGGCGTATCGTCTGAGGGCGCGAGAGCTGACGATCTATCCCGACGACCGGATCGTGATGAAAAAGGTGACCGTGTTCGTCGGAGACACTCCGGTATTCTACCTGCCCTACATCTCGCAGCCGCTTCGGGCTGAGCTCGGCTATCGGTTCACGCCGGGTGCGACCAGTGGCTGGGGAGCCTTTCTTCTCAATCGGTATGGCGTCATCCATGGGGATCACACGTTGGCGACCTATCATTTGGATTTGCGGAGTGCCCGCGGGGTGGCCGTTGGCGCCGACTTTCTCTCCCTTCGCCACGAGGAGAATCGCCGCAACATGAAGGGGCTGAGTTTCTACTACGCCCGGGATATTGATTCCTCGCAGACTCGGGCCGGCGGGATTCGAGTGCCCGTGGGAGAAAATCGATTTCGCATCAACTTCCAACATCGGATTTACCTGCCTGGACCTGAGGCGAGCACTTGGTATCTGGACTTCGATATCAACCGGGTCAGTGATGTCCATTTTTACGAGGATTTCTTCTTCCAAGACTTTCGGACGGACCGGGAGCCTGACAATCAGATCTCGTTGGTCCATACCGACCCCCGGTATGTGGCCACGTTGATGACGCGATTCAGCCTCAACAACTTTTATCGGGTGGGTGAGAGGCTTCCAGAGATCTCTGTGGACTTCACGCGGAGACCCGTCTTCGGATCCAAGGTGTTCCATCAGGGAACGATTTCCGCGGGCATCTATTCGGACAATCTCAGCGATGTTGAAGCGAATGAGCTTCGTCGCTTGGGCCGTGCGGCAGGCGCTTTGCCATTGAATGCGGCGGATACGGCCAGCTTCTTGGCTTTGACGGGACTGCCTGCGGGAACGCCGGGGCCCGTGTTGGCTGCGGCAGGACTCACCGCGATTTCACGCCGTGCGGATGAGCCCAGTTTTGGCCGGGTGCATACCTATCAAGAGCTGCTGTTTCCGAAAAAGCTATGGGGCTGGTTGAACGTGGTGCCCCGTGTGGGACTTGGTTTCACCCACTACCAAAACGTGGAGGGCCGCCTGACGACCTTCAACAACCGAACGCGTGGCATTGCCCATTTTGGATTGGATGCCTCCACCAAGTTCAGCCGCTCGTGGTCGGATATTCATTCGGACCGGCTTGGTTTGGACGGCCTTCGGCATGTGGTACAGCCATACGTCAATTATTCGTACCTTGAGTCCAATCAGCCGTCGAACTTCCCCTCGGTCGACCGGCTTTCGCCCACGACTCGTCCTCGTTCGATCGATCCCGCCTTTTTCACGGCCGTGGATGACATGAGGTCTTGGAATGTCGCCCGTCTTGGGATGAGAAACATTCTTCAGACGCGACGGGATTATCAGACCCAAAGCGATGGTGGCTATGGTTATGCGAATGCGTCGGACACCCAGACATTTGCGTGGGCTGGGCTCAATACGTATGTGGACGTGTTCGCGCAGGACCCAGAGTTTTCGCGGAATATTTCCAATCTCTACAACGAGTTGTTCTGGAATCCAGTGCCGTGGATGTCTCTGTGGTCGGACACGCAGATTCCGCTGACCGGGGCCGTGGGGAGTTTTACCGAGATCAACCATGGGGTTACGTTCATGCCCAGACGGGATCTTTGGTTCACTCTCGGCCACCAATATGTATCTGACCACCCGACCTTTGCCGACAGCAGCTTGGTCTTTTCCCGGGTGTACGCTCGCCTGACCGACAACTGGGGGTTGTCGATGAACCATATCTTTGAGGCTGACGACGGTACCATGGAGTTCCAGAGTTACAGCGTTTCAAGGGATCTGAGCAGTTGGGTCGCTTCGCTTGGAACGATGATTCGCGACAATCGCAATGGCTTGCAGGACTTCGGGATTTTGCTGTCTCTCACGCTGAAGGACTTCCCAAGGCTGAGCCTGCCGCTCGACATCGACCCCAACCCCACGGGACGGGGTGGAACGCAATAAGCGCAATCGGGTGGAGTTCCTGAGGAAACAGCGTTTCGACAAGTTGTTCATTTGAGAACTTTCTGGACGCTTCTATGGTTCTGTCTCTCCTCGATCAAATGATGGGGAGAAATTGAAACATGAAGCTGACAATCATTGGATCTGGGTACGTAGGATTGACGACTGGGGCATGTTTTGCCGAAGTTGGCCATCAAGTGATGTGTGTGGACAACAACCCGAAGAAGGTGGAAACCCTCCTCGCGGGACAGATCCCCATCTTTGAGCCCGGTCTGGAAGAGTTGGTGAAAAAGAACGTGGCGGCGGGGCGCCTGAAATTCACCACGAGTACCGAGGAGGGGGTGGAGCATGGCGAGGTTCTGTTCATTGCGGTGCCGACGCCTCCGCAAGACGACGGCAGTGTGGATCTAAGCTTCATGGAGAAGGTGTCCCGGGAAATTGCGGAGCATCTCAAGAGCTACCGGGTCATTGTGGACAAGAGCACGGTGCCCGTGAAGACGGGGGAACGAGTCGGCCAGACGATCCGTCGCTACGCCAAACCCGGTGTCGAGTTTGATGTGGTGAGCAATCCGGAGTTCCTGCGGGAGGGCAGCGCGGTGGCCGATCTGATGAAGCCTGATCGGATTGTCATTGGCGGGAACAGTGATCGTGCGCTGGCGGTGATGCAAAAAGTGTATGAACCGTTTGTGGCTCCGGTGCTGGTCACGGACATCAACAGCGCAGAACTGATCAAGCACGCGGCCAATAGCTTTTTGGCGCTGAAGATCTCTTACGCCAATGCGCTGTCCGCCATTTGTGAAGCCAGTGGAGCCGATGTGCTGAAGGTGGTCGAAGGCATTGGAATGGATCGCCGAATTGGGATGCAGTTCCTCAATGCCGGCCTGGGTTATGGTGGTTCCTGTTTCCCGAAAGACATCGCGGCGTTTATCGCGATCAGCGATCAACTGGGGGTGCCGTTCGAGTTGTTGAAGGAGGTCCAGAAAATCAATGCCTTCCAGCTTGAGCGATTTTTGACGGCCGTTCGTGAGGCTCTGTGGGTGCTGAAGGAGAAGCGCATTGCTGTCTGGGGCTTGAGTTTCAAACCTCACACGGACGATGTACGTTCGTCCGTTGCGATCTCCCTGGTGGAGAAACTGGTCGAAGAAGGTGCCGAGGTGGCCGTGTTTGACCCGAAGGCGATGGAAAAAGCCCGCGAGCTTGGCTTTGCGGAAAAGGTGCGGTTTGCGGACTCTCCCTTGGATGCGGCCCATGACGCTGAAGCACTGATCGTCGCGACGGAGTGGCCCGAATTTGCGTCGGTGAATTTGAGTGAGTTGCGGGAGAAGATGAGGACGCCGCTGATTTTTGACGGGCGGAATCTGATTGATTCAGTGGCCGCAAGGCAGTGCGGCTTCCAATATCGCGGGATTGGTCGCGGGATTCCAGCCGGGCCAACTCCTGAAGCATGAAGATGAGCGGTGGGCGTCGTCGCCAAACTCAGGCCGTTTCCCCGGCGCGGCGGGTTGCCTGTGATGTCCTGCTTGATTGGGGGCGCGACCGTGGCTATGCGGCGGATTTGATCGAGCACGCCTGTCGAAACGAGGAGCTTTCGGGTGCCGACCATGCCTTTTTGCGAGACATGGTTTTGACGACGCTTCGGAATCTGGGCTGTTTGGATCGCTGGATCAATGGACTGACGTCAGGTCGGCATTTGGATGACCGAACCAAATGGGTGCTTCGCCTGGGGTTGTGCCAGCTTTTGATCCTTGGTGTGGCGGAGCATGCAGCCGTCAATGAAACCGTGTCGCTGGCATGGAATTCCGGTGGGCTGGTGAATGCGGTGCTGCGAAGGAGTTGCCGGGAAAAGGATGCTTTATTGTCTGATCGCGACAGTTGGCCTGTCGGCAAGCAAACCTCGCACCCATCGTTTCTGGTGGAGCGCTGGGAACGCGACCTTGGTCCTGAGATGACGGCGGCGGTGTGTCGGCTGAATCAAGAACCACCGCCCGTGCACCTGCGGGTGAATCGACTGAAAGTCGGGGCTTTGGATCGGGTGAATACGCTGCCGGGAGTGGTGTGGCGGGACGAATCGTTTTTCCAATGCGACGCCCTTCCTCTGGACGAGTTGGCTGCGGGCGTGGTCTATGTCCAAGACCCCTCCACCGCAATGGCGCCGGTCATGCTGGCACCGCAGCCCGGAGAGCGGATCATGGATGCTTGTGCGGCCCCAGGGGGCAAGGCCGCCCTCATGGCGGAACTGATGCAGAACCAGGGGGAGATCGTTGCGGCCGATGGTGCCAGCGCCCGGATGCCCCGGCTTCGCGAGAACCTGCAGCGTCTTGGCGTCGACATCGCGGATGTGCAACTGCATCGCTGGGGTGAGGACGAGATCCCGAGTGAGTGGCGGGGTGGCTTTGATCGCGTTCTGGTCGATGTGCCCTGTTCGAACACCGGGGTGATGAGACGTCGGGTGGACGTGCGTTGGCGACTTGAGCCGGAAGACTTTTCGGAGCTGGCAGAGCAGCAGTTCGTCATTGCGAAGGCGACGATTCCCTGCCTGAAATTGGGTGGTGTGATGGTTTACAGCACCTGCAGCATTGACCGGGAAGAGAATGAAGCGGTGGTGGAGCGACTGTTGGCATCGGATCCTCGACTGGTCTGTTTGGAGATGAAGACGTTGCTTCCTCCCCGCGACGGCGTGGATGGGGCGTTCGCGGCCGTGCTGAAAAAGGAGGCGTCTGCGTGACGAGTGGTGGTGAGGGCCCGGGACCGACGCGGGCGGATCGTTACCTGCATCACATCCGGATCTTCAAGACGCGAAGCTTGGCCACGCAAGCCTGTGGAAAGGGGCAGGTGACGCTCGATGGAAAAGCGATCAAGGCATCGCGGGCATTGCGAGTGGAGGACGTTTTGGAGGTGGAACGTGGGGAGCTGAGGTTGCGTCTCAAGGTCGTGGGATTTCCCCCGCGTCGAATTGGAGCCAAGATGGTGCCCAGTTTCATGGAAAACCTCACACCGGAGGAGTGGATTCGAGCCGCTTCTGAACGTCGGAAGGAACTCCAGATGCAGAACCCTCATCCGCATGAGTCCGCGTTGAAGCCGAACAAGCAACAACTGCGGAAGATGCGGGAGTGGTGGGAAGCTGGCGCCGGTGAACTGGATTGAGGGCCGTCCATCGGCCGGGACTTTGCGCCGTCAGTTGGGCTGCGCTACTCCGCGACGATCTCGCGGATCCAGAGATTCCGCCAACGGATTTCACCCCCGTGGGTTTGGAGTTGGATGGGGCCTTTGTCAGGGACGGGGGACCGTCGAGTCGTATCGAAGTAGTTTTCCATCACGGCATCATCCACGACTTTTTCACCGTTGAAGATGACGGTGACACGCTGGCCGATCATGGTGATCCGCAGTTCGTTCCACTCGCCAAACGGTCGGTCCATCTTCTTGAGGGGATCCTTTCCTTCGGTGCCCGCCGTGTTGTTCCAGAGGCCACCCGAACCGAGCGGCTTGCCAATCGAGACTGAACGGGGGTCTGTCTGGGTGGCGTCCCAGATCTGAACTTGTGGACAGCCCCGGAGATAGATGCCGCTGTCGGCTTCGGGAACCGTCTTGTAGTCGACCCAGAGCTCGAAGTCGCCGTAGTCCTGGTCGGTGGTGGCGTAGAGCCCCTCACCGTCATTGACGAGTTCGCCGCTTTCGACCGCCCAGTGCTTCCTGAGTTCCTTGCCGACGTTCTTTCCCTCGAGCGGACCTTCAATGCTCCGCTTCTTCCACTCGGCCAACTGCTCAGGCGTCATGGCTTGAAGGGCGTCAGGGGACTGGGTGCCCCAGCCAAACCAGCCCTGAAGGTCCTTGCCGTTGAAGAGGGACACAAATCCCTCCGGAGGTCCGGCCTCGTCTGCCCGGCTCGGGGCTGAAAGCAGAGTGACGGTGACGAGAAACCCGAAGGTGCAGCGGTGCAGTAGGGAAACTTTCATGAGAGAGGAAGAAGGTAGCTCTCCACGCCACCCCATCTTTCACTCTGTTGTTCCCGAATGTCCGGAAGCGGTGGAATCCGCCTCCGTTACTTTTGGCGCGGCTGAACGCAGGGAACCGAAGGACCGGAGGCCTGTGGAAAGGGGATCTTGGACCTGAGGATCAGGGTGCCGAGGCAGAAATCGGCAAGCGGAAACACCACATTGAAGTTCTTGTGCATGTAGCGGTGGTGCAGGAGGTGGTGGCCGTTGAGGCGGCGGAAAACCCAGGGCTTCTCGACCCGGCGCTGCTTGGGCAGGTGCATGCACCAGTGGATGTACTCGTAAGCCGCGTAGTAGGCCATGAAAGCAACCAAGGCACCCACGAGCAGAGCCCAGTGACCGGTGGCCCAGGCGATGAGGAGAGTGGGTGTGGCGCCAATGAGGATCAAAACTGGTCCGTTCCACCATGCCATTGGGATAGTTTCGCGATCTTTTGGGTCCTTCAGATGGTACGTCTCGTCGGCTTTGAACACCTGATGGTGAACCACTGCGTGCGCCTGAAAGGCATATTTGAAGCCGCCGACGGGGCGATGCATGACGAATTTGTGCAGCGTCCACTCGAAAAAGGACCCAAACACGAGGTTGCCGAAGAGTCCGATTGCGGACCAGAAAAAGAAATCGTTCACAGTGAGGTTGGTTGAACTGCCCGCTCAACGATGCCGCTTGGGGTAGTAACGCGCCTTCTTTCGGCGTGTATGGGGCATAAGACAAACAGAAAAATCAGGCCATCTCGACCCATTTCAGGGCGTGGTTGCAAAGCCAGATTCCCTGCGCGACTGAATCGGCCTCGCTTCTTCACCCCTTCATAACCATGTCCGTCTGGGATTTCGCCAATTCACAACTCAAAGATCTCGTTGCCTACGAACCGGGGAAACCCATCGACGACGTCGCTCGCGAGCGCGGTCTCGACCCCAGGGACATCGTGAAATTGGCGTCGAATGAGAACCCGCTGGGGCCGTCTCCCGCTGCCGTGGAAGCCATGCGCGCCGGACTCGAAGGCCTGCACATCTATCCGGATGGCGGCGGCTACAAGCTGCGGAATGCCATTGCGGAGAAAACCGGCCTCGAGCTTGGCAATGTCATTCTCGGTTGCGGGTCGAACGAGGTCATCGAGTTCATTGGTCACGCTTTCTTGAAACCGGGCGACAACATCATCACCGCCGAGCATGCCTTCGTGGTGTACAAGCTGATGGCCAAGGTGTTTGGAGCGGAGACCATTGAAGTGCCCGATCCAGGGTTTGTGCACGATCTCGACGCCATGGCGGCGGCGATCACGCCCAACACGAAGGAAATTTTCATCGCCAACCCAAACAATCCGACCGGGACACTGGTGGATCAGGATGCCATCGACCGATTCATGGCCAAGGTGCCTGACCACGTCGTCGTCGTGTTTGACGAGGCATATTATGAGTTCCTCGACAATCCGCCGGACACGCTAAAGTACGTTCGTGAAGGGCGGAACGTGATGGTGCTGAGAACCTTCTCGAAGATCCAGGGGCTTGCCGGATTGCGGATTGGGTACGGCCTGGGGCCAAAGGATGTGATCGAGGTGCTGCAGCGCACGCGCCAGCCCTTCAACGTCAATTCCATGGCGCAAGCCGCAGCTCTGGCCGGCCTGAAAGACACCGAACACCAAGCGAAGACGAAGCGATTGACCGACGAAGGGCGCGACTACCTCCAGAAGGAGTTTGGCGAGATGGGATTGGAGTTCGTGCCGAGCTTCGCCAATTTCGTGCTCGTGAAGGTGGGCGATGGCAATGCGGTGTTCCAGTCGATGCTCAATCGCGGGGTGATCATCCGGTCGATGGCGGCCTACAAGCTGCCGGAGTGGATTCGGGTCTCGGTGGGCACGATGGACGAGAACCGCCGCTGCATCGCGACCCTGAAGGAAGTCTTGGCCGCCGCTTAACGTCATGATGATCGCGGACACCATCGCCGCCATCTCGACCGCAGTCGGTGAAGCCGCGCTGAGCGTGATCCGCATCAGTGGGCCTGAGGCGCGGTCCATCGCGACGACGGTTTTTCGTTCGGCTCGCGGTGAGGCGGGTGACTTGACGCCGCGAACGGCGCATCTTGTGCGTGCGATGGATGCGGAGGGTGGTCGGATGGATGAGGGTCTCTTGCTTCGTTTTGTGGGGCCTGCGAGCTACACCGGTGAGGACTTGATTGAGTTCCATGGGCACGGCGGCTTGCTGGTGACGCGGCAGGTCCTGGAACGCGTGCTGGGTGCCGGGGCACGTGCGGCGGATCCGGGTGAGTTCACCCAGCGTGCGTTTTTGAACGGCAAGATGGACCTCACGCAGGCGGAGGCTGTGATGGACCTGATCCACGCTCAGAGTCACCTCGCCTTGCGTGCGGCCAATGAGCAACTCGCGGGGGCCATTGGCGAGGAAGCGATGGCGCTGCGGGAAGAATTGGTCCCCACACTGGCGCATGTGGAAGCGTACATCGACTTCCCCGACGAAGGCATTTCTCCCGACACGGGCGCGGCGATGATGGCGCGCCTGGATGCGATCATGGCGCGAGCGAGGAAGCTGTTGGCGACATCGGAGCAGGGACGCATCCTGCGACAGGGCGCTCGGACCGTGATCTTCGGTGCCCCGAACGTGGGCAAGTCCAGCCTCCTAAACCGGTTGGTCGGCTTTGAGCGGGCCATCGTCAGTGGCACTGCGGGCACGACCCGTGACACCATTGAGGAGGGGCTGCAGGTGCATGGCATCCCGCTCTGCCTCATTGATACGGCCGGTGTGCGTGAGGATGCGGACGTGCTGGAGCAGGAGGGCATCAAACGCACCCGGCGGGAGATCGAGCGTGCGGATCTCGTGATTGAGGTGGCGGATGGAAGTCAATCCACCGAGGCGAGGCAGCGGGTGGACGTGGATGCGGAGTCTGGCGCGGCCAGAATTCTGATCCGAAACAAGGCCGACCTTCCCGCGCATCCGAGTTGGGAGGGGGTGAAATCCATGCCCGTGAGCTGTGTGACGGGGGACGGCCTATCTGAGCTTCGGGACGAGATCCGGGATCGGATCTTTGCCGCTGGCGGCTTGGCCAGTGATCATCCCGTGGCGATCAACGCGCGTCACAAGGCCTGTTTTGAGCGTTTGCTCAAGCATCTGACGGCGGGCCGCGAAGCTCTCGAGCGCGGCGAGTCGCCGGAGTTCATCGCACTGGATCTGCGGGAAGCCCTTCAGGCCTTGGGCGAGGTCGTGGGGCAGGTGGATGTCGAGCAGGTGCTCGATGTCATCTTCTCCTCCTTCTGCATCGGGAAGTGAGGTCGCTGCCACCAGGACCGGGGCATGGCGATTGGACTTGGACTACGAGGAACTGCCGATCAGGCGCAACCAGTCTTGAAGGTTGTAGTAGTTGGTGACGCGGGTGATGAGGCCATTTTGGATCTCGAAGAAGGCGCCCACGCGGAGGTGGTAGGTTTGGCCGGTCGCTTCGGGCAATCCTTCGTCCGTGGCGATGTAGGCTCCGTCGATGAAGAACTCGGCGGCAGCGCGGGTTCCGCCGTCGGATTCGAAGACGACGAGATCGACGACCTGCTCGCGGTAGCAGCGGTCCATGCGCTGGAGGAAGGTACGAAAGGTCTCCCGTCCGGTCTCGGTGCCACCTTGGTTGATGTCGTGGACGACGTCGTTGGAGAGCATGGCGAGCATGCCTTTCCGGTCGCCCGAATTGAAGGCGGCGTAATAGTTCTGGATGAGGGAGGAGGTGGTCACGGCTCCCCGAGAATGGCCGGGTTCCGGGCGGCGTCAATGCATCAGCCGATCAACCTGCACCAGAAGACGGACAAAGGTGGCGCAAGGAGGATGGCCAGCAGGCCTCCGGGCAGGTAGTCCGCCGAACGGATGCGACCGCTGGCGTAGATGAGGGCATTGGGCGGGGTGGCGATGGGCAGGGCCATGGCGACGGAGCAACTGAGAGCGACCGGCACGAGGATGGACGCAGCACTGACAGAATTTCCGAGGGCATGGGCCACGACGAGACCGATGGGAAGGAGGATGTTGGCGGCGGCCGTGTTGCTCATCAGGTTGGAGGCAATGGCCGCGACCCAGCAGAGGATGAGCGTGAGCGCCCAGGGGGCCATGGAGATGGTGGTCATCTGATCGCCCATCCAGGCGGCGAGTCCGGAGGTCTCGATGCCGACGCCAAGGGAGAGGCCACCGGCGAGGAGGATGAGGACATCCCACTGGAGGCTGCGCATGTCGCGTGCGGTGATGACGCCGGTCATGGAAAGCACGACGATGGGGACGAAGGAGATGACGGCCGTGGGCAGGCCGTGGAGCGCACCGGTCATCCACAGGCCGATGGTGAAGAAGAAGACGCCGAGGGTGAGGCCTTTTTGCCAGAGCAGCAGTGGCTCCTGAGACTTGGGAGATGCATCGGGAGCCGCCGCCGCAGTCGGGATGGACAGGACGAGATCGTTGACGTCCTTCCCCATGCGGAGCTTCAGCAGAAACCAAATGAAGGCGCTGAGGAGCAGGGCGGGTGGAAGGCCGAGCAGGGTCCATCGCAGGAAGGTGATGCCGCCCGCCTCATCGAGAAGACCGGCAGCAATGGCGTTGGGTGGCGTGCCGATGATGGTGGCCATCCCGCCGAGATTGGCGGAAAAGGCGAGCCCGAGGAGGATCGATTTGGCAATGGCGGAATCCTTGGGCAGCCCCTTGAGCGCCGGGCCGAGCACGGCCAGCATCATGGCGCAGGTGGCGGTGTTCGACATGAACATGGAGAAGAGAAAAGTGATGCCCATGACGGCGGGCAGGAGGGCACCGGGCTTTCCCTTGGTGAGGCGCAAAACGCCGCCTGCGACCCATTGGTCCATCGCCGTGCGCTCTGCCGCCCGGGCGAGCACCAAGCCTCCGAAAAAGAGCCACATCGGAGGGCTGGCCCAGGGGTGGACATAGGTTTCCCAAGCCTTCGTGTCAGCGGGGGCGGCGAGGACTCCGCCGGGAGCTCCGAGGATGAGGATCTGCAGGCCAATGATCAGAAGGGCCACGGCGAAGGCGGGAATGGCCTCCGTGATCCAGAGGCCTGCGCCCAGAATGACGATGGCCATGGAACTGCGTCCGCTCTCGCTGAGGCCGGGGAAGTCGGGAAGAAAGGCCGCGGCCGCGGCGATGGCGGCGCAGAGAAGGACCTTGAGGACGGCACGCCCGGAGCGGAACTGGAACCGCTCAAGCAGGCGTGCGACTTCGGCGCGTGTGTCTTGCATGGTGTAGAGACGAGCGCACGACCTGTGCCGGGCAAGTCACAATTCGGCCAAAGTCGCAAATTTGGCACCGTCATTGCCAAGGGGTTCGGCACAGATTGTGCGACGATGAGGCAGTGATGAAGACTTCACGATGGCGATGGCGATGGGGAACGGCACGTGTCTTGGCATGGGTGCTGGCCGGTTCCCTGATGCCCGCCACCGTGCGAGCGGTCGATGCCGGGAACGAGATGTGGAACTGGGTGAACCTGGATTTGGTGACGACCGGGCAGTGGCGCTTTCATCTGTATCTGGATCAGCGCTTGGCGCAGCATCGCGGTTCCTACATCCAGCTGGCCAGCCCGCGGCTGAAGTATCGCGTGCATCCAAACCTGGATCTCGGCCTGGGCTTGTCTCTCCTTCACATCGAGCGGGGTGACTCGAACGACTTCTTCCCGCAGCCCCGGTCGGAGGTGGAGATCAATCCGCGCTGGAGTTGGGGGGATCACTGGCGCTTCCACATGAGGAACCGCTGGGAGATGCGGTGGAACGATTGGGAGGGCAAGGCGCGTCACCGGAGCCGCCACCGGCTGCAAGTCGCCTATGACCTTTCCGAGACCGGTTTTTTCAAAGGCTTCTACACGAACAACGAGTGGTTCATCGAGTATGATCGCGACTCATGGACGGAGAATCGCTGGATCCCCCTCGGGCTCTCGTTCCGCTTGAGCGAGGCGATGACGCTGCACCTCTTCTACATGCAGCGGGGATTTCACACGAGTGGTCGTTGGACGCAGGACCACGTGGCGGGCTCGTTCTTGAATTGGGCGTTTTAGGTGGAAGAGAAACGTCCCCTGCAAAGCTCGAAAGCCACCGGAGGGTAGGGCCGCCGCTGCGTCGCGGCCCATGTGTCTGAGAGGGAAGGCGGTGGAGAGTGGACCGGCGGTTTCTTCGAGGATGTACGACTCGACGTTTGGGTTGCTCAGCAACGGCATCAAACCGTCAATCGACCTCCATGCGCCCCAGGTCCGTGATCTTCCAACAAAACCGTCGGCGACAAAGCTGCTGACAAACCTCACGATGGAGGGCAGGGAAAGCGCCCGGTGCGCCCTCAAACGGGATGTTTCAGGTGTCCAAAGCATCCGATATGCGAGCGGCATATCGGTTGCCTCGGATCACCGAAAGGTTTGGATGAATGAATCATTTGCCCAGGTGGAACAAAAGCTCAGATCCATTGACACAAGGGCGCTCCAGCGACATCCTTGACCCGATGTGAATGCCGCCCATCGCGTGAAAAGCGATATGCGGATGGATAAACCAATACTGTTCGCTGAAGAAATGATACGCCGAGAACAAGTTCACGAATTGCTCGTCGAGGCTTGTCCGACATTCAGCCCCGATCTGTCGTTGGAGGACAACTTGTATGAATTGCTTGGTGAGTTCGGGCATCACCTGCTTGAGCTCTACAACCGAGACCAATCGACCTCATTTTCGAAGATCGGAGCGTTGACCGAGAAGTTGCACATAGAGGGCGATGATTTCGTAAAGACTGCCGCTACAATCGGGTTTCTAGAGAGCCTCCAGAATATTTGGCTTAATGCATCTGTTGATCCGTCACCATTCAGGGAGTTCCTTCCTCCGGTTTCTCGAGGGCAGTGGGACGCTCTCAACGAGTTCTGGCATGGCGAAAGCGATTCGAAACCAAGCAGCGAACAAGGCGTCGATCTCAACACCTGACCCTTGGCGAGTCGAAAGCATCATGACCATTCAACCATCAACCCAGAAGTCGGAGTCCACCCTCGGTCAGGTGTGAGATGACTCTGACGTTGCTATGGCTGCCCGTTCGTCAATGGGCAAAGTGGCAGAGTGCCTATCT
>CAXBNA010000087.1:0-22956 GCA_963976915.1 uncultured Verrucomicrobiales bacterium
TGCTTGTTGAGGGCGATTTGTTTCTCGACCTCGCGAACGGAGGTGAAGTACTCGTCGAGCTTGTCGCGGTCCTCGGCATCGATCTTGCGTTCGAGCGACTTGGCGTCGCCGTGGACGGCATCGAGGATGGAGCCCTTGAGGTCGAAGCGGTCCTTGACCTTCTTCAGGTTGTTGGAGGACTCATTGACAAAGAGGGTGCGGAAGAGTTCGGCTGCGCCGGGGATGGGCGGGACGCGGGTGCCGCTGCGCGTCCAGCACATCATGCAGCCGCCGTGGATGCCGTCTTCGGAGCCGATGGTGAGGGACGGGAACCGTGTGGCGCCGCCGACCGTTTCAGCGGCGCGTTGATCGAGGCTGATGTTCCCCTCAGGCATGCCCTTGGCATCCATCGACAGCACGCCGGTCAGGAAGGAATGGACGGCGAAGTGCCCGCCCTTGTGGCCGTGATCGAGACCCGAGTAGAGGGTGAAGTCCTGGCGGATGGGCTCGAGGGGTTTGAGAAGGCGGGTGGTTTCATAATTCTTGCCCGGAGTCTTGGGGAACATCTCGGGGAGGTAGAAGCCGAGAAGGTTGCCGATGGCGACCATGCGGGTGGGAGCTCCGGTATTGGTGACCGTGGAAGTGACCGCGCTGCCTGCACCATAGACATGGGACGAAAGGGACTGGAGGGCGGGCAAAGCCAACGAGACGCCTGCTCCTTGAAGGAAAAAGCGGCGGCGGGTGAGGGGAGAGGGCCTGTTTGACATGGGGCGGGGGATTTTGAGCGGCGCGATGATCGTAGGTGGCTCTAACGCTCCAGTCCGCAATGAGTTTTCATTTCCACCGGGAACTTCGTCTGCCTCGGATGATTCCACCGCCGCTTGACGCCCTGCCACCCATCCGCCACGATTTCCAGACCATGCTTCTCAACCACGGCATTCATCTCGGCTACTGCACCAACATCCATCGCGGAGAGACGTGGGAGGAGACGTGGCGTGGGTTGCGGGATTACACGTTGAAGGTGAAGGACCGGGTGGCGGATGGGAAACCGTATGGGATTGGGCTTCGTCTGAGTGAGCAGGCGGCGCGGATGCTGGCGGAGCCCTGCCAGATGGCGGAGTTTCAGGAGTGGCTGGAATGGAAGAACTGCTACGTGTTCACGATCAATGGGTTTCCTTACGGTTCGTTTCACGGAACGCGTGTGAAGGAGAAGGTGTTTCAGCCGGACTGGACCACGAAGGAGCGGCTGGATTATACGAACCTGCTCTTCGATCTCCTGGCCAAGTTGGTGCCTGAAGGTGTGCCGGGGAGCATCAGCACCCTGCCAGGTTCGCACAAGACCTTCGGGATCGGCTCGGACGAGTTGGACCTGATTTATGGGAACCTGAAGGCCTGTCGGAATCACATCGAGGAGTTGGTGGCGAAGACGGGCAAGGACCTGCATCTCGGGCTGGAGCCGGAGCCGCTGGGGCTTTTTGAGACGAGCGGCGAGACGCTGAAGTTTTTCGGACTGTATCACGACCGGCATCCCGAAGACCGGGACTTCTTCAAGTTCGTGGGTTTGAACTATGACACCTGCCATCTCGCGATCGAGTATGAGGAGCCGAAGGCGGCGCTGGACCGCATCACCGGCGCAGGGATTCGCCTCAGCAAACTGCACCTGAGCTCGGCGTTGAAGCTCAAGCCAACGCCATCGCAGATCGAGAAGCTGCGGGCCTTTGACGAGCCGGTGTACTTTCATCAGGTCATCGCGAGTTACGGGGACGAATTGCCGTTGAGACGATTCAAGGATCTGCCGGATGCCCTAGCGTTCGCTTCCGAGAATCCCAGCGACGTGGGCGATGAGTGGCGGGTGCACTTTCACATTCCGATTCATGCGCAACCGGGGGATGGGTTCGACAGCACGCGGGATCACTTGGTGGGAGCGCTCGACTGGCTTCAAGCCAACCCCGCGAAGTGCCAGCATCTCGAAATGGAAACCTACACCTGGGAAGTCCTCCCTGGGGCGATGCGTGAAGGCGATGTCGTGGATCAGTTGGTGAAGGAGTACGAGTGGACGCTCGGGGAGATGGGGGCGCGGGGGTTGGCGTTGGTGTGAGTGGTATTGCCAAGCCCTCGCCGTTTCAGTAAACTGTCGGCATGACTGACAATCAGCCGACTGATCCAAGCCATGAGGCCTCTGCTCCCAACGAGGCGCCTGCGTCCACTCCTCCACCCGTTCCAGCAGCGAACCCTCCGCCACCTGTTCCCGTTATTTCCACGCCTAGATCCTCAGACGGCACCAAGAAGGCGTGGTTGTTCGGCTGCGGCGGGTGCCTGGTCTTGGTGGCTCTTTTTGGGGCTTTCGGCGTCGCGATCTTTGCGTTCGCCTTCAAGGCTCTCGGTGAGTCGGAAGCCGCGCAGGCGTCGCTTCGGGAGGCGCAGGCTTCATCCGTGTTGATTGAAGAAATCGGTGAGCCGATGACGGTTGGCTGGCTGGTATTGGGGAATGTCAACGTCAGCAACGACTCCGGCCAAGCGGACATCATCGTTCCGATCGAGGGTCCCAAAGGCACGGCCTCTGTGCACACCATCGGGGTTCGCGAAGGCGGCGTGTGGACGATGCAGGAGATGACCGCGACGGTGGAGGGGACGGGGACGATCGTGGATCTTCTGGCGGATTAGGAATCGCCTTGCGGTTGTAGCCGGGGTCCTTGATCCCGGTCGGTTTGGCGGAGGGAGGAAGCCTCTTGGGGTGACCCGGCAGCGGCCTCACAGAGGCCACCTACCATTCGCCCTTCAGGCAAGACTCAATACACGTCGCGGCGGTAGCGCTTGTCGTCCTTCATCTGCTGAACGTAGGCGGCGGCTTCCTCGGGGGATTTGCCACCTTCTTTCTCGATGATGGTGTGGAGGGCTTTGTCCACATCGACAGCCATGCGTGAGGCGTCGCCGCAGACGTAGAAAATGGCTCCCTCTTCGAGCCACTGCCAGAACTCGGCGCTTTCTTCGACCATCTTGTGCTGGACGTAGATTTTCTCTGCTTGGTCGCGAGACCAAGCGGTGGTGAGCTTGGTCAGCGTGCCGTCGGCGAGGTAGGCTTCGAACTCGTCTTTGTAGAAGAAGCAGGAGTTGCAGCTGACTTCGCCAAAGAAGAGCCAGGCACCGCCCTTGGCGGAGGTGGCCTTGCGTTCTTCGAGGAAGGAGCGGAACGGTGCGATGCCGGTGCCGGGGCCGCACATGATGACGGGCACGTCTTCTTCGGGCTCGGGGAGGCGGAAGCCCTTGCCGAGGTTCACAAAGACAGGAATCGGGGTTTCACCGACGGTGATGCGGTCGGAAAGGAACGTGGAGGCGACGCCGCCGCGCACCCGTCCGTGGCTCTCGTAGCGTACGGTGGCGACGGTGAGGTGAACTTCCTCCGGATGGGCCTTGAGGCTGGAGGAGATGGAGTAGAGGCGGATGTTGAGCTTCTTGAGGAGCTTCACGAACTCGCCCGGCTCGAACGTGATGCCGGGGTTCTCTTGGAGAAGGTCGATGACGTAGCGGCCCCAGAGGTAGTTTTGGAGTTGCTCTTTGTTGTCGGGCAGAAGGAGATCGGTGAGGGGAGAGGCCTGATGGGTTTTCTCCACAATGGCGTTCATGAGCTTCTTGTCGGGCTCGGTGAGCACGCAGGCTTCGGTGAAGGCCTGGCGGATGGTGACTTCGACGCCTTTTTGCTTCGGATGCTCGACCACTTCGTCACCGGAGAAACCGAGTGCGGCGAGGGTGTCCTCGACGAGCACGGGATCGTTGGTGGGCTGGACGGCCAGGGAGTCGCCGGGCAGATATTCGAGGCCGCTGCCGCTGAGGTCGATCTCGTAGTGGCGGGTGTTTTTGGGAGCATCGGGACCGGACAGATCATAGGCCTTCTTCACCTTGGCGATGAAGGGGTTCTTGACGTTGTAGATGGGCTTGGGGCTGTCAGGGGTGCTCATTGGAAAACAAACGGTTCGGGTGAAAGAGGGCGGGCATCGTAGGGCACGACCTTTGATTGTCAAACCGCAGGCCTTTTTGCAAAGCAGGTCCCGTGCCGCGATGGAAAGGAAAGGGGATGATCTGTGGCTGGTTTGTGATCCCGGAGGTAGGGCTGACTCTCCGCCGCCAGCCGTGGGTGGGATCGTGGGCGAGCGGAGGTCTTGAGACGATGGCCAGCGCCCATTGGCCTGCAACGTCGGCGGCTCGGTGGGGACACCTCGGCCTACCGCTCCGCCATTTTGAGACGGAGCATGGGCGGTGTGTTGTGGGTGTTCTCCTTGGTGGCGAAGGCGTGGACGAGGCCGCTCCTGGCGGTTTCGTCAGTTTCCCGGCAGATGATGAAGGTGATGAGGCGATTCGTGTCCGAAGAGAGGAAGGCGGTGAGGTCGGGATTGCGGAGGCGAACGGCTCCGCGCTGAGTTCCCTGGGGCACCTTGATCGTGCCGAGGCGCACGACCTCGGTGGCGACCGGCGTGGAGTGGTGCTCGGGTGCGGTCGAGTGCGCGGGTGCGGAGTCCCAGCGCAGATCCGTTTCCGACCAGCGGTCCTGTTTTTCATCGATCAATCCATACACGGCGAATTCCGCATCGGGCACGAGAGAGGCGTAGCCGAGATCGCTCGGCTCGAGGTGGAGGACCAGTTCGGACTCGGCGATCTTCTTTCCGGCGAAGCGGGACAGATCGAAGGCAACGTACCCTTTGCGTTCGAGGCTCGTGTCCAGGGTCGTGTGCTTGACCCGGAAAAACGGCTCCGCTCCGGTGATTTTGAGGCTGGCATTCGAATGGATGTACCCGTCTTGTCCGCGACCGAAAGCCGTGGTGACGAGCTGCCAGCCATCGCGGTCCTCGCCGAGCGGGCCGGGGAGCCAGCGGTCGGGTTCGGCATCGGTGTTGTCGTTGGAGTTGGGGAGAAGCTGCGATTGCAAGAGGCCCCCGTAGTCGGCGCGCTGGCCCGTTTTGAGGCGCTTGCTCTCGCCAGTGTCGAGTCGATTCACTTCCACATCACCTTCGATGACGTGGACGAGGCACTTGCCGTCTTCACCGGCGCTGACGCCGAAGCGGGTGCCGTAGTCGACCACCTTCGTGTCTTGGGTGTGGATGGTGAAACCGATGGCCGGAGGCGGCACGTCCGCCACCACCGTTCCACGCTCAATCCGGCACTCCATGGCCGAGAGTACGTCGAGGCTGACAGGCGCTTCCAAAATCACGGTCGCGCCGCTGTCGAACCGCAACGTCGCGAGTCCCTCCGCGAGGTCGAGTCGGCCAGCGGGCAGGCGGGAGCCTTCGAGCGTGGGCAGCGCGCTGTTGCCCCACTTGCAGCCCTGGGCTTTTTCCAAGGTCGCGACCCAGTCCGGCTGCGTCGCGGTGTTCCAAGCCCAAACACTGATGGCGGAGGCGGTGATCGCGGCTGCAGCAGCGGTCAAGCCGTGGACCCAGCGCCACGTCGTGCGGATGGGGGCCTGAGCAGGCGACGGTGTGAGGGCGGCCGAAATCTCCCCATCGGCGCGGAGTTGCCCACCGATCCAGGCGGCTTCGGCGATGAGTTGGACGACCTCGGGCCGGTTCTTTAGCGCGTCGTTGAGGAGCTTTGATTCCTCCGGTGAAAGGCGGTCGTCGCCGGCACGCTCCCAGCGTTCGAGCCACTCGAATTTCTCTCGTTCGGACAAGGTGTGGTCTGGTTTCATGCTAGGACACGGCCCCTCGGTTGAGTTGATCTTCGACGCAGGACATCAGGCCCATCCGGATGCGGCTGAGCGCACGGTAAACGGCGGCTTCGGTCCGTTCCAGTTGGCCGGCAATCGCGTCGATCTCCAATTCTTCAAAGTAGCGTAGTTGGACCATCTGACGATGCGCCTCGGGCAGGCGACCCACGCATTTTCGGAGTGCTTCATGGCGGACGGAAGGTTCCTCTGCCAACTCACCCACGGCGTGGCTCAGCGCCTCCAGCGCCTCGTCGTCCAGCGACAAATGCTGCCGCTTCACTTTGCGACGGTACGTCAGGATCTGATGAAACGCCGTCTTCCGCGCCCAAGCGAGGAAGTTCGTCCCGATCTCGAAATCCCCGAAATGCTTCCAAAGGAGCATCTTCGTCTGCTGCAGGATGTCCTCCGCATCGGCAACCGGCTGGATCAGCGCGAAGACATAAGCCGCCAACTGCCGCTCATGCCGCGTCAGCAGTTCGAGAAACTCCGTCGTCCGGTCCTCCGCGTTGTTCGGAGAAGGCGTCGATGCTGGGTCCGGGGATTCCATTCAAGGAACATAAGGCCGGTGGGCGGGGGTGTTGGACAATATTTTTCTGGCATGACGAGCACCTGAATGGACTTGACCCAATCGTTCCTTCACGAGTCATATATCATTTCTCTCTGAAATCATGACTTTGAAAAGCAGACGAGTCTTGCTCACCATCGTCGCGATTCCTGTCTTCGTCGCTGCTGGATGTGGCGTAGCGCTTGCCACGCCTGTGGCACAGCAAGTGTTTTTTGGCTTCGACGATCAACCTTTGATCGCTGTCGTCTTGGGAATGGGCTTGGGACTCGTCGCAATGGTGCTGGGATTCTTTTGGTTCTGTGTTTTTGCGTGGACAGGCTTGTTTCGGACAGCCGTGATCATAATTGCGGTCACGACGACCTTTGACCTAGCAGTGGTTCCCGTTTGTCGGATGATGATCGAACGTGTCGAGCATCCTGAACGTTTTAAGAATTAGACAGCGCTTGTAGGAGTTGAGCGATCGGATCATGAATGCCTGCAAACTCCTTGTCATTCTCGGTATCACGTTGCTGCAGGTGGTGCTGTTTGTTTTCTGCTGGGATGCAGCAGTCACGATCGCAAATGAAATGGGACGAGAGCAGCGCGGTGGAGTGGCATTCGGAGTCGGCGTTGCTTACGGGGTGTGGTTGTTATCGTTCATGTTTCTGATAGGCACCTCAACCAGCGTTTTGAGAGCGGGGCGCTCGCGGCGGTGGGGAACGCAGGCCTTACTCGTGTCGATCTGGGCGCTGTGGGTCTGGCCCACCTTGAGCAGTTACCCGCTCAGGGGATCGACGTTATTTTTCTTTGGTGCACTGATCTTGATTTTAGGCAGTGGATTCTTGGCTCCGTTTGCAAGTCGGAGGTGTGGATCCAGGCGCTCAGGGCCGCTTTGAGCGGGATTGGGTGCTGAGAAGTGCGCACTTGCTGCAATGACTTCGACTGACAGCTCGTAGTTTTCGCACCTCGAAGATTGCTGTCCAAACTGGCTCCTTTGCCGCCTTATGTCCGCCGTGAAGTCGTGTTCTCTGTTTTCTCTTTCTACCGCCTTGGCTGTGGGTGGTCTGGGTGTTGCGATATCGGCGGCCGCCGCGCCGGATGCGGCGCAGGTGAAGTTTTTTGAGACGGAGATCCGGCCGCTGCTGGCGGAGGGTTGCTACGAGTGTCACGGGCCAGACAAGCAGAAGGGCGGGCTGCGGCTGGATCATATCGATTTCATCCGGAAGGGCGGTGAGGATCTGGGCTCGGCGATCCAGACGGAGGAGTTGGAGGGATCGCCGCTGATGGTCGCGGTGCGGTATGAGGACCCGGATCTGGAGATGCCGCCGGATGGGAAATTGCCGGACGCGCAGATCGAGCTGCTGCGGCGATGGATCGCCATGGGTGCGCCGTGGCCGGACGAACCGCTGCCGGGCGGTGCGAAGGTGGCCCGCTCGGGCGAGTTCACGGAGGAGGACCGGAAGTGGTGGGCGTTTCAGCCGGTGGAGGATCCTGCGGTTCCAGTCATCAGTGATCAGTCTTCAGTGATCAGCGATGGGGCTCGGGGCGAAAGCGGGGGTTCCTCTGCAAAACTGAATCCTGATCACCGATCACTGATCACTCCGTCCCCCATCGACGCCTTCATTCTCTCGAAGTTGCAGGTGGAGGGGCTGGAGCCGTCGCCGCTCGCGGATCGGGCCGAACTGGTGCGGCGGGTGTACTTTGACCTGCACGGACTGCCGCCGACGGCGGAGCAGGTGAAGGCCTTTGTGAATGACCGGCGGCCGGATGCCTGGGAGCGGCTGGTGGATGAACTTTTGGAAAGTCCGCGCTACGGGGAGCGGATGGCGCAGCATTGGCTGGACCTGGTGCGCTACGCGGAGTCGGACGGCTACCGGCAGGATGCCTACCGACCGGATGCGTGGCCGTATCGGGACTATGTCATTCAATCGTTCAATGACGACAAACCCTACGACCAGTTTGTGAAGGAGCAGTTGGCCGGGGATGAGATCGACCCCGACAATCCGGAGGTGGTGATTGGCACGGCATTCTTGCGGCACGGCATCTATGAGTACAACCAGCGGGATGTGGTGTCGCACTGGCAGTCGATCGTGGATGAGCTGACGGATGTGACGGGCGATGTCTTCCTGGGCATGAGCGTGCAGTGCGCGCACTGCCACAACCACAAGTTCGATGCGATCCTGCAGAAGGATTATTACCGGCTGCAGGCGTTCTTCTCGCCGGTCTGGTGGCCGGAGGACCGGGTGCTGGCGACGCCCGCGGAGCAGCGGGCGTATGAAGCGCAGTTGAAGAAGTGGGAAGCCGCGACGGTGGAGCCGCGCAAGGCGATCGACGACATTTTGGAGCCGCGCATCCTGCGCGCGCAGGCATCGGCGGTGGAGAAGTTTCCGGAGGACGCTCAGGCGATGTACCACAAGAAGCCGGAGGAACGGACGTCGTATGAGGAGCAGATCACGCAGTTCATCCAGCGGCAGGTCGATTACGAGCGGGTGCGTTTCAGCGAGTCGAAACTGCCCGCCGAGGAGCAGGCGAAGCTGAAAGAGGCGCGGGCCGAGTTGAAGAAGTTCGACCACCTGAAGCCGAAGCCGCTGCCGAAGGCGATGGTGGCGACGGATGTGAAACCCGTGGCGGCTCCAACGACGTTCAAGACACGGAAGGACGGTGAGCAAACTGCCGCGCCGGGTTTCCTGACGATTTTGGATCCCACCGACGCCAAGATTCCCGCTCCGAAGCCAGGTCAGAAAACCACGGGACGTCGGAGGGTCTTGGCTGACTGGCTGACCCAGCCAGACAATCCACTGACGACGCGGGTGATCGTGAATCGTGTGTGGCAGTTCCATTTCGGGCGCGGCATCGCCGGAACAGCGAGCGATTTTGGAACGTTGGGGGAGGCTCCGACGCATCCGGAATTGCTGGACTGGCTGACGACGCGTTTTGTGGAGGGGGGATGGAAGCTGAAGCCGCTGCAGAAACGGATGCTGATGAGTGAGGCCTATCGCCGGACCGCTCGATTGACGAATGAGATGGAAAAAGCCATGGAAGTGGATCCCGAGAACCGGCTTCTCTGGCGCTTCAGCCCGGTGCGGCTGGATGCCGAGCAGACGCGGGACGCGATCCTCGCCGTGAGCGGTGAGCTCGACCTGAAGATGGGTGGACCCAGCGTGTCTGCCAGCACCCCGCGCCGGACGATCTATACGAAGAAGCAGCGCAACACGCAGGATGATCTGTTGGCGAGTCTCGACGCACCTCCAGGCTTCAGCAGCGTGCCTCGGCGCGATGCCACGACGACGGCGACGCAGAGTCTGCTGCTGGTTAACGGTGACTGGCCGCTGGCCCGGGCTAGAGCCATGGCCTCCAAATTGGCTTCGAAGTATCCGGCGGGCCGTGAAGATGAACTCGTCACGCACGCCTATGAAGCGTTGTTCAGTCGCTCGCCGTCCGAGGATGAACTGGCGGGCGCGGTTGGATTTTATCGAGAGCAGGAACGCATTGTGCGTGCCGAGATGCCGCCACCGCCACCTCCTTCCAGCCCGGTTGTGGATGCCGCTCCTCTCTTTGGTCAGAGCGCGGAGATTCAGCAGGCGCTCGCCATTCGCCCCGGCGGAGATCACGAGAAATTGAACGTCGCCACCCCCGGACGCCTTGAGGGTGAGCAGTTCGTCGTCGAGGCCGTGATCCGGCTCGACTCCCTCTTCCCGAACGCAAGTGTCCGCACGATTGCCTCCCGGTGGGACAACAATAAAGTTGGCAAAGGTTGGTCGTTTGGGGTGACCAGTGAGAAATCGGCCTATCAGCCACGGAACCTGATTGTCCAGCTCAGCGGGGATGACTTTCAGGGAACACACAACTACGAGGTGGTTCCATCGGACCTGCGCATCCCGCTCGACACACCCTACTACGTGGCGGCGGTCATCAGCAATCAACCAGCGGCTGATCAGCCGTATGGGGGGAGCGTGACCTTTTACGCACGGGATCTCTCCAAGTCGGATGCACCGGTGCAGAGTGTCACGGTGCGGCACGAGGTGGTGGGCAACTACGTCAATCCGGAACGCAAGCTTTGCATCGGGGGCCGCGACCTGAATGCTTCCAGTGGCTGGGACGGAGCCATCGCGCGTGTGACGCTTGCCAGTGGACAAACCCCTCCCCGCATGGAGGCTCCCTGGCGCTCGTCGCAGCCTGGCGGCAAGGTCATCGCCGACGTCACCGCCGAATCGGCAACCGAGATGACCCACATCACGGACGCGAAGCTTGCCTGGGCTTGGGAGACCAGTCGGAAGCCGGATTCATCGCCCGATCAAGCGCCGACGCCCCGGATGGCCGCTCTGATCGACCTCTGTCATGCATTGCTGAACTCCAATGAGTTCTTCTATCTGCATTGAGCTGCCACTTGAACGGGCGATGGAAAACTCACGTTTTCTTCTACACCCCGAAGGTCACTTCTTGGTTTTCACCTGAACGGGCTCGAACTTCGGGAAGGTGTTTCGTTTTGCATCCCAACCTGCTTGGGGCTCGTCTTTGATCGTCCAGAAGGTGACGTTGTCGATCTCGGCCGTGCCGCCCATCGGGCCGGTGACGCCCATGCCTGGAGCTCCGCTGGGTGGTGGGAGGGCGTAGCTGGGGTGCTTGGCGTAGAGGGTGGGTCCACCGGCGAACTGGATCACAAACTCCTCGCCCTTCAATTCGGCGAGGCAGTGATACCACTTGCCGGGTTCGTATTTCAGGTCTGTCGTCTCGGCGAGCTTGAGGGAGTCGTGGTCGCCGAGGATGTGAATGCTGGTTTCGGAAAATTTGACTCGGGCCACGTGGTGACCGAATTCGACAAAGGGCACGATGGCGCTCTCCCTGCCATCCGTGAAGCGGACCGAGAATTTCGCAATGAACTGGGCCGGTGTGGCAGGAGAGCTGACTCGCGGTTCGAGGCCTTTGTGGTCCTTTTTGGAGGCCTGAAACTCGGGGCTTGAGGGGATGCCGCGAAGCAGGCTGTCCTCAATGCTCCAGCGCGTTCCTTGCCGCGCCGCCCACGTTTCCTTGGTCAGTTGGTCGGGCTCGGAAAAGTCATGC
Organism: uncultured Verrucomicrobiales bacterium; assembly: GCA_963976915.1. Taxonomy (GTDB): domain Bacteria; phylum Verrucomicrobiota; class Verrucomicrobiia; order Verrucomicrobiales; family Verrucomicrobiaceae; genus CAXBNA01. The sequence goes on from CAXBNA010000087.1 coordinate 11,283, forward strand.
TCCAGAACGACCTTGTCCGGCACAGCCATGAGGGGCTCCAAATCGATGGCAGGCGAGAGGATACGGGTCAGCGCCAGGAGGGAGAGTGTGAAAAACAGTTTCATGCGTGGCGCTGGAAACGAAAGGGAGGTTGGATTCATTCGAGTTTTGCGCAGAGAAACCCTCTGGCTGGTTCGCAATGCGACTGCAGGATGAGTTCGACGTGCCTGCATGGAGGGCGGCGTCCCCGGATCGTCAGCCCAGACAGGGCATCCCGCTTGGATTTTTGTTCCAAGCTTTCAGTTGTGTCGGCATCCGAGCAACGCCAATCACTTTTCCACCATGAGCTCTCCAATCCTAGTCCGTCATGAAGGCCACACCCCACGCGAGCGGAGTGCCTGTGGCTGGCGGGATCGGCTCATCAGCTATGAAGACGCTGCCCTTGGTCCTGCGGCCTGGGCGCATGCGGTGGACATTGATGGGGCGGCACTTCATTACCACAAACGCTCCACGGAGCTTTACTACGTGCTGGAAGGGGCGGGCACCGTGTCTTTGGACGGTGTGGACCATCCGGTGCAGAAGGGTTCGATGGTTCACATCCCTCCCGGCGTGGTGCACGGCGCCACTGGGCAAATGCGCGTCTTGGTGGTCGGCATTCCCGACATCGCGGACGACGACTACTTCCTGGCTGAAGCGGTTGAGCGCTAGAAGGAAGGGCGCTGGACGATCCTCCGAGAATTCTGGAAAGGTTCGCACGGTAACTGCGTCTTGAGACGTTCTTTCTGATAGAACCCTATGACTTTTCGCCCTTTCCAATTGCCCGGAATCTTCCTCGCACTGACCCAGGTTTTCACCGGGGCGGCGGAGCCGAAGACACCGCCGCAGGAACTCGTCAGCTACCTGAATCAGCATTGCTACGAGTGCCACGACGAGGATGTGGCGAAGGCGGATCTGAACCTCTACGACTTGGCGTTTGATCCTGAGAGCGATGAGAACTTCAAGATCTGGCAGCGGGTGTTTCAACGTGTTCGCGAAGACGAGATGCCTCCCGCGAAGGTCAAGGATCGCCCGAAACGGCCGGAATCGAAGGCATTTATGGCCGCCTTGCGCAAACCGCTGATCGACGCGGATCGACGGGACATCGCCCAAAACGGCCGGGTTCTTTCGCGGCGGCTGACACGGGTTGAGTATGAGCACACGGTCCACGACCTTCTTGGGGTGGACATTCCTTTGGTGAACCTGCTGCCCGAGGATCCTGAGTCGGGCGGCTTTGAGACGGTGGCGGAAGGGCAGCAGCTCTCCCATCATCAACTCGCTCGGTATCTGGATGTGGCGGACCTTGCCCTGGCGGATGCGTTTAAGCGCTTGGAAAAAGGCGATGTGGAGTTCAAGCGATTCTGCACGCCCAAGGATTTGGCCAAGAAGGGCGGGGGAAACTATCGAGGCCCCGATCTGCGCGATGGGCGAAGCATTTCCTGGCCGATCAGTTTGCAGTTTTTCGGTCGCATGCCGGCCACCACGGTGCCTGCAGAAGGATGGTATCGGATCACGCTGAAGGACGTTCAGGCCATCAATCCGGGTCCTGAAGGGGCCGTGTGGGGAACGCTGCGTTCCGGTGCCTGTGGATCATCGGCACCCATGCTCTACATGGTGGGGTTGGTCGAGGCGACCAAGACGCCGCGTGACGTCACCTTTGAAGCCTGGATTCAGGACGATCACATGCTCGAGTTGAAGCCGAACGATGCATCCCTTCGCCGCCCTGCCACCGGGGCCAAAGGCGGCAATGTGTCCTTCGTCGGTCGTGACTTGGAGAAGGATGGCTATTCCGGCATCGCGAATCGCGGGATCCAAATCGAACGCATCTATCCCTATGCGGATCGCAGCGTGGTTCGGAGCAATCTGTTGGGAGACGTGAAGTGGGAGGAACTGAAAGCCGATCCCGCAGCAGCGGTTGAGAAACTGGTGTCCCGTTTCGCGAGCCGCGCCTTTCGTCGTCCGGTCACCGCTGAGCAATCGGCACCCTATCGGGAGATCGCCCAGAAAGTCATCGCAGATGGAGCCTCGCTGAATGAGGCGCTGCGAATTGCGTACCGGGCGGTGCTCTGCTCGCCTCGTTTCCTCACCTTTGTTGAGGCTCCGGGAGACTTGAACAATTACGCCGTTGCCTCCCGCCTGAGCTATGCGCTCTGGATTTCCATGCCCGATGCGACGCTGACGAAGCTCGCCGACCAAGGCAAACTCAAGGACCCGAACGTGCTCGCGGAACAGATCGACCGCATGCTCAACGATCCGAAGGCGGACCGGTTCATCGCCAGCTTCACTGATCAGTGGTTGAAGATGAAATTGATCGACTTCACCACGCCTGATCCTCGGCAGTTCAAGACGTTCGACACGGTGTTGCAGGAGTCGATGCTCGCGGAAACCCGGGCCTTCGTGGCGGAACTCATCGAGAAGGATTTGGGAATTGACACCCTGATCGACTCGGACTTTGCCTTTCTGAATGGACGGCTGGCACGTCACTACAATCTCAATGTGCCGGTGAAGGCCGGCAACGGATTGCAGAAAGTCTCCCTGCCCAGTGGAAAAGAAAAGGTGCGTGGGGGACTCCTCACCCAGGGCGCGGTGCTCAAGGTGACTGCCGACGGCACGCATACGTCTCCGGTCGTGCGCGGTGTCTTTGTGAATGAACGCATTTTGGGCGTCCACATTCCGCCACCACCTCCAGGCGTGCCCGCCATCGAGCCCGACATTCGGGGGGCGATTTCCATTCGTGACCAACTCGACAAGCACCGCAATAACGAATCCTGTGCCTCCTGCCACAAAACCATCGACCCGCCGGGGTTCGTTCTGGAAAGTTTCGATCCCATCGGGGGCTGGCGCACCAAGTACGGCAGCTCCAGCAAGAGCGCGAAGGTCGATCCTTCTGGCACAACGCCCGAGGGAGATGTCTTCACGGACCTGCAGAGCTGGAAAAACATTTACACCCACCGCGACTCCGAACTCGCTCTCGGGTTCACCGAAAAGTTTCTCGCCTACGCCACCGGTGCCGCGATCCGCTTCAGCGACGAAGCCATCGTGGCTGCCACCGCCGAGAAATCGAAGGAGGGTGGCTATGGGATTCGGTCGTTGATTCGGAACGCCCTTCTCAGCCCCATTTTTCTCAAGAAGTAACCCTTGAACGCCTCTATTGTCTCCTTGTCTGAAAGTCTGATTGTCTTGCTATGAAAACCCCCACCTACACCTCCCGCAAACACCTCTCCCGCCGCACGGTCCTTCGCGGCGCGGGGATGTCTCTGAGTTTGCCCTTCCTTGAGGCGATGACGCCAGCATTTGCCGCCACCAAGGAGGCGACTACGGCGAAGCGCTTCGTTGGCATGAGCTTGGCGCTGGGTTTGCACAATCCGAATCTGGTCCCCGAGGGGGCGGGTCGCGATTACAAGCCTTCGCCGTATTTGAAATCCCTGCAGGACATTCGCGAGGACTTCACGGTTGTCTCCGGTTCCTCGCACCCCGGCGTCACAGGCGGTCACACGGCGGAAGGCAGTATTTTTTCGGCCTGCCCGAACTCTCGCGGAGCCACCTCGCGCAATACGATCTCGCTAGATCAACACATGGCGAAGTATCTTGGCCATGAGACTCGGTTTCCTTCGCTCGTGCTCAACACAGGCAGTTCGACGAGCCCGTCCTACACCGAGAACGGCTCGATGATTCCTGCCGAGCGCGATCCGGTGAAGCTCTATACTCGGCTCTTCGTCAACGACACCCCCGCCGAGCAGTTTCGCCAAGCCGAGCTGATTCGGGGTGGACTCAGCGTGATGGATGTCGTGGGCCCCGAAGCCAAGGCCTTGATGAAGGAAGTCGGTGCCGGAGACCGCGACAAGCTCGATGCCTGGTTCACCAGCGTCCGTGATCTGGAACAGCGCCTGGTCGCCAATGAAGAGTGGATCAACCGACCCAAGCCCAAGGTGAAGATGGGCAAGCCGACCAACATCCCCCGGGACAACGAAGTGGCGGTGGACAAGATCTTCCTCGACATCATCCACATGGCGCTGACGACCGATTCGACGCGCTTCGTCACGCTGCACGTCACCGGCAACTCCGTCCAAGGCCTCGAAGGCGTGGACGAGAGCTATCACGGTCTCAGCCATCACGGCATGGACGATGAAAAACTGCGTCAGCTCGCCATCGTTGAGCAAGGCGTCATCAACGAGTGGGCCAATTTTGTCCGTAAGCTCAAGGCGGACAACCTGCTCGACGAGACGATGACGATCCTGACCTCGAACCTCGGGAATGCCTCGGCTCACGACAACAAGAACATGCCGGTGCTGTTCGCGGGCGGTGGCTTCAAGCACGGCCAGCATCTCGCCTTCGACCAGAAGAGCAACTACCCGCTGCCGAACCTCTACCTCAGCGCCCTCCATCGTTTGGGGCTGCAGGACGAGACCTTCGCCACGTCGGACAGCGAGATGGACGGACTGGCGTAGTTGCTTCGAGTGCCACTCGACGCTACGACTGGCACCATGAAGATTGTCATCACTGGCGGCGGAGGTTTTTTGGGTTCCCAGCTTTGCGGGGCACTGCTGAAAAGCGGTGTGGTCGTGGGTCCAGCGGGAGGGCCAGAGCCCATCGACGAGATCGTTCTCCTGGATGCGTTTTTTCATTCACCGGCCACGGACGAGCGGGTGCAACAACTGACCGGCGATGTGAGCGATCGCGACACGGTTTTTTCGGCGGTGGGGGATCGACCCGACACGAGCATTTTTCATCTAGCCTCGATGGTCAGTGGCGAGTGCGAGCAGCGTTTTGACGACGCGCTCCGGGTGAATCTGGACGGCGGGCGGCATTTGTTCGAGGCGGCTCGCGCCCTGCCGGGGCGGCCCCGCCTAGTGTTTGCCAGCAGTGTCGCCTGCTATGGCGGTGAGGGGATGGAGCCCGTGAACACCGACCGGACCAAGCACACGCCGCAGACCACCTACGGCATGACGAAAGCGATCTGCGAGATGCTGATCAGCGATCACACACGGAAAGGGCACTTCGATGGTCGCTCGGTCCGGCTGCCGACAGTGATCATTCGCCCGGGAAAACCCAACGCCGCGGCGTCGAGCTGGGCCAGCGGGATGTTTCGGGAGCCTTTGAAGGGCGAGGTCTGCGAGTTGCCGGTCCGGCGTGATCAAAGGCATCCGATGACCGGCTATCGAACGGTGATTGAGTCCTTCATGGCGCTGCATGAGGTGCCCGAAACGAAACTGGGATCCGACCGGGCTTATGTGCTTCCGGCCCACACGGTGACGCCGGATTTGGCGGACGCGACGCTGCGCGAGGTGGCCGCGGCCCAGGGGTTGAAACTTGGCGCGATCGTGGATGCCTTCGATGCGCGGATTCAGGGCATCGTGGACAATTGGCCTCAAGCCGTCGATGGCTCGCGGGCCACCGCCATCGGTTTGCCACAACCTCCGCCCTTGAGGGTGATCGTGGAACAGTATCTTGAAGACTTCGGCCGTTGAGGCTGCCCTCCCCCCCCAATTGAGGGGGGAGCACCCGGATGAGAAACCGTTAGCTTCTCTCTAACAATTCATCACTCTTCATCATCTATGTACGGACTCGTCAACAAAGCAGTGGAAGACCTCGTAGTTTCAAACTTCGGCGAGGACAAGTGGGAGGCGATCAAGGAGAAGGCTGGCATCGAGGTGGACGCCTTCATCAGCAATGAAGGGTATCCGGATGAGATGACCTACCAACTGGTGGGCGCGGCGTCGGAGGTGCTGGGAATGCCTGCAGACCAGATTCTAGTGGCCTTTGGCGAGCACTGGGTGTTGAAAACGGCTGCGGAAAGCTACGGTCCGATGATGAAATCCGGAGGTGCCACGCTGAAGGACTTCCTGATCAACCTGCCGAACTTTCACACGCGGGTGAAGATGATCTATCCGAATCTGCAGCCACCGCGCTTTGAGACTTCGGACGTGACTGAGACCTCGCTACGGCTTCACTACTTCACCCACCGGCCCGGACTGTCGTCTTTCGTGATCGGCCTCGTTCAGGGCTTGGGGAAACTCTACCAGTCACCGGCGACGGCCACGCAGGTGGCGAGCAAGGACTCTGGTGACGATCACGATGTGTTTGAGGTCGCTTGGACCTCCGAGGGCTGAGACGCATGGAGACGATTCTTGGACGTCAGCCGCTCCCGGTGGAGGAGTTTCTGCGGGCGTTCCCGTTCTGCTTTGCCTGGGATGGGGATTCCAGAATCGTGAGTTTTGGGAAGTCCCTGCCAAAGGTGTGCCCGGGGATTGGGAAGGGGCAGGTGTTGTCCGAGGTGTTTGTGATCGAGAGGCCGGCGGGCGAACTCACTCATGAGTTTGCGAGGGAGAAGAAGGACCGCCTCTTCTTGCTGAAGCACCGGATGACGGGGCGAGTTCTGAGAGGTCAGGTATTGCTCTTGGACGAAACAGATCACGGCATCATGCTGGCATCGCCCTGGCTTACGGATCCCGACGAGGTGGAGCGGATGGGCCTGAGCATGAGCGATTTTGCGATCCATGACCAGACGATGGATCTGCTGCAGGTGGTGCAGACCCAGCGGATGGCGGCGGCGGATCTCAAGGCGCTGACGGAGCGTCTCACGCGCCAGCGCACCCGTCTTCGGGAGCAAGAGGCGGAGTCGAGGAAACTGGCGCTGGTGGCGTCCAAGACCCACAACGCCGTCATTGTTGCCGATGCCAGAGGCTGCATCGAATGGGTCAACGAGGCCTTCGTGGGCTTGACGGGTTGGAGATTGGAGGAGGTGAAAGGCAAGACGCCGGGCAGCTTTCTTCAAGGCCCGGATACGGACCCCCTCACGGTGCAGGCCATCCGGAACAATTTGGCCCGTCGTGAGCCATGCCAAGCCGAGATCCTCAACTACTCCAAGAACGGGCGGCGCTATTGGGTTTCGATGGAGATCCAGCCGCTGCTTGATCCAAAAGGGGGGCTGACTGGATTCATTGCGGTGGAAACCGATGTGAGTGACCGGCGCCGGGATGATCAACGCCGTACGATTCAGTACCGGGTTTCACGGATTCTGGCCGAGCGGCCGACGATTCGCCAGGCGCAGGCCGCCATTCTACAGTCGATCTGTTCGACTCTGAACTGGACGGTGGGACTTGTCTGGCGGCTGGACTCGGAGAGCGAATTTCTTTGTCATCAGGAGAGCTGGCAGCAGCCGGACATTGATGTGTCAGCCTTTTTAGAACGCAGCCGTGCTGAGAAGTTCGCTTTCTCCGTGGGATTGCCCGGTCGCGTGTGGTCCACGAGCCGGAGTCATTGGGTGCCCAATGTGCTCGACGATGAGAACTTTCCGCGTGCGTTCGAGGCCACGGCATGCGGGCTGCGTGCGGGGCTGGCCCTGCCGATCATCACGGAGGGAAAGGTGCGCGGGGTGATGGAGTTTTACAGCTTCAGTATTGAGGAGCCGGATCAAAAGCTGCTCGACACACTCAACAGCATCGGCGGTCAGATCGGCCAGTTCATGGTCCGGAAGGAGTCCGAGGCGGCGCTTGGCAAAGCCAAGGAAGAGGCTGAAGCCGCCAGCCGGGCCAAGAGCGATTTCCTGGCGACCATGAGTCACGAAATCCGCACGCCCATGAACGGGATCATTGGCATGTCGTCGCTACTGCTCGAGTCCAAGATCAATCCCTCTCAGCGGGAAATGGTGGATGCGATCCGAACGAGTGGGGAGGCCCTGATGACCATCATTGAGGACATACTCGACTTTTCAAAGATCGAAGCCCGCCGGCTGGAGTTGGCGGAGGAGCCTTACTCGGTTGATTCCGTGGTGGACGGGGTTGTGGACCTTCTGTACCACAAGGTCCAGGCGAAGGGGTTGGAGATGAACGTCGTGGTGGAGCCGGATGTGCCCCTGTCGTTGATCGGCGACCCGGGACGTTTGCGGCAGGTGCTCCTCAACCTGATTGGCAATGCCATCAAGTTCACGGACGAGGGCGAGGTGAACGTGTTCATCCAACGGTGCACCCCGGGCGGGGAATCGATGCAGATGCTGGAGTTTGTGGTCGAAGACAGCGGCATCGGCATGACGGAGGAGCAGCAGAGCCGGTTGTTCCATCCCTTCACCCAGGTGGATGGAAGCACGACGCGCCGTTATGGCGGAACCGGGCTCGGCTTGGTGATCAGCAAGCGGCTGATTGAGATGATGGGCGGCAGCCTTCAGTTGCAGAGCCGGCGTCATGAGGGCACGCGGTTCTCCTTCCGGATTCCGCTCTGCATCGCCCATCAGGGAAGCGGCGGACAAACCTGGCCGGATGAGCTCAAAGATGCGCGAATCATCGTGGCCGATGACGTGCCTCTTTCCCTGAGGGCGGCGAGGGCGGCGCTGGACGGTATCTCCCGGGAGCCGATGATGGTGGAAAGTGAAGCCGCGCTGGTGGCCGCTCTTCGGAGCCGGGAGGAGGCTTGGGCGTTTGCGATCATCGACCGGAATCTCTACGGGAAGCGCACGGCGGACGCCCTTGAGAGCCTATCAAACCAGGGGCGGGCTCCGAAGGTGGTCGTGTTGGGGCAGCTTTCCGACAGTTCCCGGGACCCGTCGGAACTGGGACTCCACGACGCCTTTTTGCTCAAGCCGCTGCGCCGGGTTCCGCTCCGCTCTGTGTTGAGAAGGCTGGTGGCCGCCGGGGGCACGGTCGATCCGTCCCTGACAAGGCAGACACTTGGGACGACGGACGCGGAGGCCCGAATCCTGGTGGTCGAGGACAACGAAGTGAACGCCCGCGTCGCCATGCTGCTGCTGGAGAAACTGGGATACCCTCATGAGTTGGCGCGGGATGGCGAGGAGGCGGTGGACCGATTCTCGACCGGCGTTTATGACGCCATCTTGATGGACTGCCACATGCCCTTGATGGACGGCTACGAGGCGACGAGGAGGATTCGCGAAATCGAGGCCAAGCAGGAATGGCAGCGCCCACCGTGTCGCATCATCGCCATGACGGCCAACGCCATGCAGGGGGAGCGCGAGCGCTGCCTCGAGGCGGGCATGGATGACTACCTGACCAAGCCGGTTAGATCGGCGGCGTTGATTGATGCGCTGAGTCACGTGGAGCTGACGGAGCACGAGGACCGTCCGCGACAAGAATCCTGGGCTTCCCATGACGAGGCGGATCTCGGGCAGTCGGTGAAAGAGCTTTCAGAGGAGCTGGGAAGTGAGTCAACGGCGGAGCTGCTGGCGCGCTGGATCGAGGACACGCCCGCCCGAATCGAAGAGCTCGCCATGCTCGCGGGAGGCGGTGACCAGCAGACGTTGAAGCGATTGGCCCATTCGCTGAAAGGGAGCAGCGCCCTCTTCGGACTGACGCGCGTGCAGGAATTGGCGCGGGAGCTGGAGCAGTTGGCCGCGATGGGTGTGCCGCAGGGGCAGATGTCGCTCGTCACGGAGTTGGGAGGGGCTTTCGAGCAGGCGTTGCCGTCATTGAAGAAGACTTGGAAGGAATTGGGAGGCAGTGAAGAAAGCCCGTCATGAGAATTCTGTATGTTCACGAACGGTTCGGAGCGCTCGCGGGTGCGGAGGCCAATGCGTTCATCACGGCAGGGGAGCTGGGCCTGCGCGGGCACCGAATCGGCATCCTGCACGGACCCCGCACCGGGAAGGGAGAGGAGGGCTGGGAAGAGGTCTTTGGCGAAAGGTTTGACTTGAACCAAGGGGCGGACACTGCCTCGGCTGCGCGCGATGCCCTGCGGTCGTTTCAGCCCGACGTGGTCTATGTGCACAAGATGGCCGACCTGGACGTCATCCAGGCGCTGGTGGACAGCGGCACGCCCCTCGTGCGGATGGTGCACGACCACGACATCTACTGCATGCGCAGCTACAAGTATGACTACTTCACGCGCAAGATCTGCACCCGGGCCGCAGGCCTCGCCTGCATTTTTCCCTGCCTGGCCTGCGTGACCCGAAACCCGGACACGAAGGGGTTTCCCCTGAAGTGGGTGAGCTACACGGCGAAAAAGCGCGAGATCGCCCTGAACCATCGCTTTGACCGGATGGTCGTGGTCACGGACTACATGCGTCAGGAACTGCTCCGCAATGGCTTCGACGATGAAAGGATCGAGATTCATCCACCGGTGCCGCGCATGGGGAGTGTGGATCTGCGGAGTGAGTTCAGTGACCGGAACCTGATCCTCTACATCGGGCAGATCATTCGGGGGAAGGGAGTGGATGTGCTGCTCCAGTCCCTCGCCCGGCTGAAGTCGAACTTCGAGTGCATCATCCTTGGGGATGGCAATCACCGCGCGCACTGTGAGAAACTCAGCGCCCAGCTGGGCCTCACCGATCGCGTCCACTTCAAGGGCTTCATTCCGCAGGAGGAACTCAAGGGCTACTACCGCGACTGCACGGTCGTGGCGATGAGCAGTGTTTGGCCGGAGCCGATCGCCACCGTGGGTTTGGAAGTGATGCGGTTTGCGATTCCGGTCGTGGGCTTCGATGCGGGCGGGATCAAGGACTGGCTTGTCGATGGAGAGAACGGCTACCTGGTGCCGTGGATGGACCGCGACGCCTTTGCCGCGCGGATTGACGACTTGCTGCAGGACAAGGACAAGGCCCGTGCGATGGGGCAGAGGGGACTGGAAATCGTCAGTCAGCGGTATGACTTCCCAAGTTACATTGGCGACTTGGAGCAGATGTTCGCGCGGGTCATTGGGCAGCGGAAGTCCTGACGCATTTCCCCCCGGTTGAGGGGAGTTACAAGGAGCGGGGGATCGGTAGCCTTGGGGTGTCATGCTCACCCATTGCTCATCCCAGTTTCCCAACCTTCGCGCCGGTGCCACACGTCTTGGACGTTGCCGGATTCGCCTTTCGCTTCTGTTCAAGCGCTGGGCGTGGCTCGCCTTCGTCCACGGTGCCGCGATCACCAAGCGTGCCCTGGACATCGTCATTGCCCTCGCGGCCCTTCTCCTGGGATCGCCGGTCCTGCTGATCATCGCCGTGGCGGTGAAGGCGGATGGCGGGCCGGTGCTCTTTCGTCAAAAACGCGTCGGCCTGATGGGGCGCGAGTTTGGGATGTTCAAGTTCCGCTCGATGGGTGTGGATGCGGAGGCTCGTCTCGCGGAGGTGCTGGAGCGGAACGAGAAAGCAGGAGGCATCACTTTCAAACTGAAGGACGACCCGCGCGTCACGAAGGTGGGCCGCTGGATTCGCCGTGCTTCAATCGATGAGCTGCCCCAGCTGTTCAACGTGCTCACGGGGGAGATGTCCATCGTGGGACCCCGTCCGCCCGTCCCGCGGGAGGTGGCCCTTTACAGCCAGGAGGACCGGCGTCGCCTTCTCGTCAAACCTGGCATCACCTGCCTTTGGCAAGTGGGCGAGAGAATCGGCGGGACGTTCGAGGTGGGCGATCGCAACCAGATCGACTTCGATGAGCAGGTCCGTCTCGACCTGCGCTACATCGAGCAGCAGTCCCTCCTGCGCGACCTTTGGATCATGGTCAAGACCCTCCCGGCGATGGCGCTGGGCAAATAATCACCGTCATGAACGTCTTCCTGATCTGTCCCGAGTATCGTGGTGCCTGCGGCGTCTTTCACCGCCAGGAGCCTCTGGCCCTGATGCCGGTGTGCGGCCGCACCCTGCTGGACCGCACGCTTTCCCGGCTGGCCTCTGAAGGCGTGAGCCGGGTCACGCTTCTGGCTTCCGATCGTGTGGAGCAGATCCGGCGTG
>CAXBNA010000088.1:0-22883 GCA_963976915.1 uncultured Verrucomicrobiales bacterium
CGGCGGCGGTTGGAACGGTGGATCGAAGGAACGAATGGATCGCTTTGCCGATGTGAACGCGATTCTGGCGGCTGGCATCTCCGTGGCGGCCATCAACTACCGCTACGTGCCGCAGGCGGTGGAAGCGGGTATTCAACCGCCGGTGAAGGCCCCGCTTCATGACGCGGCCCGTGCCCTGCAGTTCGTGCGCAGCAAGGCCGCCGAATGGAATCTCGACAAGGAACGTGTGGGTGCGGCCGGTGGTTCTGCAGGAGCCTGTTCCAGCCTGTGGCTCGCGTTTCACGATGATCTCGCCGATCCGAAGAGCGATGACCCCGTGTCACGCGAATCTTCCCGTCTCTGGTGCGCGGCCGTCACAGGAGCCCAGACGTCGCTCGACCCGAAACAGATGAAGGAGTGGACACCGAACAGTCGCTATGGTGGACATGCCTTTGGGCTTGGCAGTTTCGCCGCGTTCCTTGAGGGCCGCGAGACGATCCTTTCATGGATTGCCGAGTACTCGCCGTATGCTCTGGTGACGAAGGACGATCCGCCCGTGTATCTCATCTACTCGGTCCCACCGGCCCTCGGTCAGGCCCAGAAGGATCCGACCCATACTTCCAACTTCGGTGTGAAGTTGCAGGAACACTGCGCGGAAATCGGCGTCGACTGTGAGCTGGTGTATCCGGGAGCACCCAATGTGAAGCACGAGAATCCCACGGCCTATCTGATTGAGACACTCAAGGCACCCGCGAAGTAAGTCCCTGAATCCGCCCCGATGAGAATATGCGATCACTTCTTGATTTCAGTCCTGTGATGCTGTGCATCGTTGGTGATTCAAGGTGAAACGCGTGACTTGATCCTCATTGCAGGCCAGTCGAGCGCCGTGGGGTTCGACGCGATTCCAAGCGAACTGCCGACCAACAAGGCGGATCAAGACGTGATGTTTTGGTGTTCGTGGGGGCGTGTCTGCGGACACACGCTCACGACCACAATCCCGCGCTTCACAGACCACCGCCTTCTCCTCCCTGGGGCCGGGTTTGGCCGGTCAGGGTGTGATCAAGACCTTGAGGACACCTTCCGCCCGATTGCCGAAGACTTCGTAGCCCTGTTTGATGTCCGCCAGTGAGAAGCGGTGGGTCACCAGCATCGAGGGATCGAAGCGCCCGGACTGAACCACGTTGATGAGACGCCGCATGCGTTCCTTGCCACCGGGGCAGAGGGTGGTGATGATGCGGTGGTCACCGAGTCCCGCTGCGTAGGCCTCATACGGGATCTGCAGCTTGCCGGAATAGACCCCCAGGCTGGAAAGTGTGCCCCCAGGCCGCAGGCAGCGCAGGCAGGACTCGAAAGTTTCTTGCGTGCCGAGTGCCTCGATCGCCACATCGACTCCGCCACCGGTCAGCTTCAGCACTTCCTCGACCACATCGCACTCGTGGTAGTTGAGGGTGACATCGGCACCCATCTGGCGCGCCATTTGGAGGCGGTTCTCGTCGCCGTCGACACCGATGATCAGCGTGGCACCCATCAGTTTGGCTCCAACCGTGGAGCACAGGCCGATGGGGCCTTGGGCGAAGACCACCACGGTATCGCCGATCTTGATGCCGCCGCTTTCTGCACCGCCAAAGCCGGTGGAGGCAATGTCAGCCAGCAGGACGACTTGTTCGTCGGTGACCTCATCGGGAATCTTCGCCAGATTCGCCTGCGCGTAGGGCACCAGCAAATACTCGGCCTGCGCACCATTGATGGTGTTGCCAAAGCGCCAGCCGCCCATGGCCTGACAACCAAAGCCGTGGCCGCATTGCGAATGCTGACCGGAGAGACAGGCACGGCACTGGCCGCAGGGCGTGATGGCACCCACGAGCACGCGGTCGCCGATCTCGTAGCCGGTGACGCCTGCGCCGAGTTCCTCGATCACTCCAACGGGTTCGTGACCGATGATGAGTCCCGGCTTCACCGGATACTCGCCGCGCACAATGTGGAGATCGGTGCCGCAGATGGTGGTGGCGGTGATGCGCAGCACGGCTTCTCCCGGGCCGGCGGAGGGCTTGGGGACGGAGTCAACGCGGATGTCGTTCACGCCGTGAAACACGGTGGCAAGCATGGTGTCCATAAGGTTGGGTCGCGGTTAACAGACGACCATACAAACTAACAGGCCGGCCTCCTCCATGCTGTGCGCGGATTGTTCAAGACTGCCCGCTTGTGGCGGCCGAGTTGCGCATCCGCCGCTGTGCGAAGTCCTTGCGAATCTGCTCCGCGCGAGCCTTCACAAGAAGGCACTCATCGCGGCGGCGATGGCACCGTAGAGCAGCATCGGTCCAACGGTTTTCCTGAGGATGGTGCCTTCCGCGTCGCGGAGGCCGAGGACGGAGCAGACGGCGACGATGTTGTGAATGGCGACCATGTTTCCCATCGCAGCACCGACGGATTGCAGGGCGAGGATGGTCGTGCGGTCCAGACCCATCTGCGTGGCGATGGTGTCTTGAATCGGGCCAAAGGTGAGATTGGAAATGGTGCAGGAACCGGCAAAGAAGGAGCCGAGGGCGCCGAGATACGCGGCGAAAAAAGGCCACCAGGCGCCGCTGGCCGTGGCCAGGGAGTGTCCGATGAGCATGACGGCCGAGCTTTCTCCGCCGACCATGAGCAGACGGACGAGGACCAGGGCGCCGAGCAGGGCAAGGACGGGCTGGCGCATCCGCCCGGCGGACTCGAGCCACACCTTCCGCGCTGTGCCGGCGGGCGCGGACAGGACCCGCCAGGAGATGACCGATATGAGGACGAACGGCACCAGCGACGGCACGTAGAGAAGCTGGTGCGTCCAGTCCGTGTCCGTGTCGAGGATGCCGCTGAGCTGGAGCACGAGGGAAGGGCTGATCGAGAGGCTGCCAAGGCCGCCGAGGGAAAAATCCCAGGCTGGAACTGCGGCCGTGAGGAGGTCGCGCAGGCCAAGAGCCGGGATGCGGGTGACGAGCAGCACCAGCACCGTGGCCCACAGTGGAAAGAGCGCCTTCACCACCGCACGCGGGGACGGAGCCGCTTCCGTTTCCTTCTCGTCCACCGACTCATCATCGCGCATGAGGCCGATGCGATGGCGCGCCAGCCACACGGTGATGAGCAGGCCGATCAAGCCGCCGGCCACGGCGGGGAATTCGCCGTTGAGGAACGACAGCAGCAGCATCGGCACCACGCTGGCGGCGATCGCGAGGGCGATGAAGGCGAGGTTTTGGCGGATTTCCCGCCAGCCCACCAGCAGGCGAAAGGCGAGCAAGGGAATGAAGGCTGCGGCGGCCGTGTGGATGAGCGCCGTCTTCCAGGCCACGGCGCGCAGTTCGTCCGCGCTCAATCCGAGCTGTCCGAAGCCGAACCACGTCGGCGTGCCCACCGCGCCGAACGAAACCGGCACGCTGTTCAGGATCAGGCAGGCCATCGCCACCCGCAGCGGCGGAAAGCCGAGACCGACGAGCAGCGGTCCGGCCAGGGCGGCGGGCGTGCCGAAGCCGCTGGCTCCTTCGATGAGAAATTGAAACGACCAGCCGATGATCACGATCTGCGCGACGCGGTTGCGCGAGAGGTGATTGAGCCAGCGGCGGATCGTCTCCATGGCGCCGCAGTGCTCCATCGTGCGGAACAAAAAGATCGCGCCCCAGACGATCAAGATCGGCGTCAGCGCCACCAGCAGTCCGGCGATGACGGAGGCGTTCACCAGGGCGGCGTCGGTGCCAAACCACGCGAGGCGGATGCCGTAGGTCACCAGCGCGACGAGCGGCAGCGCCCGGGCGGAAGGCATCGGTTTCGGCTTCGTCATCAGAGCGACGAGCAGAAAGATCGGCCCAGCCGCGAAGAGGAGATCAGCGGAGTTCATCACGGGCGTGACGGTTTCGCCGCCGCGACCACCCGTGCGCTGACGTCCTGCTTGCGGCCTTCGGCGGCGACTTCCTCCAAGCGGCCGGTCTCGCGGTAGAAATCCAGCAGCGGATCGATCTGCCGGTGAAAGACGGCGAGGCGCTTGCGGATGGTGGTGGGTTCGTCATCCGCACGGCGAAACAGCTCGCCGCCGCAGGCATCGCACACGCCGGGGCGGGCGGGCGGCTGGGCGGTTTCGTGGCAGGTGGCGCCGCAGGCGCGGCAGGTGAGCCGACCGGAGAGCCGGCGCACCATTTCGTCGTCGGAAATGGCGAGGTGGAGGGTCTGAGTGACCGCGCAGTTGAGCTCCGGGACGATGGCCTCCAAGGCCTCCGCCTGGGCCTGGGTGCGGGGGTAGCCGTCCAAGACGAAGCCTTGTGCCGAGGGATGGCCGCCGATCATGTCCCGCACGAGATCGAGCGTGACGTCGTCGGGCACGAGCTGTCCGTTTTCGATGAAACCCTTGGCGCGCAGGCCCAGCGGCGTCTCGCGGCGGATGTGATCGCGGAAGTGTTCGCCCGAAGACAAGTGCTCAAACCCGAGCGCGGTGGCGAGCGCCTGGCCGTGCGTGCCCTTGCCCGATCCCGGCCCACCGAGCAGGAGGATGACGGGGCGGGGCGGGGATGGATGGGAGAGGGCGGGTGGCATGGCGCTGCAGGGTAGGGGTCGTCCGCTGCTGTGGGGGACTTTTTTTCTAGCGGGCGGATTTTTTCATGCGGTTGGTGATCCGTTTTTCCACGCCGACGGCGAAGTAGGCGAAGGCGGCGATGGCGAGGATGCGCCACCAGGAATCCCAGCCGATGGGCGCGGACTCGAAGAGCCGGTTCATCAGCGGTGCGTAGGTGAAGAGGAGCTGCAGGGCGAGCATGCTGAGGGCGCCGAAGATGACCCAGGGATTGGAAAACAGGCCGATGGAGAACATCGAGCGGGTGAAGCTGCGGCAGTTGAAGAGGTAGAACAGTTCGACCATGACGAAGAGATTGACCGCCACCGTGCGTGCCTCGGCGAGACTCGCGCCGCGCTGCTGCTCCCACGCAAAGAGCGCGAAGCAGCCGCCGAGCAGGATCAGCGAGACGAGCAGGATACGGAGCTGCAGCCAGCCCGTGAGGATCGGCATCTTCGGGTCGCGCGGCGGGCGGCTCATGATGTCTTGATCCTTCGGTTCAAAGACGAGCATGAGCCCGAGCAGGACGGCGGTGGTCATGTTGATCCAAAGGATCTGAACAGGCAGGATCGGCAGCGTGGCGCCGACGATGACGGCGGCGAGGATGACCAGCCCTTCGCCGAAATTCGTCGGCAGGGTCCAGACGATGAACTTGGTGAGGTTGTCAAAGACGCCGCGGCCTTCTTCCACGGCGGCTTCGATGGAGGCAAAGTTGTCGTCGGTCAGAATCATGTCGGAGGCCTCCTTGGACACGTCGGTGCCGGTGATGCCCATGGCAGTGCCGATGTCCGCCTGCTTCAGTGCGGGGGCATCGTTGACGCCGTCCCCGGTCATGGCGACGACGTGGCCGCGCGATTGCAGGGCTTTGACGAGCCGCAGCTTCTGCTCGGGGGCGACGCGGGCGAAGACGGACGCCCGTTCGGCGGCATCCGCCAGTTCACTATCCGTGAGCTTTTCCAAGTCGCGTCCGGTGAGTGCGATGACTTCCTGGTCGCCGCCCAGGCCGATCTGCGTGGCGATGGCCCTGGCGGTGAGGACGTGGTCGCCGGTGATCATTTTCACGCGGATGCCGGCGCTGCGGCACTTCGCCACGGCGGCGACGGCCTCGGGGCGCGGGGGGTCGAGCTTACCCTGGAGGCCGAGGAAGATGAGCTCGTCGGCGACGTGCTCGTGGCCGAGATCGCGGTGCGCGTGGGGCATCTCACGCCGGGCAAAGGCCAGCACGCGCAGGCCGCGGGCGGCCATGGTCTCGGCTTGGCGGAGGACTTCCGCCTTGTCCAGCGGGGCGTGCTCGCCGGACTCGGTGAGGCTGCCGCTGCAGCGGTCGAGCAGCGCCTCCACCGCACCTTTGATGTAGATGGTCTTTGGCTCGTTCTCCGTGCCGTGGAGCGTGGCCATGTACTGATATTCGCTCTCGAAGGGGATGGATTCGATGCGCGGGCGGCTGCGGCTCATTTCCGCTTCGGAGAGCCCGGCCTTTTGGGCAGCGACGATGAGCGCCGCCTCGGTGGGATCACCCTGCACGGCGGTGCGGCCGTCGCCGTCGAGGACGAGCCGGGAATCGTTGCAGAGCAGGCCCGCGCCGAGCGTCTCGATGAGCGCCACATTCTCGCCCACGACGATCGGAACGTCCTCGAAATGGATCTTCCCGTCCGCTTCGTAGCCGCTGCCGGTGACGTGGTAATGCCGCCCGCCGGCGTGGATTTCCTGCACGGTCATCTGGTTCTGCGTGAGCGTGCCCGTCTTGTCTGAACAGATGATGGTGGTGCTGCCGAGCGTCTCGACGGCGGGCAGCTTGCGGATAATGGCGCGCCGCTTGGCCATGCGGGAGACGCCGATGGCCAGCGTGATGGTGAGCGCGGCGGGCAGCCCCTCGGGGATCGCGCCGACCGCCAGCGCGACGGCGGCCATGAACATGTCCACCCACGATTCGCCGCGCAGCATGCCGATGCTGAAGGTGACCGCCGACAGCCCGAGGATCACATACAGCAGCAGGCGGCTGAACTGGGCGATCTGGCGGGTCAGTGGCGTCTGCAAATCATCCGCCGTGTGGATCAGCCCGGCGATGCGGCCCATCTCGGTCTGGTCACCGGTGGCGAAGACCACGCCCTCGCCCTGACCGTAGGTGACAAGAGTTCCGGTGAAGGCGAGATTCGTGCGCTCCGCCAGGATGGACCCGGCGGGCAGCGGCGCAGTCTGCTTTTCGACCGGCACGGACTCGCCGGTGAGCGCCGCCTCCTCGACCTGGAGGTTGCGCAGGTGCAGCAGGCGCAGGTCGGCCGGGACGCGGTCGCCAGACTGCAGCAGCACCACGTCTCCGGGCACGAGATCGCAGGAGGCGATCCGCAGCTTCTGCCCGCCGCGCCGGACGGTGGCTTCCGTGCGGACCATTGTGGCCAGGGCGTCGATGGCCTTTTCCGCCTTCTCCTCCTGGAGGTAGCCGATGATGGCGTTGACGATGACCACGCCAAAGATGACCGCCGCATCCACCCATTCCTGCAGCGCCAGGGTGACGCCGGTGGCGGCGAGCAGGATGTAAATGAGCGGCTGGTGGAACTGCAGGAGGAAGCGCATCCAACTGCTGGTGCGCTTCCGCGCCGTCATTTGGTTCGGGCCAAACTGCTTCAGCCGGTTCTCGGCCTCGGCCGGGGTGAGTCCGGCGGTCGGATCGCCTTCCAGCAGTCGGAGAGCTTCATCGGACGGCAATTCATGCCAGGGATTCGGGGCGGGTGTTTTCATGGGGGATTTTTTTGGGAAGGGGAGGGGCTGCTTCGGCTGCGGTCATCCAGGTTTGGGAACCAAGTCGCCGGGGGAGCTGGCGAGGATCTGCCGCACGGCGTCGGCGGAGGCGTCGGCAAAGGGCGTGAGTGCCAGGTGGGCGCCTTTTTCCCGCAGCGTGGCGGCTTCCGACTCGGAACTGGCGGTTACGGCGATGCGGCCCTGGTAGCCGCAGTCCTCGAGACCGTGCAAAAGAACCTGGTTCACGTGCTTGTCACGGATGCTGTTCACCACCCAGCGGGCGAGTGCTTCCCTGGCACCTGTCACCGCGATCTCCGACTCGCTTTCAAAACTGATGTGGCGGCTGCCTGCGATCATGCTCAGCGCCTCGTCGTCCACCACATGCAGGACCTGAAGACGGGCTCCGTTGATGCCGGCCAGCCGCGCCGCCTGCTGGAGCGCGGCCAGCGATTCCGTTGAGAAATCAACGGGCACCAAGACGGATTTGAGGGCATTCATCGTTTGTCGAAAGGCGGGGATGGAGATTTCCGTCACGTCACCACACGCTCGGCGACGGGCGGAACTCCATCGCGGAAACGTGAGACGCTGTCCAACGTGACACGCGCGATCTCTGAAAGCGCCTCATGCGTGAGGAAGGCCTGGTGCGCGGTGATCAGTACGTTGGGGAAGGTCATCATCCTGGCCAATTCGTCGTCCTGCAGGACCGCGCCGGAGTGGTCCTCAAAGAAGATGCCCTCCTCTTCCTCATAAACGTCCAGGGCCACGCCGCCGAGTTGCCCTGATTTCAGCGCCTCGATCACTGCTGCGGTGTCCACCAGCTTGCCACGGCTGGTGTTCAAGAGAAAGGCACCGCGTTTCATCAGGCTGATGCTGGTGGCATTGAGCATTTGGTGCGTCTCGGGCGTGAGCGGCAAATGGAGGCTGACCACATCGCTCTCTGCCAGAAGTGTCTCGATTTGCGTGTAGCTGATGCCTTGGTCCGTGGCCCACTCCTCCATCGGCATCGGATCAAAGGTGAGAACCCGGCAGCCGAAGCCGCGAAAAATCTGTGCCGTCACCCGCCCGATCTTGCCGGTGCCGATGATGCCGATGGTCTTGCCGTGAAGATCGAAGCCGACCAGCCCGTTGAGCGAGAAGTTGTGCTCGCGTACCCGGTTGAACGCGCGGTGAATCTTGCGGTTGAGCGCCAGCAGCAGCGCCACAGTGTGTTCCGCCACTGCATGCGGGGAGTAGGCGGGCACGCGCACGACGGTGCTGCCCAATCCGGCGGCTGCCTCGCGATCCACGTTGTTGAAGCCCGCACAGCGCAGCGCCACCAGTTTCACACCAAGTTCGGCCAACTGAGCCAGGCACTCGCGGTTCAGCCGGTCATTGACGAACACACACACCGCCTGCGCCCCCGCTGCAGAGCCGACGGTCTCTTCGGTCAGACGGAACTCATGGTGATTCACCACGATTCCGGTGCCGTCCGCAGCACGCCGGAAATAGTCGCGGTCGTAGGGTTTGGTGTCGTAAAAGGCGAGCGTGAAGGGTGTCATGGTAGGGTGGCTCATGGATAGCCGAGGTTTTGCGACCGGGCCGGTGGCTACGTCATTTTGACCATCATCCCATTGCCGTGATCAAACCAGAATGCAGTTCCGAATGGACTCATAGGATTAATCGAATCGTTTTGCGTCGCATCGACTCGTTCAAACACCATCTTTTCTGCTGCTTCTGAGCAGCCGCCAAAGAGGGAGGCGTCGCACGTGCAGCGGACACACGGAACGCCTCACAATCCTCCACCTCAGGCACTCGCGAATTTCGCGGGCCATCCGCCTCGTGGCGAAAATACGGACGGCAGCAAAGGTTGGTGTCGTAGAGGGCGAGGTTGATGGGGGTCATGCATAAAGCGCGGAGCAAGGCTGCATTCATGACAGCCTAAGGCTGGACTGCGTTGACGGCTGTCGTTTCATGGGAACCTGCCGTCAGCGGCTGAATCAAAATTTTGTCGAGCCGATGCCGATCCATGTCGGCCACCTCAAAGCGGAATCCGCTCCACTGGAAGTGGTCGCCTTCGCGCGGCATGCGTTGCATCCGGTGCAGCACGAAGCCGCTCAGGGTCTGATAGGCTTCCTGATCTTCCCCGGGCATCTGACGCACCCCCAGCAACTCCTTCAAGGCGTCCACTTCCAGCGTCGCATCCACCAGCCACGAACCATCGTCACGCCTCAGGGTCTGCGCCTGGGGTGTTTCGTCGAACGAGGGAATGTCACCGACAATTTCCTCAAACACATCCACCAGCGTCACCAGTCCCTGGATGGTGCCAAACTCGTCGGGCACCAGTGCCAGGTGCTTGCGGCTTTGCTTGAAGGTCTCAAGCAGCTTGAGCGCCGTCATGTTCGCGGGAACGAAGAGCGGTTCGATCAAAACCTCACGCAGGCCGGCAGGTTGCGCCAGCTCCTGACCGCCCCACAGCGCTTTGACCGAAACCACGCCGCGCACATTGTCCCGCTGGTTTTCATAAACCGGAAAGTAGCTATGGCCGCTGTCGACCATTTTGCGGTGGTTGACCTCAGTGGTGTCCGTCACGTTGAGCCAGACGATTTGCGCTCTTGGGGTCATCAGCTCACCGACCAGCTTGCGATCCAGCTCCATCGCACGTTCCACCATTTCCTTCTCCGCCTTGAAGAAGACGCCCTCCTCGTGCCCCTGGGCAACGAGGGACCGAACCTCGTCCTCGCTGACAGCCGGTACCGGCCGGAGTTGAAAGCCGAGCAGCTTCAAGACGGCGTCGGTCAGCGCCCCTAGCAAGTGAACGACCGGTGCCGTCAATGAGGCAAGACGCCGCACCGGGCGGGCCAGCGCCAGGGCGATGCCGAGTGGATTGTTGAGCGCCAGACGCTTGGGAACGAGTTCACCCAGCACGACGGACAACAGCGTGATGCCCACCACGACGGCACCAATGCCAAGGGCATCGCTGTGACTTCCGATCCACGAGAGCGATGCCAGGGCACTGGAAATCTTTTTCGCGATCGTCGCCCCGCCGAAGGCACCTGCCATGACCCCGATGAGCGTGATCCCGATCTGAATGGTGGAAAGGAATCGATTGGGAGAGTCGGCCAGTTCCAGAGCGGCACTGGCGCTGGCGTTGCCTTGATTGGCCAGCGTTCGCAGCTTGGCCTTGCGGCACGAGATGATCGCGATCTCTGCCATCGCAAAGGCACCGTTGGCTAGCACGAGCAGCACGATGATGAGGATGTCGCTGGCGATCAGGCTCATGTCGGTGTGAATCAATCGATGCAAGGGTGGCCCTCAAGAAGGCGCAAAGCCAGTCGAATTCGTGGGCATCGGTTGGGTCCTTTACTGCCCTGATTGAGATCGTTCGAACTCCTTTTCAAGCGTCGGCACGACCTGTTTTTTTCTCGACATGATTCCCACGAGAAATGCCCCCGCCTCGGACAACTGGCAGTGGAACGCCCGCTCAGCCGCATCGCGCTTCTCACCGACCGCCCACAGGTAGCTGCCCTTGCGGCCGATGTCGGTGCCAACCAGAATCAACAAAGCCAGATTCTGCGCCTCCTTCTCCCGCTCCATCGCCGACAACAGTTCCGCGTGCCGCATGGCCAGCGGACCGGCATCAGGCACTTCCACTTGAGCGATGCCGACACGATGTCCGCCGAAGTTGAACGCCTTAAAGTCAGCCTCAATGAGGTCGGCGGCAGATCGGGTTGCAATGTCTCCCCGGGCAGACATCAGGTCCGCCCCGAAGCTGGCGACATCCACTCCCGCCAGTTCCGCAAGCCTGGGTGCCATGCGCCGGTCCTTGGCGGACGTGGTGGGCGATTCCAGCACCAGCGTATCGGACAAAATGGCGGCCAGCAGTGCCCCGGCGATCGCAGGTGGCGGGGAGATTCCGTTGAGAAAAAACTGCTCGGCAATCAGCGTGGCGGTCGCACCCACCGGTTCGCAGTGAAAGGTGATCGGATTCGGAATCTGCAGGTCGCCGATGCGGTGATGCTCCCAAATTTCCAGCACCGTCCCGAGTCGAATGTCATCCAAAGCCTGAGCGATCTCATTGTGGTCCACCAGAATCAGCTGCCGCCCTGCAGCACTCGTGAGCAGATCCGGGATCGGCAGGGAGAAGCGCTGCAGCACGTGGTGGGTCTCGCTGTTCAAGTCACCCGCCCGCGCCGGACGCACCTCGACGTCCCCCAGTGCATTCCGGAGAAAGGCGTAACCAATCGCCGAACAGACGGAGTCGGTGTCGGGGTGCTTGTGCCCGATGACGAAAATGGGTTCTTGCATCGTTGGACCTTCGAAAACAAGGCTGCGGTTGAGTCGGCAATGATGCCGTACCCGAGCGATCCGAGGCAGCCCAATTGTTGGCGATTCAGGAGCCTTTCTTGTCAGGATCAAGGAGAGGAAGTTGGCCAACGCCTTGCTTATGCTGCTCTGACCGTGATTTGGCACAGTCCTCTCCTTGGATTCAGCATCTATTTCCTTCTCCCAAGGTGAAATATGCCCCGTTCTCGGCGCGATTACCCAGTATCAATGATGAATCGAAGAAAACTCCTCCGGCAGATGGCAGCCACGGCGGGCGCCGCGTTTGGATCGCCCTTGTTCCCGGGAATCAGCCAGGCTGCATCCAAGGTGTCGGGTGGTGGGCCCAAGCGGGTGATCTTCTTCATGCAGAATCAGGGATTCGATCCGAAGACCTGCATTCCGGCGGGCATGACGAGCAGCGGCTCGTTGGCGAAGGCCAAATTGCCGGAGCCGATCAATGCGCTGGAGCCCTTCAAGGAGCGCCTGCACATCATCAATGGTCTGCACGGCGTGCACACCAGCCCGTCCCACAGCGCGTTCTTCGGTGCGCTCGGAGGCTACCGCGGCAGCGACGGCGTGCCGCCCAGCGGTCCCACGATTGACTACGAACTGAGCAAGGTGCTACCCGAGACGCTGCTGCCTCATCTCTGCATCGGCATGGACTCGATGGAAAACATGAAAGCGAAGCCGACGGTCGCGAACCTGTCGGCCAGCGGTGCGGGCCAGCCGATCTTCATGCATTCGAACCCGAACCACCTCTACCAGATGCTTTACGGTGGCATCTCCGATGGAGACATCCGCCAGCAGCATGAGGCGCGGTCCAGCATGTTCGATCGCATTGAGCAACTCGCCGCCGCCCACGGCAAGGGACTGCCGATGGCGGACCAGCAGCGCTACGGTCAGTACGTGCAGGGATTCCATGACATCAATGGTCTGCGGGGTCGCCTCGGCGGCGTCTCCGATCATCTGCGGAACTTCGCTCCCAAGGTGGATGATCGTTACACGAATCCCGAGTTCGAGACGGACTGGCACGACACCCTACTCGATCTCGGTGTTTCGGCTCTCAAATCAGGCATCACCAGCGTACTGACGATCGGTTCAGGCCGCGGCGAGATCTTCGGCTCCTGGAAAGGCGTCGGCGTCGAGGAGCAGGGTCACAACCTTGGCCACATGAAGCAGCCGGACAATCCGATCTGGATTAAGATTCGCCAATACAACAGCCGCATGCTCGTGAAGCTCATGGAGGAGCTGGAAAGCGTGCCCGAAGGCAGCGGCACGATGATGGACAACACGCTCATCGTTTACACCAGCAACAACGCCGACGCGCAGCACACCAGCGGAGTGAACTGGCCCGTGATGCTGCTGGGCAACTGCGGGGGCGCGTTCAAGACCGGCTGCTTCACGCAGTTGGACGGCAAGCGTCCGATCAACGCCCTCTACTCGACCCTCATGAATGGCTCCGGCGTCCAGTGCGACCGCTTCAACATGAGCGAAAAGATGGCCGCCAAGTTCGATTCCGGCATCGGCCCCCTCAAAGAGATCCTGGCGTGAACAGCCCGACCCTCCCTTTCATCGCGGCGGTCATGGCCGTGCTCGGCACATCCGCCGGAGCCGCCGAGACCTACACGCCCGGCGAACCCGTGCGCGCGAAGTTCAAAGACTTCGCCCAGGGCTTTCTGGACCAGCACTGCATCGAATGCCACGACGACGAAACGACCAAGGGCGATCTCAATCTGCTCGAACTCTCGCGGGTGGACGAGACCAACGCCGCCACCTGGAAGTCGGTGTGGGCACAGGTCGCGCTGGAGGAGATGCCACCGAAAAAGAAGGACCAGCCGGAGGTCATCGATCGACTGCGTTTCTCCGACTGGATCGTTGGCGAGTTGCAGCGTGCCATGAAGAACAAGGGCGGATTCCACGCTCATCAGGACCCGAAGAAGGGCAACTTCGTCGCGCATGACCTGCTTTTCGGCCCCCTGCCGGAAGGCATTGAGCTGACGCCGACCGCTTCACCCGCGCGCATCTGGCGCGTGACGCCGCAAGAGCACATCACGCGGCTCAACGAATTGATCAACACCGAGCCGGAATACGATCCCGAGAAGCCGGGCCTCCGCGCCCATGGCGATGTCGTTCCCACGAACCACGGCGGCGAGTTGAAGCTCTACTTTGGCATCGATCGAATCACGAGTGTGGTGGGCGGCACGGTGGCCTATGCCACGGCAGTCAAGAGCGTGCCCGTGGTGCTGTCCTCGGCCCGCAAGGTCGGCCTGAAGAACTACCCGGATTTCTACACGGTCAACAGTGCCGAGGCGACGCAGATTCTCGGCAAGGCGGAGGACATTCTGAAATACATGGCCGACGGACCGCTCAGCCTCGTCGGCATGGCTGAACAGATCACGGACGATCCGAAGACCTACGACGCCGTCAAACCCAAGGGCGATCTCCGCGGCCTGCCCACAGCGATTGTTTACAATACGAAAGTCGTCCGGCCCCTGACGCCGGTCTACGACCTGATGAAAGAGCCGGAGGTCACCGACGAACGCTTGCGGGCCGCCGTGGACTACCTCTTCGAGGCACTGACCTTCCGCCCGCCGAACAAGCTGGAATCCGACAGCTACTTGCAGATCGTCAAAGACGCCATTGCCAAGGTCGGCAAGAAGGACGGCGTCATGATGGGTCTGTCGCCCATCCTCCTCGACCGCGATGCGCTGTTCCGTCCCGAGCTGGCGGAAACCGGAAAGCCTGACAAGCACGGGCGCGTGATGCTGCAGGACTGGGAACTCGGCCTCGCCGTGAATCACGCCCTGCGCTACATCAGGCCCGACGAACCCCTCCGCCAAGCGATCATCGACGGCCGTATGCGGACGCGTGAAGACGTGAAACGCGAGGTCACCCGCATGCTCGACGACGACAGCATCCGCAAGCCGCGCGTCCTGCAGTTCTTCCGCGACTACTTCGACTACGACCTGGGCGGTTACATTTGCAAAGACACCAAGGCACTGGCGGCGACGGGCGTCTCGAACCGGGGCACCGCTCACTATGCCGCCATGTTTGACGCCACGGCCAGCACGGACCGCCTGATCGAGCTGATCCTCGAGGAAGACAAGAATGTCCTCAAGGAGTTGCTCACCACCCAACGCGTCGTGGCCACCAAGAAGGACAACACCTACTTCGGCCGGAAGCACACAACGGAAGAACGCGCCGCCGCCGTGGCTGCAAAGAAGAAGGCGGAAGACGAGCTGACGGAGAAGGAAACAGCTGAGCTCAAGGCGCTGAAGGCGGTGGTCGCCGAGTTGGAAGCCCAGGTGAAAGATACCCCTGACGACAAGGCGGCTCAGAAATCTCTCGCTCAGCAAAATAAGCTGCTGGCCGCGGCAGAGAAAAGGATCGACAACGCCAGAAAGGAGCGGAAGCGCGGTGGCGGTGCCAACGTCGAAGTGGCCGAAGCGGATCTGCGTGGTCCGGAAATCTACGCCCGCGTCAGCCGCCCTACCTTTGGCGCTGGCTCCATGAAGCCTGAACGCATTCTGGCCACCGCTCCTGAGGGCCAGCGCCTCGGCATTTTGACCCACCCTGCCTGGCTCGTTTCGCAATCCGACGCCATGGACAACCACGCCATCCATCGCGGCATTTGGATCCGCGAGCGCCTGCTCGGCGGCGGCATCCCCGATGTGCCCATCACTGTCGATGCCCAGCTTCCTGTCGAACCGCAAAGCACGCTGCGTGAAAGGATGCGCGTCACCCGCGAGACCTACTGCTGGACCTGCCACGAGAAGATGGACCCGCTGGGCCTTCCCTTCGAGATGTACAACCACGCCGGCCTCTTTCGCACCACCGAGCTAGACAAGCCCGTGGACGCCACCGGCGAGATCATCGACAGCGGTGACCCCGCGCTCGACGGTCCCGTCACCAACGCCCTCGAAATGATCACCAAACTCGCCGAAAGCGAGCGCGTCGAGCAGGTCTTCGTCCGCCACGCCTTCCGCTTCTGGATGGGCCGCAATGAAACCCTCAATGACGCCCCCGTCCTGCAGGCCGCCCATCGTGCTTACCGCGACAACGGCGGCAGCATGAAAGCGCTCATCACCTCGCTGGTCACTTCCGATGCCTTCCTCTATCGCAAGGTGGATCGCGTGGCCAAGACGGCGGCCAAGTAACCATCTGGCTCCGCCTAGATGAGCTTTGGACGTTGAAGATCCATCGGCTTCGAGTTTTGGGTGGAATGGGTGCGGGGCGGTCACCCTTTCGGATTCACTCTCGGAGCGAGGGGCTACTGGATTCTGGCGTCAGTCCGACAAGGCGATGGCGGAGAGTTGGTGATCAAGGAAGGGATTGCGGATGCGGGGACGACTTCTTTGGAGAAGAGGCTCTCCAACCCGGCGCTGGTTTCTGGATCGCTGAAGCAATCGCCGACGGATGGAGCGGATCGTGACGGCGGCGAAGCGACATTGAGCGACCTCCTGATGCGTGCATCGGCTGCGCTGTGAGGAAGCTATCGATACTTGTTCATCAATCGCTTGGCGCAGTGGGTCTGCTCACGGGTTTCGAGACAGCACTTCCGCCGGGCTCGGATCCATTGCACGGGATCTTTGTCTGCGGGAATGAACCCGGCCTTGGCACACCAAGCGACGATGAACTGCCCGGTCCTGCCGCAACCGGCGACGCAATGCACGACCACCGCTTCACGGGCGGCGTGATGCTGATCCATGATGTCCAAGAATCGTTGGATCTGCTCGTCCGTGGGCACGCCGTAGTCCGGCACGTTGATGTGATAGTAGGAAAACTGGCTCGGGACGTCCTGGCGATTGTCGAACTCACAGCAATTGACCACCGCGCGGACATCGTTCTCTTCGTAAATGTCGAAGACGTAGGGGTCGGGCCACCAAGAGGCCGCGATGACGCCTTCCACAATCCATGTGAAAGGCTCGGTTCTTTCGGGCTGTCCCTTCGCGGGCCAATACCAGGGGCGAATCGGTTGAGGCATGTTCTTTGGGATCACTCCTTCACCGAAATCATCGAGGTTTCCATCGGAGATGCAGCGCAACCGTGCACCCGACCTCGCCCTCATCGGGAATCGAAAGTGAACAGTGGACGATTGATCATGGACGAGTGCGGCTGGAGTCCATCGCTGTGGTGAGGACGCCGATGAGGCGACTCACGATTTCTGGAGGGGTCTCGTGGAGGTCCTTCGTCTCGTAGGGATCGCCGCAGATGTCGTAGAGCTGACCGGTGATGATGTCTGCAAACTGCCAGGGGCCGGGTTTGATGAGGGGCTGGAAATCGGGTGTGGCTTTCTGCGACCCTCCTGATCCCTTCGTATCGAGGACGAGTTTCCACTGCTCATCACGGACCGACAGCACGCCGGTGTAGGATTGCGTGATGAGGCTGTCGCCCTCACCGAGGATCGCGGGCAACAGGTTGAAGCTGTCTTCGGCAGTTCACGATCCACGAGCGCGGCGAAGGTGACGAGCATTCATCATCCTTTGACAGATCGACCCTCGCCGCAATGACGCGATCATGTCACGGCAGACTGGGGACGTGACGCACTCGATAGAATCCTCTCTCCGTTGCAGTGGCACCTCCGATGTTCACATCCTCATCCACAAACGTGCTAGTCGTGGTCACGCCGACCGGCACATCTGTCACGTTGATCGTTGCCTTCTCTGCAAAGTTTGACGGGGTGACCGAATACTCGACCGCGTAGGTCTGCCCGCCGACGCTGTTCCATTGAACCCAGGGGTGTTTTTCCGCTGAGACACCGGAGTTGCGAATGTGAAACCGTTGCTCGAAGTCGTTCGGATCGGTGCCCAAAAGGTAGTTCTCCAGATTGGTGAACTGGTTTGCGGCGACCGCGCTTCCTTCGGCGGTCGTCGCATGGCCATAGTAAAAGGTTTCCCACCAATCTGGCAAGTCGTCCAGGTCTGCGTCCACGCTCTGTTGGCGATAATCGATGATTCGTCCGCTGGCGAAGAGTTGATTGCCGCTGGCTCCCACAGTGGCATTGGCCGGAGGAAAGACGAGCACTGCCGCAGCCTGTGGGCCGAGGTCGAGCGTGACCGTTCCAGAGATGTTGTGGCGAGTGAATTGGCCGATCCTGAGATCGTAGATGTCCCGGGCGACAGGGCCGATGTCCACCTGCACTTGTTTCGCTGCCGCCTCGGGATTGTAGTAGAGGTAGGTGGGGTGAGCGTCGGAACCAAAGAAGTCCGTTTTCAGAAGATCAAGTTGCAGTACCTTCGGATCACTCGTGGGTGAAATGATTCCCCCAAGCACGCCGACATGCGAGGCTCCATAGAGGGCCAGATCCGTCGGTCCGCGACCATTTCGGATCTGGTCGCCCGTAGCATAGGGGCTCACTCCTTCCCAATTTTTCCGCAGCCCTTCGTAGCTGATGTATCCATTCGGATCGCCCAACCATGAGGCGCTCGACTGATGGGCGGCGTCGTGAAAAGGGCCGTAAAAAAGCCGGGCGTTGTTCGCGACGTGCAGCATCCACTTGCCAATCGAATCTGCGAAATGTTGATCGTAGCGGACCATCGGAACGAGAGCTCCCGCCATCGCAAAGGTGTTCATGGCGAAAGGGTAGTCGCCCGTGACAGATCCCTGCAGACCATGCACATCCAATCCAGCCCATGCCTGCGCAAGCACACCCCAGCCAGGCCGCGCGGCACTATCGCCATCGAAGCACCATTCGACGATCTTCTGAACATCGTAGCTGGTGCCCCGTTCCGCATTCATTCGGGCCGCGAGATAGGCTCCGAAGGGCAGCAAGACTTCGTAGAAGGGGTTGTCGCTGCGGTTGTTGAGATATTCCATCCCCCACTCAGCTCCCTGAAGAAACTGGGGGCTGCCGAACTTCAGGTAAGCCATGTATTCGATCCAGGCAATCCCCGCAGCGGCCTCGGGTTCCAGGTGATTCGTGTAAACCGGCGTCATGGTTGAGAAATCAAAACCGGTCCAGTTGTAGTCAGGCGGGTTGATGCCTCCTCCCATGGCAACCGAAGCGTCGTACCATCGTTGGGCGGAAATTTGCATCACGTCCAGCATGCTGGCACCTCCGGAGTCCTGACTATATGGGACCGTGATGGCGGCAGTGGCCGGATACTGGTCCACCAGCGCGTAGAACAGAATCTGTGGGAACAAGGCATACCAAAAGGTGTTGGTTGCACCGACGTTGACATTGTTGAGCACCAAATCCTTCCCGTTGGTGTGATTGAAATACTGCAATAGCGGTAGCACCCAGTTCTCGCCATCTTGGTTGCTCTTGTCGATCCCCACCAAGGTGGCTCCAAGGACCGCCGCAATCTGATTGATCGCTTCGCCTTGAGCCGGGACTTTGCCGACAAAGGAAGGCAACAGAAAGCTGTCGAGATCGAAGTTCACCATTCGATGGTCTCGCTCGATCAGAGGCAGGTACTCTCCGGAAACCGCAAAATCGAAGACGAGTTCATCATAGCCCAGGGCTACTGCCTTCCAGTTCCGAATCTCGAAAGGACTCGGAATTTCCGGCATCAGATTCACTCGGGCAATCCTCCCAGGAATCGACGCGGGTTTTTCGCTCAGCGAGATGTCATCGATCCCGAGGAACCCGGTCACTCCCACAGCCCCGCCTGATGCGATGTTGATCCGAAGCTTGACGGCTGTCGCGGGAACCTCAATTGTCGAATCGATCTGTTCCCACCCGACCTGATCACCGTTCACAGAGAATGAGACCGAGGAGACCGTCGCGTCGGATGCGTTGCGGAAGAGAAGTGTGAGCCGCATCGGGCCATCCTGAGTGCTGTAGCGCCTAAAGAATCGGAAGGAATAAGAGGCTCCGGGTGTCACCGTGAGGAAGTCCGAGTACCACTCGCCAAACGCCGCAGCATTGGTGTCGCTGGACGTCAAGGAGTGCGTTGGGCTGACAGACGTTGACGTCGTCCATGAGATTCCAGACTGATCGGAGCCGCCCTTGTTCCAAAAATCGGGGATGCCGTCACCGTTGCTGTCGAGTTCCAGACTGGGGTTGGGCCAGAAGTTTCCTGGAAGGACCGAGCCGCCAACGAGGCCAGGCAGAGAGAGGACCGCAACACACAGATACCGTCGCGCTTTCGATGGGATGAGACGGCAGTTCATCATGGCACGTATCGGACCGCCAAGGATTGGCTGTGGTTTGCCTATTTCAACTCTTTTCGGATCGGTTCATCCACGATGAAGGCTTCAGGGAAGTCGGCAGCCTTGGGCCCGCCTTTGTCGCGCAGGCGTTTGTTCTGCTGATTGCCGCGCGGTGCATTCACCGGGATGTTCATGCCGCCGAGATCGGCCATCATCGCATAGAGCCGGTCTTGCATCTCCTTCTTGGTCTTCGCGAAGGCGGGATCGTGAATCAGGTTGTGCTGCTCCGTCGGGTCGGCCTGGATATCGAACAACTCATCCGTGTCCCACAGCCCGTAGTAGGTGATGTATTTGTAATGATCTCCGCGAAGGCAGAAATGCGTCGGCGTCTGCGGGTAGTTTGGCTCCCAGTAGTAAACGTAGAGGAAGTAGTCGCGCCACGGGACCTTCTGGCCTTGGGCGATCGGCAGAAAACTCTCGCCATCCATGTGCGGCGGCTTCTTCAGGCCCATCGTCTCCATCACCGTCGGCGCGATGTCGATGTTGGCGACGACTTCGTCTACGACGCTTCCACCTTGGATCAAGTTCGGGCATTGCATGAGCATCGGAACCCGGCTGGAGGTCTCGTAGGCGACGCGTTTGTCGATCAGACCGTGCTCGCCAAACATGTAGCCGTTGTCGCCCATGTAGATGACGAGCGTGTCGTCGTAGATGCCCATCTTTTTCAGCTGATTCATCACCGCTCCAATGCTGTCGTCGACCGAACTGAGTGACTCGCAGTAGGCTTTGTAGAGCGACTCCATGCTCTCCGCCGTGTGGAGTGGGAAATCCATGCCATGCCAACTGTTGCGTTGGTCAAGCAGCCAACGCGGCCGGTTGGCGTAGTTGTCGGTCTGCAAAGCGCTCGACTCCGGTAGCGTGAAGGGCACGCCTGCCAGCGTGCCTTTGTACTTCGGCTCGGGCGTGAAGGGGCCGTGCACCGCCTTGTGGGAAAGATAGAGGAAGAAGGGCTTCTCGCGGTCGGTCTGCTGCTCCAGAAATTCCACCGCGTGTTTGGTGAGCAAGGTCGTGATGTAGCCGTCCTGCTTCACCCGCTCGCCATTCACGTTGATCGTGTAGTTGTCGTTCGGCGGATAGTACTGGCCCTGGCCCTTGAAGCTGACCCAGTAGTCAAAGCCGGGGCGCGGATCGTCCTTGTCAGCGCCCATGTGCCATTTGCCGATGAACCCGGTGGCGTATCCAGCCTTCTGAAGATACTGCGGGAAGAACTGCGTGCCTGCCGGAACGAGACGCTGGTTGTCGATCACCCGATGTCGAAACGTGTAAAGCCCGGTGAGAATCGAGGCCCGGCTCGGCGAACAGAGCGAAGTCGTGACAAAGGCGTTCTTGAGATGCACCCCATTCTTCGCCATGGCATCCATCTGCGGTGTTTTGGCGAATGGATGCCCCATGAAACTCATCGCATCGTAGCGATGATCATCCGAGAGGATGAAAACAACATTGCGCGGCTTGGCTCCGGGGATCGTCTCGGGCGTGACCGTATCCGGCACGGGAATGACTTCCGCCGGGGCGGTGCCTGCAAGAAAGGCCAAAGCGGCAAAGAACCGGGATATGTGGGAGAAGGATCGTTTCATGGCAGAGGAGACTCCAGTATGCCAAGAAGATGGATGTCTTGGCAATGACGCGATCATTTCACGCCAATCTGAAACATTGCAGGTGCTATGACTTGGACGGGTTCAGCGCCGACGGATCATACGCGTCCCCCGCAGACACCTGAACCATGCTCACGCGAATCTTGGTGGGGAAAAACTTGCTCGGATCGGGTTGTAGATGCGCGTGGGCCATGCCGCCACCTTTTCCTTTGATCACAAGAGACATCATCTTGATGCCCTCGCTCCAGATGATGGAGTCGTTTTCCCAGAACTCGGTCATCTTCACCTCCTTCTCGTAAACGCCCGTCTCGGTGTACATGGGGGTGTTGGTGCAACCATAGCCATTTTTCTGCCCTTTGTTGGGAATGTAGCAGAGGCTCCAGGTCGTGGGTTCGCCGCCTTCGGGCTTCTCAATCACTTCGATCCGAATGTGGACGGTGCCGTTGCGATAGTCCACGGGCGAGGTCCAATCCTTCGGAGTGCCTTCGCCAAGCTCGGCGCCTTTCACAAACAGGTGCGACTTGGTCGGTGCGGCCTCTTCGGCGGTGAAGGTGAACGTGCGGTCAAAGAGGACGAATTGATCGGCTGGCGAGCATGTCGCGGCTGCAACGAATGCCAGCGCCAGGAGTGAGGGGCGTTTCATGGGGGAGGGTGTGATGAGTTGTGGGGCTAGCGATTGCGGAGTTTGTCGAGAAGGACCGCGGCCAAGATCACCAGACCGAGAACGACCTTCTGGGTGTAGCTCTCGACATTGGTGAGGTTCATGCCGTTCTGGATGACGGCGATGGTGAAGGCACCGATGAGGGTGCCGAACATGCGCCCCTTGCCCCCGCTGAGACTGGTGCCGCCGACGACGACGGCAGCGATGACGTAGAGTTCATACATGGAGCCGTAGGTTGGACTGCCGCTCTTCAACTGCGAGGCCATGATGACGCCGCCGAGACCCGCCAGCAAGCCGCTGGCGAGGTAGGTGATGAAAATGACCCGGTGGATTGGAATGCCGGAAAACAGAGATGCTTCGTGGTTTCCACCGACTGCATAGATGTAGCGGCCCAGTCGCATTTGAGACATGAGAATGTGGGCGAGAATGTAGAGTCCAAACATGGCTGCAACCGCATTCGGGATACCGAAGAAGTCGGCACCCCGGCCAAGCCAAACAAAGGAATCCGGCATCACGGAGATCGATTGGCCCTCAGCGAGGATGTAAGCCAGGCCGCTGCCCACGAGCATCATGGCGAGTGTGACGATGAATGGAGGGATCCGAAACTTCGTGACCATGAACCCAGAGAATCCGCCGAAGCATCCGCAGAGAAGGGTGGCCGCAGCGCAGCAGGCGATCATGGCGATGGGAGAGGCGCTTGTTCCGCCGCCGTAGTCGCGGATGAAAACGCTGGTAAGCACGGCGGAGAGAGCGATCAAACTCCCCACGGACAGGTCAATGCCCCCGGCCACAATGACCATCGTCATGCCGATGGCGACGATCGCGATCACGGCAATTTGGTTGGCAATGTTCAGCAAATTGTCGGTCTTTAGGAAATTGGGGTAGCGGT
>CAXBNA010000089.1:0-22815 GCA_963976915.1 uncultured Verrucomicrobiales bacterium
CCATGAAGCTGGTGAAGGGGCGGACCCTGCAGGCGATCCTGCATGACCTCCGCCAGGAAGATGCGGAGGCGCTGAAGGAACACACACTGACCTCATTGCTGACCGTGTTTCGGAAAGTGTGCGATGCGATGGCCTTTGCCCACTCGCAGGGCATCATTCACCGGGATCTGAAGCCGGAGAATGTGATGGTGGGGGAGTTCGGGGAGGTACTGGTGATGGATTGGGGATTGGCGAAGCTGCTGCGCAGCAATGACGAAGTCCGAATGACGAATGACGAAGATGCTGATCATTCGGAATTCGACATTTCGCATTCGTCATTCAGCGGCACGCTGTCCGGTTCCGTCATGGGCACACCGCAGTACATGTCGCCGGAGCAGGCTCGGGGTGAAATCGATGAGTTGGATGAACGATCCGACATCTTCTCACTCGGTGGCATCCTGTATGCGATTCTAACGCTGCGCCCACCCGTGGAAGGGAAGACGCTGCAGGAGGTGCTGGAGAAGGTGAAGTCGGGGGCGATCACCACGCCGACAGATTTGGTGGGGGGAACCAGTCGTCGAGGAATCGTTCAGGAGAAGGGCGACGTTTTGGAAGCCAAGGCCATCAAGCCGCTTTCCCATGCACCGGGTGGGCGAGTGCCTCCGGCCCTGTCTGCGGTGGCAATGAAGGCACTGTCTGTGGCGAAGGCAGATCGCTATGCCGAGGTGATGGGGTTGAGTGGGGACGTCGAGAAGTTTCAAACGGGCTTTGCGACGAGTGCGGAAGCGGCGGGGTTCGCCACTCAGGTCAAATTGCTGATCAAGCGCAACCGCGGCATCTTTTCGACGGCAGCGGCAGCGCTTTTTCTGCTGGCCTCGTTGGTCGTCTGGTTTGTGTTCAATCTGAAGGAGAAGGAGCGGGAGACGAGGCAACAGGCGGAACTCGCCCGGGCCGCCGAAGCGGTGGCTGTGCAGGAAAGAGAAACCGCCCGGCAGGCGCTGGCGAAGTCGCAGCTCGATCTCGCGGAAAAGGAATTCGAGCGTGGCAAGTTTGTCGAGTCGCAGAAGATCCTCGATGAAACTCCTGAGGACTTTCGCGACGCCAACTGGCGCTTCCTTCAGGCTCATGCGAGTGACTTCACTGCTGAGGTTGAATTCAAAGCAACGGGGTCTGTTCATTGGATGGAGTTTCTTCCTCAGGGGGACCGATTTGTGTTCAGGACCTTTTATCGCTCCATTGGTGTTTTTTCCCTCTCGGGTCAACAGGTGGGTTCGTGGATGGATGTGAACACGCCTCACTACGGTGGGCACGCCTCTGCTCCGGGGATCGACGGTGCAGGGGAGCGGATTGCCTTCCCTGTATCCGCCACCGAGATCGGATTGCAAGACGTTGCCTCAGGAACCCTGTTGCGCAGTTGGAAGTCTGGCCTCAATTCGATCCGTCATCTGCGTCTGAGTCCTGACGGTGGGACGGTTCTGGCCATCGGTGGAGGAAAATTGATCGCCTATTCTGCGGAAACGGGGGAGGCTCTTTGGACCCAGCCTTGTCATGGTGCACTGCCTGCTTTGAGTCAAGATGGCCAGAAGGTGGCCGTGGTTGCATCGATGGCGGGATTGAGTGTCAAGATTCAGCTGTTGGACATGAAGACCGGTGCGGTGCGTGACACCTTGGAAGCGACTGCGGACAACCCAAAAAAGGAGAGGTTGCAGTTCAGCCAGACTGGCGATCGGCTGGCTTGCTTGGGCGGTGACGAGGTGATTTTTTGGAACCCGAAGACGGGCGCGAAGATCAGGGCGCTCCATTTTCCCGGGGAAATGGCAATCCAGATGAGTCCTGATGGCAATACCGTGGCGACGATCAGCGGCAGTCGCATTCGTCTGTGGGATGCGACGACCGGGGAGTTGCTGCGGTCGCTCAACGGAGTTGGAAACGCGATCCTGAATGTGGCCTTCAGTCCCGACGGAACGATGCTCATCTCTTCGGAGGCCAGTGGCCACCACGGCGTGGTGAAAATTTGGCCGTCCCGTCTTGGCGAAGCCATTGCCTCAATGCCGCCGACGTACGGACTCGAGTGTACCGTGTTTGATCGCGAGAGCTCGGGTTTATTCATCGGAGGGGGGGGCTGGCTGGCTGCCTGGGATCTCAAACAGGACCTCAAGAAGAAATGGGAGTTGTCTGAAAAGGTGGGGCGTGTCGTCGATGTGGCGACCCACCCCAGTGATGGGACATTCGTCTTCCAAGGGTTCGAGCAGCGTCCAATGACCCACGTGTCGGACACCGGCGAGGTGCTGGGGTCGTTCGATGGTTACACCCATGCGAGCATCCAGTTCGACCAGACCGGCCAACTTCTTCTGGTGATGAATGTCACGGGTGGCGGCAGCGCCTTCAAGGTGATAGCGTATCCGTCCGGTGAGGTTCTACATGAGGTGGTCTTCGAAGAGGACTTCGATCATCCGCGCGGGACCTTTTGTCTCAATGATACTGCTGTGGCGACCGCTGCTCTCACCGGGGGGATCACCGTGTGGGACTGGAAGCTGGGTGTGCCGCTGCGCGTGATTGATGCTGCGGAAACTGGAACCATCGCCGCCCTCGCGGCCAGCCCCGATGGACAACGTTTGGCCACCTGCGGTCCAGACCGTTGGATCCGTGTTTGGGAGGCGGCCACCGGCCGCTTGGAGACGGCCTTCCGTGCGCATTGGGAAGGGGTTCGTTGTGTGGCATTCAGCCCCGATGGTCGCGAACTCCTCAGCGGCAGCGAGCTCGGCACGGTGGGTATTCACGATGTCGCCACGGGAGAGGAACGGCTCGCCCTTTACGGGCTGACCACGCCAGTGGACGAAGTCCACTTCAGCCCCGACGGTGCCTTGATCTCTGCGAGCGCCAGCCGCCTTTTGAAGGTCTGGGACCGCAAGCGCTCAAGCGCTGCCGCGCTGCTTCCACAGGGTCTGCCCACAGACAGAGATTGATTGGATCAGCGGTCGAGACCGAGTGACGTCAGCCATTCGGTGGCCTTCGTGATTCGGCGGGTGTCTTCGGCGGTTTGAGTGGGTTTGGCTTGGAGTGCTTCGAGGCCCGTCTGCAATTGAGCACGACCTTCTTGGCCGAGGGTGCGTCCTTGAAGGCAGTCGATCCAGGATGATGACGCTTTCACGTTCGATGAGAGTGCGGGGGTGGTGCGGAGTTCGTCGAGGATCTCGGAGGCGCGCTCGCGGTCTTGGGGTTCCGCCGGGTCGAGGAAGCGTTCGGCGTTTTGGAGCAGCACCTTGGTGAGGACGGAGGCGGCCTCGTTGAGGTAGCGGTGGCCGGCGGGATAGACGGCTTCGGCGGAAGCGAGCCCTTTCCGCGCGTAGTCCATCTGCAGGTCCCACTGCTCGCGAGCAGCGGCGATGTTGGCGAGCGCGGCATAGCAGTGGTCGGCGTGCTGGTTGTGCCCATCGAAAAACGTTTCTCCCTGGCGGATGGATTCGAGCAGCAAGGGCTCGGCTTCTTCGTAGCGCTTCACGCGAGCGAGGTTGGAGCCGACGTTGTCGAGGCATTGGACGATCTGGGGATGCTCTTCGCCATGGATGACTTTGAGGGCCGCGAGTTCCTCGTAGTAGATGACGATGCTTTCTTCGACACGATTCGTGGATTGCAGAATGCCCGCAAGCGTGACGGGAGCTTCGGACAACTTGGGATCGCTGGGGTTCTTCTTCCACACCTCGAACGCGAGCCGGGCTGAGGCTTCGCCTTCCAGTGGGCGGCCCAGTTTGGTGAGCACCCAGGCTACGAGAGTGTGGGCGTTCGCGGTGCGTGGATCGGCGTCACCAAAGAGGCGCTGATGCATGGCCAGTCCTTCGAGGGCGAGAGGCTCGGCCTCCTTCACACGGCTGCGAAATTCGAGCATGCTGGCGTGATTGACGATGGCTTCTGCGAGGGCGGGATGATCTCCGGAATGCAGTTGGCGCTGAAGTTCCAAGGCTCGTCCCGTGTGCTCGACCGCGGGTGGGTAGTCGTTGAGGTCACCATAGGCGCTGCCGATGATGCCGTGGAGTTCGGCGGCGACCTCCGGCTGGTCTTGCAGTTCGTCGTTCAGCCGCGTGGCGGTGGCGTCCAAGATCTCGCGCATCATCGTGACATCGCGTCCGAGAGATTTGGAGTACCCGGCCTGGGCCAGGGTCTCCTTCAGAATGCGGGTGACTTCGCGGCTTTGAGTCAATGCGGAGTCGGCGCGGAGATACATCAGGGTCGTTGCCACGATCCCTCCAAGGAGTGTGAGCAAGATGATCGATGCTGCCGCGACGAGCCCCTTGTTCCGTTGCGTGAAGCGCTTCAGCAAGTATCCACGTGTGGGTGGACGCGCCTCAATGGGCCGTTGCTCCAAGAACGCAGTCAGGTCGTCCGCCAGTGCTTGCGCAGAGTCGTAGCGGCGCGCGCGGTCTTGTTCGAGCGCCTTCACCGAGATCCAATCGAGATCGCCTCGAATCAGGCCGATGAGCCGGGGTGGCTCGGTCGCGTGCGAGGTCGCGAGTCGGACTTTCTCGTCGGCCGTGAGCGATCGGATCCGAGTCGAAGGTCGCGGTTGAGCCTGGGTTGCAGCGGGTTTGCCATCGGGTCCCATTCCGAACGGGAGAGCACCCGCCAGCAACTCGAACAGGATCACACCGAGGCTGTACACATCGGTGCGGGTGTCGATGTCCTTGCCGGGCAGGAGTTGCT
The DNA here is from genome assembly GCA_963976915.1 of uncultured Verrucomicrobiales bacterium. Lineage (GTDB taxonomy): Bacteria > Verrucomicrobiota > Verrucomicrobiia > Verrucomicrobiales > Verrucomicrobiaceae > CAXBNA01. The sequence continues at coordinate 4,678 of CAXBNA010000089.1, forward strand.
CTGGGCTCATGTAGGCGGGGGTGCCCATCAACCGGCCGACGTGGGTCACCAGCGTGAAGTCGGTAAGCGATGTTTCACCGGTCGCCTTCGCGATGCCGAAGTCGATCACTTTGGGCACAGGTCGGCCGTCGATGGTGGCCACGAGGATGTTGGTGGGTTTGAGATCGCGGTGGATGACACCTTTCTGATGCGCGTGCTGCACGGCGCGGCAGACGTCGATGAGAAGATGGAGTCGCTGGGGGATGGTGAGTGTTTGGCTGTTGCAGTATTGTGTCAGCGGGATGCCGTTGACGCGTTCCATGACGAAATACGGGCGACCATGGGTGGTGATGCCTGCGTCGAGCACGGTGGCGATCCCCGGATGATCCATCACGGCGAGAGCTTGACGCTCCGCTTCGAAGCGGGCCACGACTTCGCGGGTGTTCATGCCCAGCTTGATGATCTTCAGCGCCACGTCGCGCCGGACCGGGCGTGCCTGCTCTGCTTGCCAGACGGTGCCGAAACCGCCCTCGCCGAGGAGTCGGACGAGCGTGTAGTTTCCAATCACGGCACCGGGGCGTTCTTCGCTGTCGGCCGTGGGATGCGCAGGGCTGTCGTTGCCGTGGAATTCCTCCACGACCTCACTGATGAAGTGATCCAACGAATCCGCCATGAAAGGGATTTTTAGCGTCGAGAGCGTGGATCAACAAGACTGAAGGTGGGGCAGGCTTTCCTCAGTCGGTTGCGTTGGGCCAAAAACAGCAACGTCTTTGGGTGGGATTGAAGCCCAGTGGCCTGCAACGACGGTTCTGTGGGGACACCGAAACCCGTCGTCGTGGGTTTTGCGTCCTATTCTGAAATCACGGACCGCAGCCAGGCGAGCTCTTCTTCAATGTCTTCGGGCTTCATCACGGTCATGGCGATTTCACGCTCCAAGAGCTCACGGTATTTTTTTCGCAGGCGATAGATCATGGTCTTCACGGCTCCCGGAGTCGATTGAAGGGATTGAGCCAGATCCTCGTAGGGCGGCAGGCGTTCTTCGCTGCCAAGGTAGGGTTGGATGGCGTTGAAAAGCTCGAGGCGGCCCTTCTTCTCGAAGGCGGCGCGGAGTTTTTCGCGAACCCCGTCCAGGAGTTCGGTGGCCCAGGCGCGGAGGTAGATCTGCTCGGGGTTCTCCTGAGCTTTGCCGTGGAGATTTTGGAAGCGTTCTTCGGCAACGGCATCGATGGAAAAATGGGTCTCCCCTCCGCCGCGTTTCTTGGCACGGTGATGGCGGTTGTCATCGCTGATGACGTGGCGCAGGGCACCGAGCAGGAAGGCACGCAGGCGGCCCCGGTCACGGCGCACGGCTTCGAGCATGTCGTCCTTGATCAGTGCGGTGAAGAGGGCCTGCGTCAGGTCCTCGGCGTCGGCCACCGATTTTCCTGAACCGCGAAGGAAGGAGTAGATGGGGAACCAGTACGCTTGGCAAATGGCCTCGAGAGCGGCGGCGGCACTCGATTCGTCACCCTCCTGCACGCGCTGAACGAGCGTCCAGTGGGTGGTGGGGAATTGAGGGCTTTGCTCGTTGGGCGGCATGGGTGGAATGATGGCTGAGCGCGAAGCGATTGGCAACGGTGGGATGAAGTCAGCGGATCAGGCTCTTCCTGCGGACCGACTCGCACTCAGGGAACGGATAGGAACCAAGGATCTGGATGTTCAAGAACCGGGCTACACGAGGTCCTGGTGCGTTCAATGAAGGCACTTGGCAAGTGCCTCTCCTTGAGGGAAGGCACCGATCTCCGCTCTAACGCAGGACGCCTTACGTTCTAGTAGGTCGAATTGTTGTAGTCAGACCGACAAAGGGGGAGAACTTGCGAAAAAAGATCGTCAAAGGTGTGACTTATCAGATTTGTTGGGGATAGAAAGGTACGTGATCTCCTTTTTTTCCTGCCTTCGCTCCATGGTTTGGGTGGTGTTGCTGTCCTTGACGGTATCCTTACAGGCCTTTCCTCCTGCGCCGTATTACACGCTCTACGGCATGGTTAGGGATCAGGTGGGGCAGACGCTTGTGGCGGAGGGTGCCACGCTCATTTTGCTCAAGGGAGCGGAAGAGATCGGTCGCACGCCGATCACGAACCTTCGGCTCGACCAAAACTATGAGTTGAACATCCGCATCGACGCGAATCGCTCGGGCACGACAATTTACTCGGAGAAGGCGCTGACGGCCCAGGGGCAGTTCAGCCTCGTGGTCGAGATGAACGGGTCGTTGTTTTACCCGATTGAGGTCGCGGGGAATCTGACGGCGGGGAAGGGTGGCGAACGAGTTCGTTTGGACCTGAACCTCGGCGAAGACCTCGATGGCGATGGACTGCCGGATATCTGGGAGCAGTGGCAGTTGTATCAGGCGGGTTATTATCCGGATGGCAGTGGCAACTGGCCGATCCATCTGATTGATCGCAATGGCGACCTCGATGGCGATGGGTTGAGCAATTACCTGGAGTATTTGGCGGGGACGTTTGCGGGAGATGCGACGGAGACCTTTGATCTGGAGATCAAAGCGAAGTCGGACACCCACGCCGAGTTGGAGTTTTACGCGATCACGGGGAAGACCTACACGATCGAGCGCAGCGCGGACGGGGTGAGTTGGGAACGGGTGGCGTTTGCGGCAGACACGGTGGCGGTGGGGGAGACGGCGATGACGGCTGAAGGTGTGGGGCTTCAAGCGGCCTATGTGGTGCCGGAGTCGGGGGCCAGTGAGCTGTATCGGCTGACGGTCCGATGAAGACAGCAGAGGATCAGACAGCAGACGCCAGACCTGAAATTTTCATGAAACGGATCGATTTGAGTATAGACGAACCAGGGATCGCCGCAGCAGGCTGCGGTGGGGAGAGCGGCAGCAGGCTGCCGCAGTCCAGGTTCAGAGTTTGGTTCTTGGCCCTTGGGTCTCTGCTTTTTGTGGGTGCAGCACAGGCCCAGTGGCAGGATGCGACGTTTTCTCTGAAGGGGGGCTTCAACGCAATTTACCTGCATGGGGATGCGAGCGGGGTGTCGCCGGATGATTTGTTTGATAGTGGTGAGGCGCTCAACATTGAGGAGGTTTGGCGCTGGAATCCGAATGCGAATCAGGCGCAGTTCACGACCACGCCACTGCTGCCGCTGGCGGGGACTCCGGAATGGAGTGTTTGGATTCGCGGCGGTTCTTCGAACACCTTGACGCGGCTCACGGGTCAGGCGGCCTACCTCGTGAAGTGTGCGGGGACGAGCGCGAACACGCATTCCGTCTCGCTGCTGGTCAAGCCCGTGGTTCCGGGTGCCACCTGGGTGCGGAATGGGGCCAATCTCCTGGGGTTTCCGACGAATGCGACAGGTGGGTTCCCGACCTTTTCGAATTACTTCGCGACCTTCCCGGCGGCGATTGCCACCAACTCGAAGATCTTCACCTATGAGGGCGGGCCTCTCAGTTTGGGAAATCCGCGGCAGATCTTCTCGGTCAATGCCGAGTCGGTGGATCGCAACAAGGCCTACTGGTTCGAGTCCGAGGTGGTGGGGAATTTCTACGCGCCAATTCAGATCACGCTCTCTCAATCGGGCGGGTTGGATTTTGGGCGGACGGGTTCCATCATCACGGCGCGGGTGCTCAACCGGACCTCGGCGGTGATGACTTTGAACATCACCCCCGCTTCTTCGGGGGGGGCACCTGACGGTGAGGAGGGCATCGCGGGGCCGGTGGCCGTGACGCGGCGCACCTTTGATCCGGGGTCCGCCACCTTCATCGAGACCTTGATCTCCACGACCTACAGCGAGGTCGTGCCGCCGAACGACAGCATCGAGCTGAGTTTCGGCATTGATCGCTCGCAGATGCCGGGAGCCGACGAGGCGTTCTTCGCCTCCATGCTGCGAATTACGGATTCCACGAACCGCTTTGACATCACTCTGCCGATGACGGCGCGGAAGGCCAGCCTGGCTGGCCTCTGGGTGGGAGATGCCTTGGTGAACCGGGTGGAGAGCAAGCCTGATGGCGACGTGGTGGCGGACACGGCGCGCTCTTTTCCGCTGCGCTACATCCTTCATGTGAGCAACAATGGCAGTGCCAAGCTGCTTTCCCATGTCTTCATGGGCAGACTGGCGGCGCCACCCAATGAGTTCGGTCTCTGCCTGTCCGAAGCCGACCTGCTTCCTGAGGACAAGGCCTCCGCCCTGAAGATCACTGCCGCCCACATGCCCTTGGATCGCTCGCTCTCGTGCAGCGGCACCTTTCAGGCGAGTCAGGCACTGACCTGCGATGTGGCCATCGACTACGACGACCCCACGAATCCCTTCGTGCATCAATACCACCCGGATCACAACAACAAGACGCCGGGCGGTGTGAAGCTGGCCGCGGGGCAGGAGAGCTACGACATCGAGCGGAACATCCAGTTCCAGATTGACGCCGCGGCGCCTCCGGGTGTGACGGGGTGGGGCAGCTCAGTCATCACGGGCAGCTATCAGGAGAGCATTCAGGGCCTGCACAAAGATTCCGTGGGTGTGGACACCGGCGACGGGCTTCAGCTCCAGGGCAGCTTTGAGTTCCAACGCATCTCGGAGATCGGCGAGATCTTCTTCAGTCTGGTCGGCACGGATTAGCGCCAGCGACTGACCGGACTCATTCCACCCACGACATCCATCGTCCCCATCACCGAAACGAAATCTTCAGACCCTCATTTTCCCCTCCCCCTCATTCCCCATCCCAGTCATGAAAACGAAATGCCACCGCCTCTGCCAGTCCCTCCTCTTCACCGCCTTGCTTGTTCCCCTGGGGGTCGCGGCACAGTCCGCGGTTCCAGAGTTCATCAGCTATCAGGGGCGGGTCTCGGACGCCAGCGGATTGGTGGGGGCCGGAACGCCGGTGAACCGCACGGTCACCTTCCGTATTTGGAACCATCCCACCAATGTCCTGGCGACCAATCTGATCTACTCGGAAGAGCAGACCGTCACGATTTCAGACGGCAAGTTCAGCGTGCTCGTGGGACAAGGCGTTCCGACGACATCCTCGCTCTTTGGATTTGATGAAACTCCCTTTGGCCAACCCACCAAGACCATCGCGGACGCCTTTGGTGACAGTGAGCGCTACATCGGGATCACGGTGGATGATGGCAACGGTGGAACGGTGGACAATGAGGTCACTCCGCGCCAGCAGGTCGTGACTTCCGCCTTCAGCTTCCGGTCAAAGGTGGCGGAGACTTTGGGCACCAGCACCGGCACCGCGTTGATCGTGGGGGATACGGGAAAGATTGGCGTGGGCACAGACACCCCGACCTCTCTCTTCACCATTACCGGGCCGAATACGACTTCGAGTACTTCGACACCGCAGTTGCTCATCACCGACAGCGCCGACACCAACGAATCCCTCCGCATTGGGGTGGACAGCACGGGCAATGGCTCCGGGTTCATCCAGAGCTTCAAGACGGGCACCGCCGCTCAAAATCTCCTGCTGAATCCTCAGGGGGGCAATGTGGGGATCGGCAACACCAATCCGGAAGCCAAACTCGATGTGAAGGGAGACTCATCTCCGCAGTTAATGATCCGCGGAGCGAGCAATCCGAGTCGGCAACTTCAGATTGGCTACCGAGCTGACTCACTCAACGCTGGGTTGATTCAGGCGGTTGACCTAGGCTCTGGATTCACAAACCTGCTCCTCAACACCCTCGGTGGCAATGTGGGCATCGGCACGAGCAATGGTGTGATTGGGAAACTGACTCTCGGCAACGCGAAAGCTGACGGTGCGCAGACGGTGGCTGATGGTGTTGCCTTCGTGAGCTCGAACGGGTTCACCCACGCGGGTATGTGGGCGGTGGGCGCCAGCGCATTCAATGGAAACCTTGTCTTCGGGACCGACGGAGACTCCATCAATAACACGAATGTCACGGAAAAAATGCGCATCACTGCTGCCGGAAACGTCGGCATCGGGACCGCAAGTCCAAGCGCGAAGCTCGACGTGAATGGAGGCGTCAGAGCGTCAGGTGTATCGGGTTACAGATTCAACTCGGGAGGCACTGAAAGCGGGATGAGTTCCGTTAATCCGGGCACGCTTGGCCTGCTGACCAACGGTGTCGAACGGATTTTCATCAACAGCGCTGGCCTGGTCGGCATTGGGACGTTTTCACCCGGTGTGCCGTTGGAGGTGCACAACAACAACGGCTACCAAGCGCTGAGACTCCGAGCAACCTCAGCCAGATTTTGGGACTTCTCTATCAATCAGAGTACCACTGCCAACCTAGAGTTGGGATTTGCTGGTGTCGTCAAAGGAGTCTTTAGTTCTTCTTCAGGAGCTTACTCAGCGGTTTCTGACCGAAGACTGAAGACCAAGATTCAGGCACTGGAGCCGGTTCTTGACAAAGTGATGGGACTTGAACCATCCGGTTATTGGTTCAAGGCAGATGTGGACGCGCCCCTGCGATCACTGGGGTTCATTGCGCAGGATGTGGAAGAAATTTTCCCCGAAGCGGTGCACTCCCTCTCGCCTGACACCAAGGGAATCGAATACACGGCGATGGTGCCCATCGCCTTCAAGGCGATTCAAGAACTGAAGGACCGGCAGGACTCAATGTCCCGGAATCTCGAAGCAGAGAACGCCGAATTGAAGAAGCGCCTCGCCGAGCTCGAAGCCAAGGACAAGGCGCGTGATGCGAAGCTGGCGGCGATTGAGGCGATGCTGTCGGGCGGCAAGGCGGATGCTCTGCCCGTGTCCTTGAAGAAGGTGGCCGCTGCTGCGGTTGCTGAGTGAGTTTCTCTTTTGTCTCGATCATGAACGCGAACTTGAGCTTCGGCGAAGCCTCTGGAGTGCGGCAGCCTGCTGCCGCTTTTCCCAGCCAGCCTGCTGGCGTCGCAGGCCAAGATGGATCGTTCTCCACCTCTGGGATTCGCCCGTGCGTGAGCCAGTCATGCCGGGCTGCACCACCGCCGTGCACGGCAGCAGGGCTGCCTCCGAAAAGCGGCAGCCTGCTGCCGCACTCCAGGGTGCTGCGCACGCTCACTCGTCCTCCCCATTTCCTTTTTCTGCCATGAAACGTTTTTTCCTGTTCCTCGCTCTTTGTCCTCTGTTCTTCGTCGTTCCCGCTCATGCCCAGTTTGAGATCGCGGGGGAGGCGGAGAACTTCCTCGATCTGCGGCGTGCGGGTGCCTTTGCCACCATTTCGGTGGGTGGGCAGGTGACTTCGATCACGGTGCGTGGAGGCGGAGCGGATTATGCGGCGGCTCCGGTGGTGGTTTTGTCCGCGCCGGGAGGGGGTGGGACGACGGCGACGGCCACGGCGGTGCTCACGGGTGACAAGGTGACGGCCATCAATGTGACAAACGTTGGCAGCGGCTACACGAGTCCGCCCGCGGTGTTCATTGCCTCGCCAGACATTCCGACGGGACCGGGTACCACAACCTCGCAGTTTGCGGGCGTGGCGCAGACCTCCGCCACTTCGGCGGCGATCTCAGTGAACACGGTGGCGGCAGGCCGCTATCCGCGCGCGACGGACACGAGCAATGCAGGCAGTCCCGTGGTGACGATGAATTTGGAAGAAATGACCATGGGTTATTCCTTCGCCTCCGGGGTGCCGCTTTACTTGATGGGCGATGAGATTCAGCGGCCCTCGGTCCGGTGGGATGGTCTGCCGGTGGCGCAGAGCTACTGGAGACCGGAGCCGATGCGTTTTGGTGAAGTCTTTGCCGATGCGAATCTCAGCAACCTGAACGGCGCCACGCAGCCGCTGCTGGCCACCATCCCGGTGACGGTGACGGCGAGTTCCACCGCGAGCAACCTGGTGACCGTCTCCAATCCGCCTGCCACGCTGGTGCCGGGCGTGCGTCTCCTGGGGCAGCGCGTGAATCTGGTCAATGGGACCGAATTGATCCTGGCTGGCAATGCCAACGAGACCCTCTCGTCGGCCGAGGTGAGGGAGTTTGAACCCTTCAGGCCGTACTACTTCAGTCCTCACGCCAACAAAGTCTTCGCGAGTCAGCCGGGCCGGGTGACGGTGACCTGGGTGTCGGCGGCACCGGACACCAGTGCACCGGGGGAGGTGACCCCGACGTTCAAGTTTCGTCGGGAAACCTTCGCCGTGTCCTCGGCGTCGAAGTCCCCTGCACGGACGATTTTCTGGACGGAGAAGGGTTTCGACGGACCTCAGGTGCTGATCCCCACCGGGCGGATCGTGCGGGTGAATCCGATTTACAATGCCTTCCTTCCTCCCATGACGGAGGAGTATGAGCCGGTGGGGGCGAACCAGAACCCTGATCCGAATGTTTCGTCCGCGCCGGAGCCCCGGACGCTGTGGTTTGACAGTCAGAACGGTCCGCCTGCGCTTCATGCCTACAACATCGAGGGCCGCATCTTCATCGAGTATCTGGGCACGGAAAACCAGGGCACCAGTGGGCTGCATGAGTTCTTGGGGGCCGACATCGTCGATATCAGGCGGGTGCCGCCGGTGAAGACGATCACGACGAATTTGGGGGACCAGTTGCGGCCGCGCGAGGGGCCGCCTGAGGCGGGGGATTCCGCGTTGATTCCGACGGTGGGTTACGACCTGTCGGTGGGCGGGAAGGTGCCCTATGGCAGCTTCATCCGGGCGGACGGGATCACGGACTATTTTGCGGAGCGGGAGAACCTGATCCCGGACCGGATCACCATCGACTGGCTGGAAACGCTGGATGCGGGAATTCACTTCCTCCCAGCGCCCTCGGCACCGCAGCTCTCGATCAACTGGCCGAAACTGCGGCGGAACTACCTGCAGGTCTGGCCGGAGAGCCTGACCGATTTTGAGCGGGTGAATGTGCGGGACGCGGGAAACACGGTCGCCACGGCCTTGCAGTTCCAGGCCACCAGCCTTCCGCAGGTGATTTATCAGGATGATCCGGCGGAGCTGGAAGTGGAGGTGGATGCCACCACGCAGCGGCTGCTGGTGGATCTCTCGTCGAGCGCTGACATGGCCAATCGGTCGCTGCTCAAGTTCACCTCTTCGGCAGCCCCCTGGTATGTGCGGGTGTTCATCCAGTCTCAGGACGCCCTGGGCTCCCCCGAGGTGCCGGACCCGGATGGAGATGGTCCGCTGCCCGGATCTCCGGCGGTCTTCTCGATCAATGATCTGGATGCCGACGGCGTGGCGGATTTTTCCCTGCCAGCCACGGTGGGGGACCGGTTGGAGCCACCGTCGCCGGACTTGGAACTGGCGGGATACGTGTCTGATGGCCGGTGTTACTCCGCCACGGCTTACATCGATCCTTTTGTCAGCGGAGTGGAAGCGGCGGCAGCGGGTGGCATCATCCCGGTAAACGCTCTGAGCTCGGACGACGAACTGACGGTGTGGTGGTTCAAGAAGGTGGTGCCGGCCAGCAGTAAGTATCAGCCGTTCTTTGTCCCGTCCGTGGCGGCCCGCTACAACGTCAGCTACCCGGCGACTCCGCAGGAGTTGGTCATTGCCTCTGGCAAGGGGGTGGAGAACCCGAGCCTAACGTCCATCGAGGCGAGCGGGCGCATCTACTTTGAAAACGATCCGGCGAACATCGGCTACAACCCCAACGAGGAGCATGCGCTTCTCCTCACCGGGAATGCCTTTGCCCTGCGTGACGACTTGAACACGGCGACGAGTTCGGAACCCTTCGTCCTCATTGAATACACCGAGCCTGCGGCGGGAAGCATTCCTGCGCGGCCCGCGATGAAGGCCGTGAAGGTGGTGCGCAGCAATGGGACCTATCCACTGGTCTATGACAAGGTCGCCGGAACTCCGGCCTCGCCGCCGATGCCCTTGGCGGCCCTGCCGCTGCCACTTCTCCCTGACGGAAGTGTGCGCAACACGGAGGTGGACGTGAGTCCTGATATCATCACCGGAACCAGTGTGCCCCCTGAGTACAACTCGTTCACGTTTGAGGATCGGAACGGGCTGCATTGGATCTACCGTGGACCGCATGATGGGGGTGCCCCGAGTTTCGGGATGCGGTTTTACTACTACCTTCAAGCCGGATTCTACTTTCCGGCGCTGGATGCGGCCTCCCAGCCGGCGGTGGGCAGCATTCAGCCCTTCATTGCGGATAATGACGCAGGCGTGGAAGGGGAAGAAGGCGAGGCGCTGACGCTGACCTACCTGCCGAAGTGGCCGGACGATCCTACCCTGGACTCTCCCGCAGTGCTGGGTGAGCTGATGACGGGTGAGACATTGACGAAGGCGAAAGCCGAGCTGCCGCAGATCCGTGGTGCCAGCAGCGTGCAATTGCTGTATCAGCAATCCATCGCCAATGTGGGAAGCGCCAATCCGTCCGTGGTCCTCCACGATCCGACGCGCCCAAAAACTTCCCGTTTGGATGAGGCCGAACTCACGGAGCTTCCTCGCTCAGTCTTGACCACCGACTACGCGGGCAAGACCTTCTTCCAACTGTTGCCGCCCAACCTGCAAGAAAGGTTCTACTACAACCGCGATCTCGGGCCGAAGGGATCACTGGTGTTGGAAGGCGAGTTTGTGGACGAGATCGTTGGTGAGGATTATCTGAATCTGAATCAACTCAGTGATGCGGACATCGTCGATCTCAAGGCGCTCTGCGCGGACAACGATGACAACAAATCGAAATGGGACACGGCCATTGAGGACCTGAGCACCACGCTTCAGACCTTTGTCGAAAGCACAGAGGTGCCGGGAACTTATGTGGTGGATCCAACGCAGGACGTGATCATCGGAGCGCAGGAACGAAGTGATGTGACCAACCCGAATCAAGCGGTGGACAGTTACGCCTTGAGTTCCACCGGTCAGGGGATCGGGTATGTGACAATCGTGCGCGAAAACGGCGAGGCTTTCACCGATCCGGGCAACAGCGTGGATGTGCAAATCATCAAGGTGGTGCCGGAGTTGTACACGGGTGATTTGAAAGTGCTGCTGGCCAGCAATCCGCTGGATGAGAACGTGACGCTGCGGCACAGCGGAGACTACGGCGGACTGCCTGAGGAATTCGAATTTGAGTGGCGCTATGGTTTTGCCGTAGATGGGGAGCCACCGAGCGAAGAGTTTGAGACGGATCCGGACTGGATCAATCCAGATCTAGAAAGCACCTTGAATCTCGGATCGACCATACTGGTGGGTGGAAACTCGGCGGTGCTGAACACCCCGGTGGTCATCCTGGGAGACAGCTTTTTCACCATGCGCTACCGCAAGGTAGGCGGAACCTTCTCGGACTGGATGGAGCCGGTACCCGTCCAGGGCTGGGTGAAGCGGGTGCTCGCGAAGATCACGCCCTTCAATCAGCGCATGGACGATCTGTTCAATTCGGCGGTGAACACGGATGTCAGTCTTCTGACGCAGGCGGGGACCCGCTGGGAAGGGGACATCGCCCTGAATCTGGAGAACATCAACGATGCCGGTCTGATCGAGATTTACGAAACGGTGCTGAATCGGGCGAAGAGTTTCTCCGTGGGGTCAGGCATCGATTTCCAGCCTTCCAACGATGCTTTGATCCTGGCGGCGGGTTACCTCAACGATCTGTACACCATCCTCGGCAATGAAGCCTTTGCCGATGCGGCGAATCCGACGATCTCGCTCGATGATCAGGACACGGTGACGGAGGTGAACACGAGCCGCTTCTCCTTTGAGAGCCAGGTCACGAGTTCGCTGGACGAAGAGCTGGCGCTGCTCAAGGGCAGGGACGAGTTCGGATCGCCGTCGGTGGATCTGGCGCCTGCCTACAACCGGCTGTTCTGGAACTACACGCGCGGCATCAACAGCGGTGAAGTGCTGTATGCGGTGAACTACAACATTCAGGAGAAGTCGGGCAGTCCCACCGCCAACGGTATTCTCGATGCCGCCGACGCGCAGCGCATGTTCCCGCAGGGTCATGGCGATGCCTATGGGCACTATCTGACGGCGCTGAAGGGTTACTACAAGCTGCTGACGCATCCCTTCTTCACCTGGACGCCGCAGGCGGAATCCGTCACGGTGCTGGGGCAGACGGTGCTCGTGGACTTCAAGGACGAACGCAAGTTTGCCGCCGCTGCGGGCAATACCGCACGCACGGCCGATCAGGTGATCAGCCTGATCCATCGTCAGGTTTACAAGGACGATCCGGCGTCAGGGTGGAGTCACTTCCGGGATGGCAAGACCAACGAAATCGTTGAGCCGGGTCCGTTTGGCGAGCCAGCCCCGCCTTTGAATCCCGATCTGCAGCGGCATCAGGGCATGGATGAGTGGGTTTCCCGCAGCACCCAAGGGGCCTTTTATCACTGGGTCACAGGGAATGCGCTTCTGCCTGAACCGGAAGAGGAACCAGAAGGGAGCGGCGTGCAGATCGTGGACCGGACGACCGTGCCGGAACTGAGCGAACTGGTTTCCTATGCGGAGACCTTTCAGACAAAGATCGATCTGGCCAACGCCCATCTCAATCCCCTCGGACTTAGTCCGGGTGCGATCGCCTTCGACATTTCACCAGCCGAGCACAAGGCGGGGAACTCCCACTACGAGCAGGTGTATGGACGGGCGCTGCAGACGATGCTCAATGCCAAGGGTGCCTTTGATCAGGCGGCCCGGATGACGCGACTTCTTCGCAACCAAGAGAATCAAATCTCGGATCAGCAGGAAGCCATCGAAGATCAGGAGACCGCCTTTGTGAATCGGCTCGTCGAGATCTATGGCAAACCGTATGCGGGCGACATCGGTCCCGGAAAAACCTACGCTCAGGGCTATGACGGACCCGACACGTCGAACTGGTTCATCATCGACCGACCCACCGATCTGGTGGACGTGAGTCAACCGGTGACGGTGTCGATTCGTGTGCCGACGAACATTCGCGGCTTCACCGGGAACGCCATCGACGACATCCAATCGAGTTATTCAAACACGGACACCATTCAGCGGACCTTCAAGGTCACACCGAACCAGTTTGTACAATTCGCAGACGTGGTGAGTCCCGGTGGAAGTCTCGGCACCCGGCCCGAAACCGGAGCGCTGCAAGACGCTTTGCAGGACACGCATCTCGCCCAGGTGGCTCTTTTGAAAGCCAATCAGAACCTGCAGGAACTGGCCATCCGCTTCAACCGGGAGGGGGAGGTGTTCAAGGGGCTGGTCAAAAGCCATCGCGATCAGTTGATCACCCAGGGCACCACCGGCGCCGGGATCATCGCTGCGGAAACGGCGGCGGCGGTTCTGGAAAATGTCGCGGACGCCACCATTCTGGCGGGTGAAATCGTGGACGACGCGGGTGGGGCCGTCGCGGACGGATTGCCGCTCGTGGTGGGTTTCTCCAACGATGTGACGTCAGCTGCCCGTGGTCTGATCAATGCGGTGACGGGTGGCATTGGGTTTGGCCTCAAGCTGGCCGATTCGCCTCGCAGTCCTCCGCGCGCCTGCTGCAAGCAACGGCCGTGGGAACGCTGGAACTGACCCAAACGACGGTGTTGATGGAGCTTGGCTTCAATCAGGATGAATTGCAGGCAGCCTATGAGTTTGAGCAGACCTATCGTGAGCTTCTCAGCCAGCACTATGAATTCACCGAGCTGCTGGTGGCGCTTCAGCAGGCCAATCAGCAGGTGAAGAATCTGTCTGCCGCCGGGGAAAGCCTTTTGGTCGAACGCGAAAGTTTCCGCAATCGTGCGGCGGGCGTGATCACGGGATTCCGAACCAAGGACCTCACCTTCCGCGTCTTCCGCAATGAGGCGCTGGAGCAGTATCGGACGCTCTTTGATCTGGCCAGCCGTTACACCTACTTGGCCGCGAAAAGCTACGACTATGAGACGGGCCTCCTTGGCTCGGAAGAAGGGCAGACGGTGATCAACCGGATCGTGGCCTCGCGTGCACTCGGCGATCTGACGGGTGGTGTGCCCCAGGCCACGACCAGTACGCTCGGCGATGCGGGTCTGGCGGGAACGATCGCGCAGATCAATGCGGACTTTGCGGTGGCGGAGGGACGCCTCGGGATCAACAACCCTGATCCAAATGGCACCCTGTTCTCGCTGCGGCATGAACTCTTCCGCATTTTGGACGACCCTGGCATCACCGCAGATGACACGGCCTGGCAGCAGAGCCTGGAGACCTTGATCGTGCCGAACCTTTTGGCGGATCCCGATGTGGCGGAGTACTGCAACAACATCGCCGATGACAATGGCGCACCGGTGCCGGGCTTGATCATCCCGTTCAGCTCGACCATTCAGCAGAAGCAGAACTTCTTCGGACTCGATCTCGCCGTTGGTGACCATGCTTACTCGACGAGCACCTACTCGACGAAAATCAGCAGTGTGGGCGTGGTGTTCAAGGGCTACGTCGGCATGGACCCGTATGCGATTGGCACCCCGAACGCCGGTGGTCCGGCGCTGCTGGATCCCAATGGTCTTTCGGCGACGCCCTACGTGTACTTCATCCCCTGCGGACACGACTTCATGCGGGCACCTCCGCTGGGCGGCACCAATCAGATCCGCTCGTGGAGTGTGGAAGATCAGGCGCTGCCGCTGCCCTACAATCTGGGGGCGAGCGACTTCAATGCGATCCAGTTCTTCAATGCCAACGGCACCCTCAGTGAGAAGCCGTGGATCCTGCGGAAACATCAGGCGTTCCGCCCGGTGGCAGACCCTGCGTTCTTCTACAGCAACATTCCCGCCGAATTCACCAACACACGCCTGATCGGCCGGAGTGTGTGGAACGGTCAGTGGAAGATCGTCATCCCCGCCTACACCCTCCTCAGCGACGAGCAGGAGGGGCTGAATCGCTTCGTGAGAAGTGTGAAGGACATCCAGCTCTTCCTCCGCACCTACAGCCATTCGGGCAATTAGGAATGACGAAGTCCGAATGAGGAATGACGAATGAATTCACTGACCCGCGTCTCAGCCATGCCCCGCTTCTTCCCCAGCTTATCGAGCGCGACCTTCAGATGTGGGTGGGCGAGACTACTTGGAGCATTCTGCCTTCTGCATTCCGTTTTCGCCATTTCCGCCTCAGCGGACGTGCCGCAGCTGCTGAACTATCAGGGACGGGTCGTGGTGGACAACGTGAACTTCGATGGCGTGGCGGGTTTCAAGTTCGCGCTGGTGAATGGCGATGCGTCGGTGAGCTACTGGAGCAATGACGGCACCAGTGTGGCGGGATCGGAGCCAGCGGCGGCCGTTTCCTTGACGGTCACGAAAGGGCTGTATTCCGTGCTTCTGGGAGATGTTTCACTGACAAACATGACGGCGGTGCCGGCTTCCGTCTTTGCCAACGACGATGTGCATCTTCGCGTTTGGTTCGATGACGGTGTGAACGGCTCATTGCTGCTGTCACCGGATCAGCGAATCGCTGCCGTTGGTTATGCGATGGTGGCGGCATCTGCTGCGGAGGCGCAGTCGGTGGCGGCGGGTGCGATCACCTCGGCGATGCTGGCTGCGGGAACGGTGGCTGGACCAGCCAACATTGCGGGAACGACGCAGGCAGCGGTGGCAAACACCAGCTATGTCGCGACCAATGCGGGTCTGACCACGATCGATCTCACGAATACGCCAGCGAATGTGGGCGATGTGGTGCAGATCACCGGCGCGGGTGCCGGCGGATGGACGGTTCAAGCCTTCGATCCCGACTCCAGCGAGTGGACCCCGAGGGAAAGTGATCGTCCTTGGCGCTCCGTGGCGTCTTCGTCGGATGGCAGCAAACTGGTCGCCGTGGGGGGCTTTCCAGCCAGCGGGATTTACACCTCGACCGATTTTGGTGCGAACTGGACTGAGCGAGAGACCGCTCGAAACTGGACCTCCGTGGCCTCATCGTCCGATGGCAACAAACTGGTCGCTGCTGTCGGCGATGGCCAGCTTTACACCTCGACAGATGCTGGCGTGAACTGGACGGCGAGGGAGACGGTCCGCTCTTGGTTTTCGGTGGCTTCCTCGGCGGACGGCAGCAAGCTCGTGGCGGCGGATTTTGGAGGCCAGCTCTACACCTCGACAGATGCTGGCGTGAACTGGACGGCAAGGGAGACCGCCCGCAACTGGTTGTCGCTGGCTTCTTCAGCGGACGGCAGCAAACTCGTTGCCGTGGTGTCCAATGGGCAGATCCACACCTCCACGGATTTCGGCGAGAGTTGGACCGCGCGGGAGACGAATCGCGATTGGGCCTCGGTGGCATCGTCAGCGGACGGGACCAAGTTGGCCGCCGTGGTTGGGAACGCAGGTGGCCGGATTTACACCTCGACGGATTCGGGTGTGAGTTGGACGCCTCAGGAGACAGACCGCAGTTGGCGGTCGGTGGCTTCCTCAGCCGACGGAACCCATCTGGCTGCGGTCGAGGAAGGTGGGCGGATCTACACCTCCGTCGATTCCGGAGTGAGCTGGACTCCGCAGGAGAGCGCGCGTTCTTGGTTCTCGATCGCGTCCTCGGCGGATGCCAGCAGGCTGGTTGCTGTGGCCGTGGATGGCCGAATCTACACTTCGGGTGCCTTTTTCACCCTTGCTTCCGGTGCTCAAGGCGCGGGCGGCCTGCTTCAATACCTCGGCAATGGCGTGTGGAGTCCCGTGGGTGAAACTCAGGTCGCGGCGGGTGCGGTGGGGGGAGCGCAGATCGCTGAAGGGGCAGTCGGTAGCACCCAGATCAGCGACGGTTCGATCCTCGTGAGTGACATCGCCCAAGCTCCAGAATGGAGGCAGCCGACGTCCCTGGTAACGATCCCCAATCCGAGTCCGCAGGTAAATGATATCTTTGCGAGCAGCCTAGCGGGCGTGGGTTCACATCAGGTGCTCATTGGGCAGCCGAGCGACAACAATTCCGGTTCGGCAAGACTGTTCGATTCACAGGGAACTTTGCAGCGGACTTTTCTGAGTCCGATCGGGGAGGCGGCCGCGGCCTTTGGCTCCTCTGTGACTGCGGTGGCGGGCGGCAGCCAGGTGGTGATCGGTGCACCGGACAGCAGTGGTCATCCGGGTTCGGTCGCGTCGGGAGCGGCTTATCTTTTCGATCTGAATGGGAATCTCCTGCAAACTTTCCTTTCTCCAGATGCAGCCTCAGGAAAGTTTGGTACGGCGGTCGCCGCCGTCGGCGTGAGCCACGTCCTGATTGGTGGCGGGGTGGACACGGCGTCGGTGTATCTCTTCGATCTGCAGGGCAATTTGGTGCAGACCTTTGCTGATCCCGTTCAGTCCGCTGGCGACAACTTTGGAGTCACGTTGCACGCCGTCGGGAGCGACAAGGTCCTGATCTCTGACTACACTCACAACGATGGATCGTTCTCGGCAGGGGAAGTGTATCTTTTCGATCTCCAAGCCAATTTGCTTGCCACCCTTCGTGCGCCAGAGCAGCAGAATGCCGCTTTGTTCGGATTTTCCATCGAAGTGATCGGCGACACGATCTTCGTCGGCGCTTCCGACTACGACGCCTCGGTGGCGGACTCTGGGATCGTTTGCCTGTTCGACCTGAGCGGCAATTCGATTGGAACGATCGAGAGTCCTCATCCGACTTCGGGATATGGGTTCGGTGTGGCGGTGGCTTCCGCGGGAGCGAACGCCGTGGCGATTTCGGAGCCGGGCAATGGCACCGGGGGAGCGTTTGCCGGGGTGGTGCATCTCTTTGATTTGGATGGCACGCTTCTCCATACCTTCTCGCGTCCCAATGCAGCAGGTGGGAACCTTTTTGGCCTTCGGATGGCGTCAATCGGCGAAGGGCAGTTCGTGGCCGGATCCTTCTTCGATGACCTCGGTGCCACCGACGCGGGTGCTGCGTATGTGATTTCGGCAGGGACGTATGTGCCCAGCCTGATCGCGGATGGCGTGCGAGCCGGCACCGTGACTTCAACGATGCTGGCGGATCAAGCGCTCCTGCTGGAGAAGGTGGTCGCGCCGCCGAGTCTTCCGGTGGTGGCTTGGGGAGACAACGATCAGGGGCAGATCCCTACACCGCCGGGCTTGGCGGAGGTGAACACGGTGGTCGCGGGTGGACGGCACAATTTGGCGCTGTTGCAGGACGGTACGGTGGTGGTCTGGGGCGATGATCGTGACGGGCAGGCGACGGTGCCGGGCGGATTGGCCGGGGTGATTGCGATTGGTGCGGGAGGCTCGCACAGTCTGGCGGTGAAGAGCGATGGCACGGTGGAGGCGTGGGGCAGTGGCCTCGGCGGCCAATCCACGGTGCCGGGAACCGCGACGAGTGTCATTGCCGTGGCAGGCGGCGGGAATCACAGTGTGGCGCTGAAGTCGGACGGCACGGTGATTGCCTGGGGCGACAACACGTT
>CAXBNA010000090.1:0-22760 GCA_963976915.1 uncultured Verrucomicrobiales bacterium
GCCGTGCTGCGCGTGGTCAACCCTGAAGCCACCGAGCAGACCGTCGACTACGACACTTGGGGCCGCGTCGAACTCACCACACTCACCAAGGAGTTCTTCATGCCTCGCTTCCTCGAGCGCGACGAAGCTCTCCGCCGCCGCCCACGCGGGCAATACGCATGGGATGGGGTCGCCGAAGTCCGTCCATTCGGCGCCATGGAGAACAAGATCGTCGAGGGCGTTTATTAGGCTTGCGCCAACTCACCTCAGCCCGGAGCTCCGTAAGGCCTCCGGGCTTTTTGGTGGGTGGATCCATGGTCCATCCCAAAAGCCGAATCAAGGAACACGCGGAAACCTGGAAAAATCCGGCTTCCGTTTCTCCACGAATGCCTGCTTTCCTTCCTGCGCCTCTTCACTCATGTAGTAAAGCAGGGTGGCATTGCCAGCTAAATCAAGGAGTCCCATCTGACCGTCACAGTCGGCATTGAGAGATGCCTTCAGACAGCGAAGCGCCAATGGTGAATGCTGCAACATTTCGCGGCACCACTTCAACGTCTCTGCTTCAAGTTGGTCGAGAGGAACCACCGTATTCACCAACCCCATGTCGAGCGCTTCCTGCGCATCGTATTGACGGCACAAGAACCAGATTTCCCGTGCCTTCTTCTGCCCGACAATCCGGCTCAAATAACTCGAGCCTAACCCACCGTCAAACGAACCGACCTTGGGGCCGGTTTGGCCAAAGCGCGCGTTGTCGGCAGCGATGGTCAAATCGCACACTACGTGCAGCACGTGTCCGCCGCCAATCGCGTAGCCCGCTACCATGGCGACCACAGGCTTCGGCAACGTGCGGATCTTCCGCTGCACATCCAGGATGTTCAGCCGAGGCACCCCATCGTCCCCGACATAGCCAGCCTCTCCCCGCACTTTCTGATCGCCACCCGAGCAAAATGCCAATGGCCCCTCACCGCAGAGAATGATCACGCCAACATCACGATCCTCGTGAACAATCTCCAACGCCTCCAGCATCTCTTTCACCGTCAGTGGACGAAACGCATTCCGAACCTCGGGGCGATTGATCGTGATCTTCGCCACCCCGTCCTCGGTCTTCTCAAGCTTGATGTCAGTAAAAGTCTTGATCGGTGTCCACATGATGAAATCGGCTGAAAATTTGAGCCTTGTTGACTACGCCACAAACTCGGTGAACCGACGCAACTCACTCAGTCGCTCAGCCACGTCAGCCGCAGTCACCGTTTCCAACTTGTGGGTACTGAAAGCCTCGCAGGTAAAACTCGCCACCACGCTGCCGTGGACCACGGCTGATTTCAGATCCTCAAATGTCGGCTGGGTCTTGCCTTTCGCGGCCAGCCAACCCGCCATGCCTCCAAGGAAAGAATCACCCGCACCCGTGGGATCAAAAACCGCATGCAGGGGAAACGCCGAACAGGCAAAGAACTCACCCACCCCACTACCGAAGAGGAAGCTGCCGTGCTCTCCACGTTTCACCACAACATAACGAGGCCCCTTTGCCAGAAGCTTGTGCCCGGCCTCGACAAGATTGGTTGTTCCCGCGAATTCCTTCGCCTCTCCATCGTTGATGACGAGAAGGTCGATCTTCTTCAACACGTCGTGCAGGCGCTCATTCGCAATCTCAATCCACAGGTCCATGGTGTCTGCCGCCACAAAGTCCGTTCCCGCACATTGTTCAAGCGTCTGAAGCTGATTGTCCGGGCTCATGTTGGCCAGCACCACGATCTTCGCTGTCGCCGCCGCTTCAGGGACCTTCGGAAACCAGTTCTCCAGGACATTCAGACCCACCTTGTGCGTCTCGCGCGAGTTCATGTCGTCGTGATACTCCCCCGTCCAAGTGAAAGACTCACCGTCGCTGCGCTCAAGTCCGTCCAAACCCACGCCGTGACTGCTTAGCATGTCTAGATGGGCTTGAGGAAAGTCGTGTCCGATGATTCCCACCAAGCTCACGGGTTTCGAAAACACACTTGCAGCCAACGCCGCGTAGGAGGCCGAGCCACCAAGCAGGTTGTCTTGGGATTCTTTAGGTGTCTTGATATTATCGAGTGCGACGCTTCCAGCAATGGTGACAGACATGATGTGAGGATTGGATCAATATTTTCTTGCCTCCCACAGCCGCGCCCCTAACGGTACCCGTCCTGCGGAGGACCGCGACTATCGGTTTCACCAGCCGCGTGTCAACGCTGGTTCCCGAGTCCTCTCCCCCTCCGTTCATGCGGTTCGTCATTCTTCCTTTCGCTCTCCTTCTGATACCGGCGTTCATCGCAGGTCATTGGTGGTTTTTTGAGACGAAACAGGCCCCAGAATTGATGGCCGAGATCTCTCACCGACTCGAAGCCTCCGGCATCAAAGGCATCGAAGTCAGTCGACAAACCCTGGACCTCAGCGTCTCAGGCTTCGCCTCCTCACCGGACGCTCTTGAGGCGGTCGAATCCACACTTCTCCGTGGAACCCCTTTCCACCTATCCCCACAAACCAACGAAATCGTCGCCACAGCAGCCCTTGATGCTCGGGTCGATGGCGACACACTCCATGTCTCCGGCTGGCTTCCGGATGAAGCGACTCGCACCGATGTGGTGAATCGATTCCGTCAAATCCGCCCCGATCTCACGCTCTCCGGCGATGACCTTCGGGTCTCGGGTCGCATCGCGTTGATTGACCCGGAAACTGGAACCGACGCTCCCATCGATTCATGGATCACTCCTTTGATCGAACCAATCCTCGCTCCGGCAACTCTATCCATCGAGCGCCAGAACGACACCATTGTGGTCAGTGGACTCTTGCCTGAAGGAGGCCTGACCAAAGCCCTTCTCGATGCCGTCGCTGAGAGTCCCTTTCATTGGGAAATTCAATCCGAAGGGCTGAAATCCAGCCCCTACGTTCAAGACAAACCCTTCGACCAACCCACGCCTCTCGCCGCGTTTGTACGCAGCTACTTTGGCACCGCCGCACCAGGGTCGTTTGTGCTTGGGCCGGATGGCCAGCCTCGCCTCTCGGGGGCCGCCACTCGAGCCCTAGAAGCGGAATGGCTCACTCTTCTTCGAAGCGTGACTGGTGCCGCTAAAGTCCACACGGATTTCACCTACCTTCCGTCCATCTATCACGCGCCTGATCGCCATCTCCGATCTCCCTTGGCACCCGACTTCATTGATACACTGCGCGACGAACTCGCGGCCATCACCATCACCTTTCCTCGCGGCTCCAAGCAAATTCAGCCGGACGAAGCAACAAAACTCGCAGCACTCTCCTCCGTTCTCCTGACCGCAGGCCCCGCCCTCAGACTTGTCGTCGGCGGATATCCAGACCCTGATGGACTGGCCAGCGTGGAAAGAACCATTGCCCGACTGCGGGCCGAGGCGGTCGTCTCCTTCCTTTTGGAAATGGGCATTCCCACCACCTTCATTGAACCGATGGCCTTTGAGACCACCACCGATGGTTCCGCCGCAGGCACGGTCGAGATCCTCATTCAATAACAGTCAGTTCGCCGCATCATGAAGTTCGACATCTCCCAACTGGAAACAGCTCCCCTGCAGTTCTTCATCCTGCATAGCGGCGTCTTCATTGCTGTGGTCGCCACGACTTTTTTCATTCTGGGACTTTGGTTTGGTGCCCTCACTTGGGGCCGGTACAAGAAGCACAAAAAGGCTCTCCAACTGGAGAACTCCCGTCTGAAGGAAGAGATGGCTACCCTGAAGCGCCGCATCGCCGAAGGAGCGGTGAAGGCCACCCCGGACCAGCCCACTTCCAGAAATGTCCAGACGCCTGCTTTATCTACCGCTTCACCCGCACCAGTGCGAGCCACACAGAACGTCACCCCTCCGACGGGGAACACGGCTTCTCCCGCGATCAAGCCTTCCCCCACGGCCGCTCCATTGGCCCCCGGCCCAACTGAAGTCACACCAAAAGCCGAAACCAAATCCGCCAAAACCGATCTTTCCAGCGACACAGCGGATTCCACCAAAACTTCTGGATCCTCCCCCTCCTCTGCCGCAACGGACGATCCGCTGCCTCAGCTTCCATCAACGCCCAAGTCGGGTGGGGCGGAGCCGCAACCAGCGGTCCCCACCGTGCCCCCCCCGCCCCCCATCTCTCCCAAGAACCCGATCAAGAATGTCGTCAAGGCCAAGCCGCGCTCCACGAACGACGAGATCGAGCCTGTTCCATTCCTCCTCGGACCGATCGGAGACGATGAGGGAGAGCAGGATGACGCCAGCCCAGTGCCTGAAGCTGTGTCCGCAGGCGCTCCTCCTCCCCAGAAGACAGACAAGACTACCGATGCCGAATCGGCCACTGAAACGCTTGATGGGGCGCCACCCGAATCTATCCTCGACACCCCAGTCAGCCCCACGGTCCTGAAACAACTCAGCCAACCACCACCACCGGCTGCCTGGAAAACCTCCGTGCCCTCAAAGCGAATCAGCCCAGATGCCAACGGCCTCTTGTCCGGAGGCGCTGCGCCCATGAATGCGGTGGAGACCGAGCCAGACGACGAAGAGGAGAAACCCGCCCGCGTCATTGAACCCCGTGAAGACACCTCGCTCGGCCTGCTCTACACTGAACGCCCCAACGATGACGACATCGACGACCTGAAGCGTATCAAAGGCATCTCCAACATTCTCGAAGGCCAGCTCAACGAGTTTGGGATCTACACCTACAAGCAGATCGCCGCGTGGAGTCCCAGCCAAGTTCGCGAGTTTTCCGATCGCCTCGCCTTCAAAGACCGCATTGATCGTGAGAAGTGGGTTACCCAAGCGAAGGAATTGTCGAACTAGCCCAGTCAACTGACACAGCCCCTCCTGCGACGGCATCGCACGCACTCCCTTTCGATTTCACGCACGCGTCGAGGCAACCCGTGAAAGGTTGCCCTTGAAGCCAATCCGCCGCCGCGGACTATTCCCATCAATGCCTGCCGACTTGCTTCAACTCACCGACGAAGAACGGGCCATCTATGAATGGCAGATGTGGGTGCCGGGCTGCGGTGAAAAAGGCCAGCGAAAACTGAAGAGCACTTCCGTTCTGATCTCTCGCGTCGGTGGACTGGGTGGAGTTGTCGCTCTGGAACTCGCCGCAGCAGGCGTTGGACGCCTCGTTCTTGCCCATGCAGGCGACCTAAAACCCTCCGACTTGAACCGCCAGCTCCTTCAAACCCGACACCATATTGGACAGCCCCGAATCGAGTCCATCGTCCGTCGCCTGAAGGAGCTCAACCCGGACTGCGAAGTGGTGGGTATTTCCGAGAATATTTCCAACGAGAACGCGGACCGGATCGTGGCTCTAGCCGATATCGTGGTCGATGCCGCGCCGCTCTTCGAAGAGCGCCTTGCGATGAATGCCGCCGCATTCCGGGCAGGAAAGCCCATGGTCGAGTGTGCCATGCACAGCCTCACTGCCCAGATCACCACGTTCATTCCCGGTCGCACCGGCTGCCTTTCTTGCTACGTCCCCGAGCCACCTCCGAGTTGGAAACGCCAGTTCCCTGTCTTTGGAGCGGTATCTGGCACCGTGGCCTGCCTCGGTGCCATGGAAGTTATCAAATGGGCCACCGGCATCGGGACCCTCCTCACAGGGCAAATGCTGACCATGGAACTCGACCACATGCGATTCAAACGGCTTGCCCTCCCGCGTCGTCTGGACTGCCCAATCTGCGGAGGCAGGGGCTAGTCTCTCAACCGTTGGTTTTAGAACCCAGGAGGCAGACCCTCCACCGTCTCTCGTAGGATCTGCCGGATCGATCGCTTCTCCTCAGGAGACAGGTAGTTGAACTCCGCAGGACCACCCTCGTCACGCAAGACCGTATCCATTCCCTTCCATACACGCTCCAAAAACTCTGGAGGCATCTTCAGAAATCCCGGCGTGTAGATCATGTAGCTGCAGCGGTATTTGAAGAGGCGCGTGCGAAGGTCGAAGTCTCGCAACGACGCTCCATTGGCCGCTGCAATTTTTCGTTCTGAAAACACTCGCATGAAGGCCGGATCTCCCTCAACGCCGCCACGTGGCAGCTCAGCCTCGTCCGCGAACAGAATGTAGCGAATCAATTCGCGGGCGTGTTCATTGAGTTCCGCACCATGAGTTGTGCTGAGGCGTCCATTCCCCGCCTCAAGTGCCTCGCGAGTACGATACACGGCGCTCGTTACCCGGTTGTGGAATCCAAGCTGGTGCTCATGAATCAGGTGCGTCAGAAAATCGCTGGTATCCACCAGATAGCGATCCATCGAAAACAATCGCCCCGGGGGATTGGATATCCGACGATCTCCCTGAGCCTTTGACGTTCCAGTCAAGTTCCCCAAATGATCCCCTTTCGCATGCTTTCCAGTGACGTGCCACCCTCCGAGCCGCTCGTCGATGGGAATCTGGTGACCGGTCTGATCGCGCCGGTAGCCCTTGAGCGTCGCTCCCGAACCTTCCATCACAATGACGGACTCCGCGACCAGTCCTGGAACCTGATCGGTCGCCCGACCTGCGTGGCAGTTCATGCAGCGTTCAGTTCGCTCAATGATCGGTCGCCCACCCCGGGCATTGGGCTCAAAAATGTGAAATACGGGACCGAGGGCGGGATCGATGGCTGCAATCTCCAGTTTCCCATTCGGCACGAAACCCACGTAAACCTCTTCGTTGAAGTATAGAGCCCTGGGATTGGACGGCTTGATCACACCGCTTTGCAGGCTTGTGGCAGAATACACCAACAACTGAGACTCGACGGGTACGTCCAATGCCTTCAACAGGCTGAGCAGATAGGTCTTCTCGGATGTGTCATCCAAGCGAATGTCTCCGGATAGAATTTCAGGGGCTAGGTGTGCAAAGGCATCCGTCGATTTTGTCTCCCAATACGAATGGGGAGCATCCCTCAATGGCGTCCGCGGAATTTCGTCGGCCTCCTCACCCTTTGCCAGGCACAGTCCCAGAGCAGTCAGGGGAAGAAACAACAGCTGAAGATACCGGCTCATCGAGAGTGATTACCAAAAGAAACGGGCTGCCGGGATCTTTCCATCCCAACAGCCCGTGAAGAAAAAAGAAGCGATTACTTCTCCGTCGCTTCACCCGCCTGCAACCAACCGGAAATGCCAGCCGAGAGGTGCTTCACATTTGTGTAGCCCAGCTCTTTGGCTGCATTGGCCGCGCGTGTGTAGGCGCTGCAGGAAGGTCCGCCACAATACGCAACGATCAAAGCGTCCTTGTCGGCAGGAAGTGCACTGGCGAGGCTGTCTTTCACCGCACCAAATTCAACGGCGGATGGCACATGGCCACGCTCATAGGACTTGGCTCCGTTGACGTCGATCACAGTGACGGTTTTGGCTTCGATCGCCGCTTTCAGTTCATCAATGCTGATGTCAGGATATTCGCCAGCTTGGGCAGCCATGGAGAAGGCAAGGGTGCAGATGAGAGTGAGGAATTTCTTCATAGGTTTGGATGGTTCGAGTTTGTGGGTTGAACGGATTGTTATTCGACTGGAGCACCGAGGTTGTTTGGACCCGTGTCGCAGGCTTCTTTTCTTGGAGGGTATGAGCGAAGGCTCTATTCCATCAACCAATCAAGAAACTGCGAAACGAAGCCAAAGGCACACCGGTCACCGAAGGACACATACCAGATCGCCACGGATGGTAGCGATCCAAATTATGATCCTTTGGCGAGACTGCACCAATCTCTTCAGATACCTTTAACGAATGACAAGCGGGATTGTTTTGATCAATATTGGAAATATGCCGATTTCTGCCCCGCCCTTTTGCCTTTGTCGTCAAGCATGCGTTTGTTCTTGCGAGCCCGAAAGGACCCTCTAGTGTCACACTTTCACCATCAGCCTCCCTCCTTACCGAATGGACGCCAAAAAAGCACCTGAAAAGGACGCCAACTCACTCGATCTCAGACAAATTCGCCAGATTGTTTCGCTCATGGCGGACAATGATCTGAGCTATTTCCACTTTGAAACTGAAGGCTCAAAGCTTGAACTTCGCCGTGGTTCTGACTTTGAAGCTGCCAAACAGCTTCTCAAACACCTGCCAATTTCACAAGGTACCTCTAACCCGGTAGCCTATGCGGCCCAGCCGCAGACCCCAGCGCTCGCACCTGCAGTCGCGACAACGGCCACTGAAGTGGGAAGTGCTCCCGCAGCGACTGCCGAGAGCCCGATGGGTCCGACAATCAATTCCCCGATGGTCGGCACTTTTTACCGCGCATCCGGCCCCGGAGAGAAGGCCTTCGCCAACATCGGAGATTCTGTTGATGACGGCAGCACCGTCTGCATTATCGAAGCAATGAAAGTGATGAACGAGATCAAGGCCGAAGTGTCAGGCGTGATCGCCCGGGTCCTCGTGGAAGACGGGAAACCGGTTCAATACGGACAGCCGCTCTTTGAACTGAAAGCCTAGTTCTGAGCCTCGCGTGTTGACGGGATCCTCTGGCTCCGGTCTCCGACGGTCCTTATTTGGAGTTCCCCAGCCTCCCCACCCCACTCTCAGTTCACCCTCTCGCACATGTTCAAGAAAGTCCTCGTAGCCAACCGCGGCGAGATCGCCCTCCGGGTTATCCGAGCCTGCAAGGAATTGGATGTCAAAACGGTCGCCGTTTACTCGGAAGCCGACGTCGATTCGATGCACGTTCACTTGGCCGATGAGGCCATTTGCATCGGCCCGGGTCCGAGCTCTGAGAGCTACCTCAAGATGAGCCGCATCATCAGCGCGGCTGAAATCGCCAATGTGGACGCCATCCACCCCGGTTACGGCTTCCTTTCTGAGAACGCGGAGTTCGCCGACGCCTGCGACCAGTGCAAGATCAAGTTTATCGGTCCGTCCTCCCGAGTGATCAGCATGATGGGAGACAAAAATGTCGCCCGGGCCACGGCCTTAAAAAGCAAGGTCCCCGTAACTCCAGGGTCCGACGGTCTGATCAACGACGAGGAAGAAGCGCTGAAAGTCGCCCGTGAACTGGGCTATCCCGTGATGATCAAGGCCTCCGCTGGCGGTGGTGGTCGTGGAATGCGTCCCGTTTTGAACGAGGCCTCCCTCGTCTCCAGCTTTCAGGCCGCTTCCATGGAGGCGATCAAGTGCTTCGGCGACGGATCCATGTACATGGAAAAACTCGTCGAGAAGCCTCACCACATCGAATTTCAAGTCGTGGCCGACAGCCATGGCAATGTGGTCCATCTCGGTGAACGCGATTGCTCCATGCAGCGCCGCAACCAAAAGATCATCGAAGAGTGCCCCTCTCCAAAGATCAGTGAAGAGATGCGTGCTCGAATGGGTGAAGCCACGGTCCGTATCTGCAAAGACATTGGTTACGAGAACTGCGGGACCATCGAGTACTTGGTCGACAACGATTGTCAAAACTTCTACTTCATGGAGATGAACACCCGAATTCAGGTGGAACATCCCATCACGGAGGAGGTTTACGGGTGTGACCTCATCAAGGAACAGATCCGCATCGCTGCCGGCCTGCCCATTTCCGAGCACGTCCTCAACGCACAAGCCCGGGGTCACTCCATCGAGTGCCGCATCAATGCCGAAGACCCGTTCCGTGGATTCACCCCAAGTCCTGGAAAGATCAATCTTTGGTACACCTCCGGGGGGCGTGGCGTTCGCGTGGACACTCACGTTTACGCTGGCTACGAAGTGCCTCCCTACTATGACTCGATGATCGCCAAGCTCATCGTCACCGGTGCCACTCGGGAGATTGCCATTCGGCGCATGCGCCGGGCCCTTGGAGAGTTCGTGGTTGAAGGGATCAAAACGACCATCCCCCTCCAGAGCAAGGTCCTGACGACCTCTGACTTCCAATCGGGAAACTACGACATCACCTGGGTGGAGAACTTCCTGAGACAGGAAGGCCTGAAAACCTGAAGTCCCGACCGGACCTCAGCTGCGGCTCATCCCGCAATCAAAAGGTTGCCAACCAAGCCCACGGCAAATCCCACAACGGCTCCCATTGGAGGTGACCAATGTCGGGACAGAGGCACCTTGGGGGCCATGTCTTGAAAGATGGCGTAAAGAATGCCTCCCGCCGCAAACAGCATGATCCCATGAAGGCACTGCGTTTGAGAAGCCAGCCAGGCCGATCCCAGCCAACCCATTAAAGGGCCCAATGGTACCATCAAGACCATCAACACGAGGACTCGCCGTCCCTTCACCCGGCTGCGCCCCGCCATCTCCCGAAAGGCGTTGAAGCCCTCAGGCAGATTCTGCAAGGCAATCAAGAGCGCCAGGCTGAACCCCGAGGCATGGCCCAGTGCGAACGCGGCACCCATCGCCAGCGATTCCGGCAAAAAGTCCGCCAGCATGGCCGCCATCTGGGAGGCTGCGGTTTTGCGCCGGGCCAACCCTATGTCCAGCAGCATGAAGCCCACTCCGCCTCCGACAAAACAAATGACAATCCATGGCAGCGGCATCTCCACAACGCCCTCCGGCACAAGCACCAAGGACACCGCCGCCATCAAGACCCCTGCCCCAAAAGCGAGGATGGTGTGCCGCAACTCCTTCTCCAGCCAGCTGGGGTGCAGCCTTTCAATCATCGCCAACCAACCTCCCAAGGGCATCGCTGCTGCCGCTAGTGTGGTCAAAAGCAGCATCGTCCCAAACGAACTCTCCACGGTGTCGGCCATATCTTCTCACGATCTCACTTCGCAAGCCGTTTGCCAAGGCGCAACCAACCGATCCAATGCGACTTGCCACGAACCTACAGCCGCACCCCTGTGAGACCTCCGAATGCGGATCGCCAGGGACATGTGAGGTTGCACTCACCTTGGTTTATGGGTTCAGTGCACCATCCCTACCGGCACAATGCACATCGCTGACATTCTTTCTTCACAATCGCCCACTCTTTCCTTCGAGTTCTTTCCTCCAAAGTCCGCCGATGCCTCGGAGGCTTTGTATCAGACGATCGGGGAGTTGGAAGAGTTTCATCCCTCCTTTGTCAGTGTCACCTATGGTGCCGGGGGGTCCACCCGCGAACTCACCCACGACCTTGTTGTTCGGATCAAAACGCAGACCACGCTGGATCCGGTTCCCCACCTGACCTGCGTCTGCCACAGCGAAGAGGACATCGATGGCATCCTCCAGCGCTACGCCACGGCAGGTGTCAGCAACATTCTCGCTCTGGGTGGCGACCCTCCACGCGATCTCACCGGCTATGATCGGAGCAAGGACGCTTTCCAGCACGCTGCGGATCTGGTTCGATTCATTCGCAAATTCAGCGATTCGGGAGCCCACCCCGACAAACGCGGATTTGGCATCGGTGTCGCGGGCTTCCCCGAAGGTCATCCGTCCACTCCCAACCGCATGCTGGAGATGGATCATTTGAAGGCCAAGGTCGATGAAGGAGCCGACTACATCTGCACGCAGCTCTTCTTCGACAACCACGACTTCTACGACTTTCGCGACCGCTGCCGCATTGCGGGCATTCACGTTCCCATCATTGCGGGAATCATGCCCATCACCTCCGCCAAGGGCATGCGGAGAATGGCCGAGTTGGCTGCGGGCGCACGATTCCCCGCCAAGCTGCTGCGCTCCCTCGCCCGCGCAGGCGACGACGAGGCCGCAGTCGAACGCGTTGGCACACACTATGCGACGGAACAGTGTCTCGACCTCCTGAATCACGGCGTCGACGGCATCCACTTTTACACCCTCAACAAGAGCAAGGCCACGCGCGACATTTATGCCAGCCTCGGCATTCGTGACTCGGCAGGCGTACGAACCGCTGCATGAGCGAAAACTCTCCTCTCATCGGAGCCATCGAAGGTGGTGGCACCAAAATGGTGTGTGCCATTGGCACCGGTCCTGACGACATCCGGGAGTCAACCCGGATCGACACCACGACCCCGGATGAAACGCTAAACTCCATCGCCCGCTTTTTTCTCAAGATGCGCGTGGAGCATGGCCCAGTCGCGGCCATCGGACTGGGCTGCTTTGGCCCTTTGGACCTTGATCCAAAGAGCGAAGCCTATGGCCTTATCACCACCACGCCCAAGCCGGGTTGGCAGCAGGTGGACATCGTTGGAATCCTCAAAAACAGACTGAAAGTCCCCATCGCCTTTGACACAGACGTCAACGCTGCCGCGCTCGGAGAGCACCTTTGGGGGGCAGGCATCGGTTGCGACCCCTTGGTCTACATCACCATCGGAACGGGCGTTGGCGGGGGTGTTTATGCCAATGGAAAACTGATCCACGGGCTGGTTCATCCAGAGATCGGACACCTCAGTGTGCCTCCGCCAAGAAATTCCCAAGCCGTCGCGCGCGATTGTCAGTGTCCGTTTCACAAAAGCTGCGTCGAGGGCTACATCAGCGGAACTTCCATGGCCAAACGTTGGGGTGTCCGCGCCGACCAACTTCCGCCCGACCATCCTGCCTGGGAAGAAATGAGCGACACGCTCGCCCAAGCCCTCATGAATTTGGTCCTGACGCTTTCCCCCATGAAGATCATTCTCGGGGGTGGTGTCATGGATCAGCCACACCTCCTCGGACTCGTTCGTGGAAAGCTCAAGTCCCACCTCAATGGGTATGTCGCATCGCCAAAACTCGGGGCGGGGATCGACGACTATGTCGTTCGGCCCGGATTGGGTTCCAAAGCAGGACTTCTTGGATCACTGGCCTTGGGGTTGCGTCTCGCACAAAAGCCTGACAACTGAGGGTCACTCAGTCGCGCGGCCTGGCCAGCACACAGCGGAAGCCCACCGTTTTCAGTTGTGCCGTGACCGGAACGGCAAATCGCGCCGACGACAGAAGCTCATCGGGCTGGGAACTGCGCCAATTGCCACCGCGGAGGGTCCCCAAAAGGTTGGGGTCCTCGCCGCCACTCTCAATGCTGATCTGATCCCCGGCGTAGTTGGTGGAGACCCATTCAGACACATTGCCGGCCAATCCTCGAATGTGTCTCTCGTTGGGCTTCAACGAACTCACGGGAGCCAGAAAAGGATACTCGTCTTCATAGCCGCTGATCACTTGATCCAGGCTCGCTTTTCGCGCCGCACCGAGGTCCGCGAGATTGTCCACATTCGACGGTGGAGGCCAGTCAAACCCCCACGGGTAGATGCCGCGAATTCGACCGTTCCGCTCCATCGGCGTTGCTCCTCGCTCCAATGGAAGCCCGACCGCCCGGCTCCACTCTTCGTCGCTCGGTAAACGGTAAATGTCCGAACCTCCAATCAACCCTGCATTCCGCTCTCGATCCGTCAGCCACGCACAGAAAGACTCGGCCTCTGACCGGCTCACACCTGCGACAGGCATTGTCCCGCTGCCACCTCTCACACCCTCGTCGGAAGACGGCGGTTTGCGCGTGGAGGTCGCCTTGGCATACTCCAAGTAGTCCCGCCTCCGAGTCTCGTTCACTGAAATCATGATGTCACCGAGAGGCACGAAACTCATCCCCAGACTGTTTGCCTGCCATTCCCGTCCAAACGTCACGGCCTTGCGCGTCTTCATGTCCGCGAACAACTCGAGCAGCTCCCCCTGCATGACTTCGCCCTCGAGCACCATGTCGGAGAATCCCTCTTCCCGCAGTTCATACTCCACCGCCCCGCTTTTCACCCGTTGAATCTCCAGAGGCGTCTCGCCCAGCAGTTCCTCCCGATGATACACCCGCACCCGTTCTGGTGATGAACGGATCACGACCGACCCATAGGTTTGGCGACGCACTCGGAGATGAAAAGCCTGCCAATCCGCGTTGCCCACGGCACCGACTTCTTCCGCCTCCGGGTCCATCCCCTCCTCGTCAACGTGCACCGAATTCTCGACGTAGTAAAAAGGTTCGACCTCGTAGTAGTGCTCTTGACTCAAAAAGGCCGCCGAGCGATCCACATCCATCAGCCAGTAGCGGAACGCCTCGGCATCTCCCGGCGGCACCACAACAATGTACACCGTCTCGGAGTTCCGCGTGGAGAGATACCGCACGACTCGCCCTTCAAAAGAACGCCCGGTCGCCTCCAGGAACTGTCGAAAGTAGCTCATCGACACAGGGTCCGAGCTCAAATGGCCACCTTGACTGGGCTTGAATTCCTGACCCAGACTGTTTTCCCAATACGAGCCCACCTGAGGCAGTCGTGAAGGCTCCAACTTCAAATCAAACGCCGCAGGATTCCCATCCACCGAGGTGTGCTCGACCTCCAGGTGACGGTAGCCCGGCAATCGGAGCTGGTAGATCACCGGGACACCCTCGGCAGGATTCAATTGGAGGGGAGTTTCTCCAAGAACTGATTCTCCGGAAAACACCGTCGCCCCTTCCGGTTCAGAGCGGATCGTCAGCAGCGGCGGCGGCGATTCCACCGCGAGGATCTCGCGCGTTTCCTGATTTAGAGCCAGCCACATACCGAATCCCACCGCCAGAGCCAGAACCACCAAACCACCAATCGCAAACTGCCAGTTCCGCTGACGCGACGGCAATGGCTGCCCACGAAGATCCAACGCCAGTTCCTTCGCACTGGCGTAACGTCCCTTCGCTTTCTGAGCACACGCTGTGCAAATCACCAAGTGAAGCCGACGCCACAGACGAAGGCTTTCTCCCGAACCCGTGGCCGAGGGAATGTCAGGAAAGTCGAGACGGTCCTTGCCCGTACTCGCCTCGTACAAAACCATCCCCAGGGAAAAAATATCCGAGGCGGCCGACCCCGGGCCCTCGGGTGCCACAAACCCTTCCGTCCCGACGAAGCTGCGCTGTCCGAGCAGCGCCACCAAACCGATGTCCGCGAGGCGGCAGCTTCCATCGATGAAGATCAAGTTCGACGGTTTTACATCCCTGTGGATCAGTTTGTTTGAGTGGAGGTATTCCAGTCCCTCCGCCACATTCGCACCCAGCTCGATGCATTTGTCGGAGCTGAGGCGCCCCTCTCTCTTCATCTGGGCGGCCAGGCTGTGCGGCTCATACGTGTCTGGATTGATGTCCCGGCCCGTCTTCACGTCATCAGCCAACTCCATCACGTAGTAATAGAAGTCCTCCTGATCACTCAGCCCCACCTGTAGCACTGGAACCAGCCCCGGATGCCGCCGCGAGATGGGCTCAAAGCGTTTGATGGCCTCAAATTCACGCTCGAATGAGTCCACCTGCTCGTAGTCGTCCCGCCACACCACTTTCACCGCCCTCAACGCGCCCGTAACGCTCCGGGCAATCCACACCTCTCCAAAGGCACCACGTCCGATTCGACGGATGGTCTCATGATCCCGAATATTGGGAATCTCGTGCGTGGGGGCTGGGGGGGGCATGGAACATTCCCGACACCTCCGCATCGAGCCGGAGAGGTTGGCTGCCGGGAAATTAAAGGAACCAGTTTTAGTCAGGTTTGTCGAGCTTCATGTAGGTTCTTCCCTTCCGATCTCCATTGAGCGGATTGAAGGACTCCACACGCATCTCCTTCAGAATCGTGGCTTTACCCGATTTTTGAACCGAAACGACTTGGAAGCGTTTCACCAGTTTGCTTTGAAAATTGTAGGCATCCATCCGGGCCACACCGCCGCTTTCCTGATGCACCCAAAGGTCGACGGTCCAATAAGGCCCTTTCCTGTCGGGGTTTGTGACGCGGACATACCAGCACTTCACCGTCCGAATTCGATCCTCGCCCATGAGCTTCGCATTGGGCCAATAAAGAAACCTCATGGATAGGTCCTCGTAGTTGAAATCCATCCCGCGCACGCTCTCACCATATTCATCCATGGCCACCGTACCTGCCCCTCCGGGACGCACCTGCATCAGGGTCGCCGGGGTCGTCCCCAAGTCTAGATGGACGATTTCCGGTGGTTGATTGATGAATCGAAACCGAATCACGTTCTGCTGCATGGTCAGCTCAAAGGGCTCCTCACGGCCTGTGTCGTCGTCCCGCAGGCTGCCCATCAGTTTGCTGTCCTGCAGTGCGTAACTGAGCCGGACGAGGCGCAGGATTTCTTCACCCGTAGGCTGCGGGTCGGCGGCATACGCCGACACGGGAAGCGCGGTGAAAGGAAGGAGACGGAGAACAGAGCGACGGTTCATGAGCATGGAAAAGAATCAGAGAATGGGGACAGGCACTTTGACACCGCCCGTCTATCCCCTATTCAATCTTCTCGCATCCTGCCTCTCTGCGCAACCATCGTCATGCAGCGTCATCGCTTCCTTTTCATCGCTCTCGGACTTCTCACCGTCTGGCGATTGATGCTGCTCCCGACGACGGAGCTCTCGCCGATCGAGGCTTTGGCTGCGTTTCAGGCGTCTCACGGCCTGCAAGACGGCTGGTGGGAAACGGGCCCCGCCGTTGCATGGACAGCGCGTTTTGGCATGGCCATCGCAGGCCATCAGGAATGGGGCGTTCGGCTGTTTGCGCCCCTGCTGACCTTGATGGCTTCCCTTGCGATGTGGCGACTCGCCAAGGGGTTCTTCGATTCCGCCGTCGCCGCCTGGGCGGTCGTGATCCTCAATGTCACGCCCGCGTTTCACCTTGCATCAGTCCATCTCACCACGGGCACGCTCATGCTCCCACTGGTCGCTTGGCTGGCCCTGTTCATCCGGAGGGGGCTCCTCCAGGCGCACCCGCTTCACTGGGCTTGGTGGGCAGGCGGTACCTGCCTTGCGGCCCTGCAGCACGTATCCTCCGCTGGGGTGATCGCACTTGCGGCTGCAGCGGCGTCACTTGCCATTCCCCTTCGGCGACGCCACCACCTGAAAGGGTTCGGTTTTTTCATCTTGCTCCTGATGTGGCTTCCATCGGGCTTTTCGTGGATGATCTGGCAAAACCAGCATGAGTGGCCGGTGGCGTCTCTTGGGAACTGGCACCCAGTGCTCTCCATCGTTCCCAACCTCTTTCGATGGGTGATTCTCACGTCGCCGCTCCTTCTCACCTTCATCGTCCTTTCGGTTCGCTTATCCCTGCCTCTTGCCACTCGAATCACGCCTCTGGGGTTTCCTCTTGGCATGGCCATCCCCTTCTTGGTTTTGGACTTCTTCTGGGGAGCAAGCAACCCATGGCCGGACACCGGATTCTCGGTGTGGCTTCTCTTCCTCACGCTGCTGGTCGCTCACCGGGCAACCGCACATGGCGGAATCGAGTCGATCACGCGCATCAGCCTCCGCACCATGATGATCGCCTTCGCGGCCCTGCAGGGAATCCTCATCACCCACACCGACCTTCCTCGCAGCCTCGGCCTGCCCTGGGAGTTCGATACCCGCACCCGTGCCCAGCCGGATTACCCCCACTACTTCAGCCGTGATCCTTCGGGCAGCGCGCATGGCTGGGTTCAGTCTGCGGGTGTCGTTGCCGCCGTTCTTCGAGACACGGTCCAAGGTCAACCGATTGGCGATCCCCAGCGTTGGTTTGTGATCGCCAACAACTCCCAAACCGCAGCCGAACTCGACTTCTACCTTCCACCCTCGGCACCGCTGTTTCGTCC
This sequence comes from uncultured Verrucomicrobiales bacterium, assembly GCA_963976915.1. GTDB lineage: Bacteria > Verrucomicrobiota > Verrucomicrobiia > Verrucomicrobiales > Verrucomicrobiaceae > CAXBNA01. The sequence goes on from CAXBNA010000090.1 coordinate 17,337, forward strand.
GTCGCCAGAGCATCCCCGAGTCCATGTGCTTCAGGACGGCAGTTGGGATGAGCCCTACGCTTGGTGGCCCCGCTACGACACCACACGGGAGGGAGTGAACGCCTATGCTGGGCTTCATGCCATCTACGTCTCAGACAACACCGAGCTGCCCGTGGCGCTAACAGCCCAATTTGAAACCACCCAGCCCATCAGTGTCGCCCGGGTGATGCATGGCGGGCGCGAAGTCCGCACACTGAAAATCTTCGCTTGCCACCGATACCAGCCACCGGAGCTTTAGGGCTTCTTTCCGACCCATCACGAATGAGCACCCCGCCAGACCTTTCCATCGTCGTCCCCCTCTACAACGAGGAGGACAACGTGCAGGAATTGGTCGACCAACTCCACAGTGCGCTCAAAGGTCGCAGCTACGAAATCGTTCTGATCGATGACGGGTCCACGGATCAAACTGCGGGCCGTATTCCCAATGACGATCCCACGGTTCGACTGCTCAGCTTCAAGAACAACAGCGGTCAAAGCGCCGCCATGCACGCAGGCATCCACAACGCTCTGGGGAGCACCATCGTCACCCTCGACGGCGATTTGCAAAACGACCCCGCCGATATTCCCCTGCTCCTCTCCAAACTCAGCGAAGGCTTCGACCTCGTTTGCGGCTATCGTGCCAAACGCAAGGATACGCCATTCAAACGCCTCCAAAGCCGGATCGCCAACACCGTCCGCGCACGCTTCGTCGGCGATGGCGTTCGCGACACGGGCTGCACCCTGAAGGCCATGCGCCGTGACTGCCGTGAAGCGCTCCTCCTCTTCAACGGCATGCACCGCTTCATCCCTGCGCTCATCCGAAACATGGGCTACCGCGTGACCGAAGTTCCCGTCAACCACCGCCCTCGCGTCCACGGCGTCAGCAAGTACGGCTTTGGCAATCGGGCGTGGCGTGCGACTATGGACATGTTCGGTGTCCGCTGGCTCAACAGCCGCCGTACCCGCTACGAGATCGCGGAGTAGGAACCGACGAAAAAAGCCGCCCAGGATGACCACCGGACGGCTTCGACGGATTTAGCTCGTTGCTGCCGCTGAGTTACAGCCTGCGCACCCAAATATTCCGCAGTTTCACCGGCGGATTGTTTTTGTGATCCTGGAATCGGAACGGTGCCGTTGCAGGAAACACACCTTCATAGCTCGTCGGCTTCTTGTGCTGGGTCGGCCCCATGATCTCAGTGTGCACCTGCACACACACACCGTTCACGAAGGTCGTCACATAAGCTGGCTTCGTCACCTTGCCGTCCTTGTCGAGTTCAGGCGCCGTAAATACGATATCATAAGCCTGCCACTCGCCCGCAGGCTTCACCGCGTTGACGAGCGGTGGTGTCTGTCCGTAAATGCAGCCCGTCATGCCGTCGGCGTAGGTCGGGTTGTTGTAGGTGTCGAGGATCTGGCACTCGTAGCGATCCATGAAGAAGATTCCGCCATTGCCCTTCTTTTGCGAGTTCCCCTCTGTATCGGGATGACTCCACCACTCCAGGTGGATCTGGCAGGAGCCAAACTCCTCCTTCGTCCAGCAGTCGCCGCCACTCACCAGCATCGCGCCCCCGCGCACTTCCCAAGGACAAGGCATCTCTTTCCCTGTCTCCTTGTCCTTCGTATAAAGACCCGAAGTATCCGCTCCGCCGAAGATGATCACCGCATCGGCAGGCGCGTCGCCCAACTTGGTTCCTGGCTGCACATGCGCCGGGCGGGGACGGTCGATGTCATGCACCTTCCATTTCGTGCCGGGAATCAGTGGCGTGTCACTGTATCCGATCTCATAAACCTTCGGTGCCGCTGGAGCAGGTGAGGGCTTGGCCTTTCCCTTTCCTTTTCCCTTGGCAACCGCGGCAGGGGCAGGAGCCGCCTTCTTCTCGGCCGCAGCGGGTTTCTTCGGAGTGGCGGGCTTTTCATCGGCGGCCATCCCGATGGATGCTGCCAACGCCAGCGAGGCGATCGTCAAAAGAGTGATTTTCATGAACCACTCAAAACGCAGCTTCCAACGGCTTTTTGCAAGCCTCATTCCCTCTGCACTGCCTTTTTCAAAACGCACAGCTCAGTGGATAGCCCGAAAGCCACAACGCCATGCGTCAATTCGAGGTCAACCAAAGCACAAGCTCAACGATTCCATAGTAGGACAGGCAGGTAGCAGCAGCCGTGAGAATGATGTATCCACTGAGTTTGAAAGACTGGTGACAGTCATGGAAATACTCGCCTCGAAAGAGAGACACCCAGTCTGGGATCAGGGTGTATTTCACACATTCCCAAAACTCATCGACGTCGAAGAAGAACATCGGAAACAGCCGCCTCCCCGTAACAATGCCGACGATTCCGGCCGCAACCAAGGCTAAGACATTCATGCCGAAAACCATGGGGGAAGCCTCCGAAAGCTCCCATTACAATTCGCGGCGAAACCGGGAATCGACTGACGATCCCCGGAGCTTCTTACTCAGCCTCCCCCTGCGCCTCCGCGCGAGCCTCCGCCTTGACCATTCCACCCAACAAGTACCGGAGACAGGACTCGAACCTGCACGGATCACTCCACCAGAACCTAAATCTGGCGCGTCTACCAATTTCGCCACTCCGGCATGGATGTGTCGAGCGACGCCATTCTCCCCTCGATTCGATTCCTGCCAAGACGTTTTTTGGGCGATCTCGATCTCCCATCGACAAGCCGCCGATTGTACCTATTCTCCCACTCCCCAAAGCTCATGAAGAAAAAGATCGTTCTCGCATACTCCGGTGGCCTCGACACCTCCGTCCTCCTCAAATGGCTCCAGCAGACTCAGGATGCGGAAATCCTCGCCTACTGCGCCGATGTTGGTCAGGAGGAGGAACTCGACGGACTCGAAGCCAAGGCCGCGTCCACCGGCGCGTCCATGTGCCTCATCGACGACCTGCGCGAGGAGTTCGCCCGCGACTTCATCTTCCCCATGTTCCAGGCCGGAGCCATCTACGAAGGCCAGTACTTCCTCGGAACCAGCATCGCCCGCCCCGTCATCGCCAAGGGCATGATCGACTACGCCAAGGCCAACGGTGCCACCGCCATCGCCCACGGCGCCACCGGCAAGGGCAACGACCAAGTCCGCTTCGAACTCACCGCCGCCGCTCTCGCTCCCGAAATCGAGGTCATCGCCCCCTGGCGCGACGCCACCTTCCGGAAGGACTTCCCCGGACGGACGCAGATGATCAACTACGCCCAGGAGCACAACATTCCGGTTCAAGCCTCGGCCAAGAAGCCCTACTCGATGGATCGCAACCTCCTCCACATCAGCTTCGAGAGCGGCATGCTGGAAGACCCCTGGTTTGACGCCACCGCCCCCAGTGTGCGCGACATGTACGTCCTCTCCGTTGCGCCTGAAGACGCGCCCGACAAACCCGAGTATCTCCAGATCCTCTTTGAAAAAGGCGACGCCATCGGCCTCAAGCACGACCAACTCACCGAACTCATCTCCGAGTTCGGCCTCACCTCCACCGGTGAGCAAGACGGCTACACCCTCCTCTCCCCCTTCGGCATCATGAAGGTCCTCAACCGCCTCGGCGGACGCAACGGCGTGGGCCGTGTGGACATGGTGGAAAACCGCTTCGTCGGCATGAAGAGCCGCGGCGTCTATGAAACCCCGGGCGGCACCATCCTTTTCCACGCCCATCGCCAAGTCGAAAGCCTCACCATGGACCGCGAGGTCATGGCCCTCCGCGACAGCCTCATTCCGAAGTACGCGCAACTCGTGTACAACGGCTTCTGGTTCGCGCCCGAGCGTCTCGCCCTTCAGGCCCTCGTCACCGACAGCCAGCAGAAGGTCAGCGGCGAAGTGCGCGTGAAGCTCTACAAAGGCAACGTCATGGCCGCAGGCGTCCGCTCACCGCTCAGCCTCTATCGCGAAGACGTCGCCACCATGGAGGAAGATCCCGGCAACGCTTACAACCAGGACGACGCCACCGGCTTCATCCGCCTCAATGGCCTCCGTCTCCGCACCACCGCCTTCCGCGACCAGCGCAGCCAGTAGCAGGGAGAAATGCCCTTCCCGGCGTTCCCCTGTTCCTCATTCCAGTCCCAATCCTCGTCCAAGTACGCCCCGCCATCACAGCGGGTCACATCAAAGACCAGGATTGGGCAATCGCGGGACCAAGCTTGTGTGGGCGATCATCACCCGGTTCCGTTTCCTTCCTTAGCTTCTGCGCTTTCACCGGTTACACCCATCTCCTCCACCGTGGACTCCCTCACCCAAGCCGCACTCGGAGCCGCCATGGGCGAGATCGTCCTCGGCAGATCGATCGGACGGCGGGCGATGGCTTGGGGCGCATTCTTCGGCACCCTGCCAGACCTCGACGTCCTCATCTTCCCTTGGGCGGATGCGGTCGAGCAGTTGCAATGGCATCGAGGCATCTCGCACTCAATGCTTCTCTGCGTGCTCTCCGGACCCCTCATCGGTCCGCTGCTCGCTTGGCACTGGAAGAAGTTCAACGTTTCGAGAAACCGGGCGATCCTCTTTGTCTTCCTCGCTTGGTTCACCCACGTCTTGATCGATGTCTTCACCGCCTACGGCACGCAGATCTGGGAACCGTTTTCGAACGCCCGCGTCACCACCAGCAACCTGTTCATCATCGACCCCCTGTTCACGCTGCCGCTGCTCGTGGGACTCTTCGTGAGCTTCTTCCAGCATCGGGGAAAATCAGGGGCCGCGGGTGCCCTGCGCACCATGCGAGCTGGCTTGATCATCACCACCCTCTACACCCTGTGGAGCTTCACGGCTCGCTCCTGGATCGATCATCAAGTGCAACCCGCCATTGCCACCCTGCCATCTCCAGCCAAAGGCCACTTGATCGGCCCGACCCCGCTCAACACCCTTCTTTGGCGCATCGTCGTCCGCACCGACGATGGCTTCTTCATCGGCTATCGGTCCGTTCTCTATGCCAGGGACACCCCAGTCCGATGGTATCGCGTGGACCGCGAGATGCCCCACGATTCACTTCGGTCCAAGGGTGCCTTTGCCGCTGTCCATTGGTTCACCGAGGGCTGGTGGATCTCACGCCACACGCCTGAGGGCTTCATGATGTCCGACCTCCGACTCGGCGAAACTCTGCGGGATGCCGAGAACGGAGAACCCTCGTCCATGACCCCCGTTTTCACCTGGCTCCTCCCCAACTCACCCGATCTCCCCCGGCTTCAAATGCAACGCGCCTCACGCGGCGACGTCGGCAAGCTCCTCCGCCAGATCCTCGACCGCGCCCTCGGAAATCCCGACGCCCTCCCGCATCCCGAGGCGATCCTCCTTCCCGGCCAACCCTCCGAGCCCCTTGCCGCCCAGTAGCCCACCTGCGCCATCGTGAGAGTATTCAGTCATCAGTGGTCAGTCACCCAGTCACCCAGTCACCCAGTCACCCAGTCACCCAGTCACCCAG